>CAYPIX010000001.1:0-19111 GCA_964410875.1 uncultured Kofleriaceae bacterium
ATGTTAGATAGGTGACCATCATGCCAGCTGGGTGCGAGACAGTCATATTGTTCGGTACAACAAACAAGCCGGAGCCAGCAGCGGCACATTACTCTGCGTACGAGCAAAATCGATGAAAACAAACGACACGCTGACCGGGGTTGAACTGACTTTTCGCGCCAGCTTTCGTCACCACACCAACCGCCTCTAGTCCTGGCGAGAAGGGAAGAGGGGGCTTGAACTGGTATTTCCCCGCTATGATGAGTAGGTCAGGGAAGTTGAGGGCAGCGGCGGTAACCTGGAAAACGACTCCGTCTTCTGGGCAAACAGGAGCATCTTTCTCGCGTAGTCCAAGGGACGTGCTGAAGTGACCAGGTGTTTCGACCGTCCAGGCTTTCACGGAAGTACTCGCTCGTTATTGCTGCTGTTGCGCAGCTTTCATTGCGTCTTGCATTTGCGCGGGCGTGACGTCACGTTTGTGAGTCGCGAACATCCAAAGGTGCCCCGAATTGTCTACTACGTGCGAAACTCTATCGCCCCAGAACATGTCTGTAGGCCCTTTGGTTTTTGCACCTGCATCCGCAGCTTTCTTGGTTAGTGCGTCTACGTCCTCGACGTAGGTGAAAAGAAAAACAGGGGTGCCGCCTAGAGAAATGGGTGATTTCGTGCCGAATTCCGGCATCTCGTCAGAGAGCATGACTGCCGAGTCGCCCACTACATACTCCGCATGCATGAGTTTTCCATTTGGCATTGGCAAAACCTTGCGGATGCTTCCGCCAAACTTCTCGTACTGTTTCAGCTGAGAATCTCCGTCCTTCATGTGCAACGCGACGGAAATATCGGTGTATCCGGGCTGTTTATAGCTTGGTGCTGGTTTTGCTTTTTTCCAAATCTCAGCAATCTTCTTCTTTCCGCCAGGCGCGTAGCCCACTTTTGCAGCAGCCCCAATTTGCTTTGGCGATAACGCGACTTTAGCGGTAGCGATACCCCACTTGTGGCCAAAAGGATCCACTAGGAGTCCCCAGCGATCCCCCCAAAATTGGTCGTCTAAAGGCATGATCGATTTGCCACCAGCCGACACCGCTTGTTTGAAAACTCGGTCTACGTCAGGGACGTAGTAATTGACAGTTGCGGGAGTGCCACCGAGCTGGGAGGGTGTCTTGTTCTGGCCGGGAATGGCGGCCGATACCATGACGGCTCCGCTGCCCAGGCGGATTTCTTGGTGAATGTTTTTTCCACTTGGATCGGTAATCTTTGGGGTGGGTCTTGCATCAAAGGCCTTTACGTAAAACTCCACAGCCGCATCAACGTCCTCGACGACAAGTCCCGGGGTCACAGTCGCGTAGCCATCAGGGATCCAATTCACGGATTCCACGGCTGGGGTTGTTGTCGCCGTGGCAACATCCTGGGCGCCACCGCACGCCCAGGTGAGCGTCAAGAAGACAAAAAGTGTTAGCTGTTTATGGTTCATTCTTTGGCCGGCTCGCATAGAGCCAAAACCATAGTAGGATGTGGTTCATTTGCACAGCCCAGAATGAGACTCGGGTAATTGATGTCGAATGCTAAAGGATGCACTGATATGAAAACGCTAGTAGCTACAGTTTTGGTTCTGGTTGCCGTCGGCGCGTGCGGCAAAAAGAAGGAGAAAAAGAGTCCAGTACCCAAGGCGGATATTCCTACAAAAACGATGAAGATTCCGATCCCCGAACCGACTCCGCAGCCAACTATTTCGGAGAAAAACCCCAAAATCGATATCAAGGCTTGCGACAAGTATCTCGCGCGATTTGAAGCGTGCGAGGCACTGCCCGCCGATGTTCGCAACAGCATCCGGCTTGCATTCGTTACCTGGCGTAAAGCTATCGCGAAAGCAGCGTCCCACAAGGATGCTAGAAAGCAAGTTGAATTCTCGTGCAAGTCGGCGGCTCGTCGATGGGAAAAAGCGCTAAAAGAAAATAAGTGTAACTAGTGACCGTGTCGACTCCAGCTTGGACCCCAGATTCGTGGCTCGCGAAAAGTGCGAGCCAGCAGCCGACCTATCCAGATCAGGAAAAGGTGAAAGAGGTCTTTTCCGAATTATCTCGTCTGCCTCCCCTTGTTACGTCATGGGAGATCGAGGCACTGAGAGGCGAGTTGGCCAAGGCCGCTAATGGGGAGGTCTTCGTTTTACAAGGAGGCGACTGCGCGGAGTCTTTTGATGATTGTGCCCCTGAATCCATCGCAGCAAAACTCAAGGTGCTTTTGCAAATGAGCCTTGTGCTTGTTCACGGCACAAGGCGCCCGGTTGTTCGAATTGGGCGAATTGCAGGTCAATATGCAAAGCCTAGATCAACGGACACCGAGTCACGCGGGGACGTGAGTCTACCTTCGTATCGGGGGGATTTGGTCAATCGGAGTGCTTTCACCACCGAAGATCGAACACCTGACCCGACATTGATGCTCCGCGGTTACGAGCGGGCTGCACTTACGCTTAATTTCATTCGCGCACTTGCCGACGGTGGATTTGCCGACCTTTATCACCCAGAGTATTGGGATTTGGGTTTTATGGAACACTCGTCGATGGCGCGCGAGTATCAACAAGTCGTTGATTCGATCCGCGAGTCCGTGGGCTTTTTTAAAGCGGTTTCGGGGCGTCACATGTCGGAAGTCCGACGTGTCGACTTTTACACAAGTCATGAGGGACTCGCACTTCTCTACGAGCAAGCGCAAACTCGCCAAGTTCCGCGTCGAGATGGTTGGTACAATCTAAGTACTCACCTGCCATGGATAGGAATGCGCACCGCACAGGTTGATAGTGCGCACGTGGAGTTCTTCCGTGGAATTAGAAACCCGATGGGAGTAAAAGTCGGGCCCGGTATGTCAGCGGACTGGCTCACTGAGCTTCTGCATATTTTGAACCCTGAAAAGACACCGGGTCGTCTTGTCTTGATTCATCGAATGGGCGCATCAAAGATTGACGGAATTTTGCCGGATTTAATCGAGACCGTGAAGAAACTGGAACACCCGGTGGTCTGGTGCAGCGATCCAATGCATGGCAATACAGAAACGACGGACGCTGGCATAAAGACAAGACGGTTCGAAAATATTCTAAGTGAGCTTGAGCAAGCTTTCGATATTCACACCCGTATGGGTAGCACTCTAGGAGCTGTACATTGCGAACTGACTGGCGAGAACGTCACAGAGTGCATTGGAGGCGCTCGGGGCTTGAGCGAAAGTGATCTAGAACGAGCTTACTTGTCACGTGTCGATCCTAGATTGAACTACGAGCAGGCTCTAGAACTCGCTATGTCGGTTGCGGGTCGGTTGCGCAGCGGTTCGTAATTGTTTTGCGAGTAGAACTTCATTGCCACTCGATTTGTTCGGACGGTGAGATCCCGCCTTTAGAGGTAGGGCGCCGCGCTCGTGAACGCGAAGTCGATCTTTTTTGCTTAACTGATCACGATACCTGCGCGGGTTCAGCGGATGCGATAGGAGAATTGCCAGACGCTATTACTCTGCGCGGTGTTGAGATGACTTGTCACGAGGGAGACGCGCCGGTTCATTTGCTCGTATACGACGTCGAGAAAAGTACAAAATGGAACCTACTGGAAGAGTTCCTTGTAGGAAGGGCGGCCGCTCGTCGCGATCGATTGAGGCACATGGGAGCGAAACTTCTGGAACTCGGTTTCCAGGTAGATCTGGATCAAGTCTTCAAAGGGCGGACCGTAGTAGGTCGGCCGCATTTAGCCAAAGAGTTAGTTCGGATAGGAGCCGTCGCTACTGAGTCCCAGGCGTTTCAACGCCTAATAGGAGACAGTGGCCCTGCGTTCGTACCCAACGAACACCTAAGCGTTGGAGAAGGGTTAAAGCTGGCGCGCGATTCTGGGGGCAAAGTATCGCTAGCTCATCCTCATTCTCGACCAGATGCAGAGGAACTGCTTCGAAAATACAAAGAGGCTGGCCTGACTGCCGTTGAAGCTTTTTATGGGCCGTACAAGAAGGCCAAGCGAAGAAGCTGGCTGCGTGTAGCCGAAGATCTTGGCTTGGTTGCGACAGGCGGTTCAGACTTCCATAGCGATTCTGTTCCCAGAGGCGCTCGTTTTGGAGTTGACATGCCTGAGCTTTGGGCAAAGAAGCTCAAGATTTGGCTGCAGCTGTAGAAGCTAGAACACCGGCTCTTGATTATTGTCTACCCATTTTTGTGATGATCTTAAACTCCTTTGCGGAGACCGGTTGGATAGAAAGCCGAGCCCCTTTTCTAATGACCATCATGTCTTCTAGCCCCTTGGTTTCCTTTAGAACATCTAAAGGGACGAACGTCGGGAATTTCTCAACAAACTTAACATCGACCATAAACCAACGCGGATTGTCTGGGGTGCTCTTCGCGTCGAAATACTTACTGCCTTTTTTCCAAGATGTGTGGTCGGGATAAGACTCCTTACATACTTCCGCGAGACCCGCGACACCGGGAGGCTTGGCGTTGGAATGATAGAAAAGCACGGCATCGCCTTTCTTCATTTTATCTCGCATGATGTTGCGCGCCTGGTAGTTCCTAACTCCGTCCCACTCGCCTTTCTTGTCTTTCTTAAGGTCGTCAATGCCGTAGACGTCGGGCTCACTTTTCATTAGCCAGTATTGCTTCGCCATGAAACGGACCCTACCGAGTTCTTCAACAACTGGTCTAGTTGTTTTGGTTTCTTCGGTAGATGCTCACGTTTGCCGGGCGACTGCCATCTGGCATATAGGCAACCTGGGTGACTCGCATGGCAGCGAATTTGTCATCTAGTTGGCGTTGTGCGGTCATCAGTAACTCACCTTGGTAGTATGCACGCGAGGTGAGTTCTCTGTTTGACGGGCACTCTAGTTGAATTTCGTCTACCAACTTGCCAACGGCAAAAGGGTGTCTTTGCCCGTCGGGCTTACCGACTAGCGAGAACTCTTGGGTCTCACCTGAGCTTTCGATCCAGCGCATGACAATGCGTAGCTCTTTGCCGGCTTCTGCAATCTCGTACTCGCCGTGCTGGGGAGCCTCGCCTTGTTCGTAGACGCAGCTTTCCGGGATAAGGATCCAGCTTCCAATGAATTGAGAATAGTCAGTCTGTTGAGACACTTAGAGAACCTCTGCTAGTTCCGCCGGAGCTAAGCGGCGAGCAAGTGTTCTATTTGGATGTCCTCAAGTCCATCGCTAAGTGAGAATTCATCCCCTTCAAAGTCAAACTCTATCTGGTGGAGCGTTTCTGATTCTGCGTCTACTAAAAGTACCCCTTGGACAGGATAGGCAAGGCGGTACTCAAGCAGCTGGCGCCGCGTCGCTGCCCAATTGATATTTGTGGCCAAGTCGCCAGTTTTGACTTCGACGACATAGAAATTGTCATCTTGCTCGACAAGTAAGTCAGCGCGGAGTTCAAAACTTCGAGCTTGACCGTCGACGTAGACTGTCCAGTCTTGGGTCGGTTGGCACTCTAGAACAGTAAACCCCTCGTACTCTAGGAGTTCGATAGCTCGTTCCTCGCCATATTTTGCGGTGGCTGCACGTCGTTGTCGTTTTTTTCTGTCGACGTAACGAGTCCATGCAATCCCAAGAAAACCACACACGCACCCAAAGAGTAGTACTAGAAATCCCGCCATCGTCACATTGTCGGTGATGACTCTGACGTTTTCTGGGTGGGACAAGTAGGTGTGAGCTTATTTTGTAAACGCTAGGTAAACAGTAGAACCATCTCTGTATATGAGAAGTGCAATTTGTCGTTGGGAAGAATTGTAAGCACGACGAAATTCCTTTGGGGTTGAGACTTGGCGTCGGTTTACTTCCATGATCACGTCGCCAGGTCGTACACCTAACCCAGCTGCAATTCCGCGTTGGTCCACTTGCGTGACAAGCACGCCGGTGTTTAAGCGTCTAGGTATTTGGTACCTGTTGCGGTTACGGCGATCGAGTTTAGCTATGTTGGCTCCGAAAGCCCCAGGTGTTGATGAGCCGCCGGCGACGGGAGGGGCTTCATCCGGTTGGCTTTCGAGTTTGGCATAGATCTGATCGCGTCTTCCGTGTCGTGAAATATCGATTTTGACACGCGCTCCTAAACCGGCAGCTGCAACGACATTTTGCAGATGAGAGACCTTTCGTATGGCTCGGCCGTTTACTGCAGCTATTACGTCGCCCCGACGAAGTCCCGCAAGGTCTGCTGGCCCTCCAGGTTCGACGCTTGATACGACTACCCCAGCGATGTAGGGGATCCCTAGAGCAAGAGCGAGTTTCTTGTTGAGTGGTTGAATTGAGACGCCTAGGTAGCCTCTGGTAACCCGACCGTCATTGATCAAGCTCCGCATGATCGGTTCAACCATTTTGCTTGGAATCGCAAAACCGATTCCTTGGTAGCCGCCGGTCTTCGAGAGAATCGCGGTGTTGATACCGATGAGCTCTCCCCTCAGGTTTATCAATGCTCCACCGGAGTTCCCTGGGTTTATGGCGGCGTCGGTCTGGATAAAGTCTTCATACTGAGCTACGCCAACACCTCGACCTTTTGCAGAGACGATGCCCATTGTTACGGTTTGGCCCACGCCAAACGGGTTTCCAATCGCAATTACAAATTCTGCTAGCCGAAGGCTGTCGGAGTTACCAAAACGAATAGCGCGGAGGTTCGGAACTCGGTCCACAAACTTGAGGACGGCAAGGTCTGACTTAGGGTCGGAACCAACCAATTTTGCTTCGATTTCTCGGCCATCGGTTAAGGTTACGCGAATTTCTTTCGCAGACTTCACCACGTGATTGTTGGTGAGGATGTAGCCATCCGTAGAAACGATGACACCTGAACCTAGGCTTTGGCCATACCGCTGTTGCTGGCGCCGCGGGTCACGAAAGAAGGGATCGCTGAAGAAAGGGGACTGGCGAACAACTCTTGTGCTCGAGATATTGACCACACTGTCTACGGCTCTTTCCGTAACAGACGCCATCGAGTCAGCACTTAGGTACTGAGCTTCTGCCGAGGTGATCGTGCCCCACATCACAAAACCGAAGACTGCTAGCCAATTGTATTTTCTCATTGCGTTCCTACACATATTGAAAGTTAGACGTAACGACGCCGAAAAATTCGAACCTACGTAAAAAAGAACCTAGTGCCCGTGCCCGTGCCCGTGTCCCCCCGGTTTGGAAGGGGTGTTAGATCTTGCTGGCTTTGCTGGAGCGGCCGATTCGGGAACCGCAGGGCCTCCGAAGAATTCAGTCATGTCTTGGTGAATTTGTTCCGCGGTCAACCGGTCCGCGGATCCATAGACGCGAGTTTTCTCAGTCTTCATAAAGTAGACACTGGACCCATTTTCCATTTTGAAAGCAAGCTCTACAAACCCAAGCTTACCGCCGGCCGTCGACCGAAACTCCAATCGGCCTACTTGAGTCAATTCCTCTCCTTTGAGTTCAGGAGCGTAGCCTGAAGGGCGAAGCCGTTTAAATCTGCTGAGAAAATTGCCAAGAGTTGGGTCCGGTGCGTTGGGAGTACTCTTGTACGCCCAAGTTGTCTTGGTTCCCTTTTCTACCTTTGTTTCCCCTTTAACCATGACCTTCTCGCCGGCCTTGGTCGTAACTTTGACACTGCCAATGTCCTCTTCTTTGTAGTCGTGGAATTTCCGAAGTTGGAGAGAGTTCTCGGCTCCATTCAATTTACCGACGACTTTGGTGGAGAGAACGTAAACGGTATTAGATTTTGCATCCAGCGCATAGAGGTCTGCGCCGCCGAACACCTTGTTACCGAGGGCAAATTCACTGGGAGCCTGATTGGAAAAAGATATGCTGAGAGTGCTCTTGGGGTCAGCTAAACCGTATGTCTTCAGTTGTTCTTCCGTTGGGTTGTCAACCTTGGAAAGAGCTCGAAGGCGAGCGATTTTCTCGACTAGCTCGTCACCAGCTTCACCAATAGGAAATTCCTTAATGGTGGTCTTCGTGGTCTCTTTTTCTTCTGGTGTTGAGATTTCACCGTCGCTGCTTTCTTTTGGTGGAGTCTTCTTCTTTGTGGTGCGACTTCGAGTGACTTCACCCCAAAGGTATGGTCTGTCTTCTTCGCCTTTTCTGCGCTCTACCTTCACAATGCGGCTGTCTGAGGTACCGTTCCGTTGGAAGACCAGAGAGTCAAAAAGATTGGCATCTTTCGTCCAAATTTCGATGTCCCCAGTCTTGGGATCTTCGACTTTCTCTCGAGTCCAAGTTTGATAGCCAATGCCGAGGGCAATACAGAGAAGAATGCCGTGAAGTAGTGGACCGCGGGTCATTTACGCTCTCCTTTTCGAACGACGCCGGCCAAAAACGTAGCCGAGGCCTAGTACAAGAACCAAAAAAGGTACGCCTAATATAGTCAAGTAGAACCACACAACGTCTTCGCTCTTTGTATGCTGGATAAAGACGTCTTTTTCATTGTTAACGGTCCCTGAAAACGCTTCTTCTCCTCCGAGCCATTTAACGATGTCGAGTACGATTGCCTGTGGTGGAGTCTGCGTTCCGAGACGCATACTGGGCCTCATGACCATGTCGCTGAAGAGTTCCGCGTCACTTGCGATAACAACTCGCATTTTGTTAGCAGGTGTCTCTTCAGCACCTTCGGCCACCGGGTTCTCCACGGCTGCAACGATGTTGTAGCGCTTTCGTTTTTCTGAGCTTCCGTCGAATGTCCAATTTCCATCAGTGTCGCGCCAGCTACTAGCGAGAGATTTGATGACGTAGGTCTTCTTAGTGGCGGGCCCGTCGGTTTGCGCATCGACGAGGGAACCGGTACGAAAGAACGCAATACCGAAGTTGGAACCTAGCCTACTGGCTGAACTAATAGAGGCGTGACTCGAAAATTGGTTTGTTGCCAAGTATTGATGTGCCGCGGCTCCGCGTTGAATTGGCACAAACTCTTTGTCGTCGGCCAGGGGCCTCGCGTCGTAACGTACTCCAAGCCGTTTCTCTAGGATGCCCAGGTCGCCTTCACCTGTCGGGTCAAAGACCAAAAGCGCAGCGCCTCCCTTAGCCAGATAAGCATCAATCGCCTTCTGCTCTTCGAGAGTCAGTGCTACTTGAGGTGCCAACGAAATCAGTATGTCTGCATCCTCGGGTATAGGAGCGCCTAGTCCTTTGTACTCTTTTACTTCGTAGTTAGAGCTTCTCAGCCATTTACGAAGGTGAGTTGATTTGGTGGCTTGGGAGCGGGCATCCCCAAGAACGTTTTCCCTGTCTGCGCCTGATTGGTTTAGCTCGCCATGGCCGACCGTTAAGTAGGCCACTCGTTTGCTACGCACGACTTTCATCAAGGCTTCTTGAACTTTCTTGTCGAGCTCGCGGAGCTGGGTGCGGCGTGCGTTTTTTATGTCGGGGTTTAGGGTAAAACGTTCTTTGTTGTCACCAAGTGAAAGCACGACGGTACCGTCTTTCATCGCCTGGTTTTTCTTGGCAATTTCGATGTCGGTCAGCCGATTGTACTTGCTTATTTCTACTTTTCCTGTTGCTTGCTCTAGAGCCTCAAAGTAGGTCTCTACTTCTTCGGCCACTTCGTTCGTAGGAGGAAAGAAAAGATTTACCGTTAGGGGTTTATCAAGGGACTTAACAATGTTCTCAGTCGAAGTCCCAGGACTTGACGTTTTAAAATAGGAAACGTCTTTTCGAATGTTCCTTTGGTCTGCGACATTACAAGTAACCATTAGGAAAGATGCGGCCAAGGCGATCGAAAGGCCGCTTAGGGCGGCCTCACGGACGCGGAAAATCTCCACTGTGGTTTCTCCGCCACTGTCTAAACGGTAGGAATGCCGACCAGAAATCCCTATCGTTGATTCGACAACAAGAAGGGGAACGATAGAAATGACAAGGAGTATGATCCAGAGAACTGTTATCGCTGTGGCGAATTTCTCCGCAGATGCTCCCTCGAGCCCGAGTGCGGTAAGTCCGCTAGTAGTGGTAACCCAGTAACCCAGTAACGCCAGTAAAACGCCAACGTGGCAAAGGCTGAAAATGCCCTCGAGCGAACGGCGCGAGTCTTTGTTCTTCGCAAACGCTAGTAGCCGGATAAGCGCAGATATGACGACCAATGCAATTCCGAGTATGGAAAGTATTTTGCTGCCCAGAGCCAAGTGGGCAAGAGATCGCTGACCTAGGAAAAAACAAATTAGTCCAATCAGCAATATGGGGCTGGGCGCGAAGGCGAGAAATCTCGACCCAGTGGCTTTTCTTTCTATTGCCATCTTTTTGCCTCCATGGCTTTGGTTGCCAGAAGTAGAAAAAAGTAAATTACTGCTAAGTAAAAGACGACGTCTTTCAAATTGAAGACACCCTTCATGAAGCTGTCACTGAAGTGGTAGTACCAAAGGTCTAAGGAGCCGAGAACTTTTGCTAGAGGCGGGTCTACGATTTTGCTCAGACGCCAGAGCAGAACCATGAACAGAACGATGACCCCGCTTACAGCTCCCGCGATCAGCTGATTGCGAGTAAGAGCGCTGCCAAACATCCCGATGGCAAGAGTCGCTCCACCTAAGAGAAACAAGCCTAGGTAGCCCACCAACACCTGACCAAAAGTGATCTTACCATTCCATTTAATTAGAAGTGGCATATAGAACGTAAGGAGCAAGATGCAGCATAAGAAAACGAATGCCGCTAGGAATTTTCCGATTACAACCTCAACATCTCGAATGGGTGAAGTGTTTAGCAGCACTATGGTGTGTTGCTGACGCTCTTCTGCTAAGAGCCTTATCGAAAGGATAACGCCAGTAATTAGCGTCGCGCCTCCTACGTACTCAAAAAACTTTCGAAGGACCTCGGCGGATAGGCGTTCTTTCTCGCCTATTGCTAGAACTTGAAAGAGGAGGCCGCAAACCAACAGCATGATAGCGGCGACGATGAAGCCCATAGGGGAGCGGGCGTAGGCAGCCAGCTCGCGGCGAAATACAATACTAATTGCTCGCATCGTTCACTCCTTTGACCAATTTGAGGAAAATACTCTCTAGTTCGCCTGCCGCTCTATTGAGACTGAGAACGTCGACATCCGAACCAACCAGAGTACGGCAAACTTGAGCTCTGACGTCTTTTTCGGTTGTGAGTCGGAAGGTGAGTTCGTCATCACTTCCTGGAACGATTTCCGTTTTCGTCACGCCTTCGATTTTTTCGAGTTTCTCACGCAGCTCAGACTGAGGTGCGCCCGGCTTTGCAACTGCCACCTCAATGGAAGTGGCAGACTTCATTTGTTGAGCGAGTTGCTTCTCGTGACCTGTGGCAACTATCTCACCTGCCTGTAAAACCAATATACGGTCGCACGTCTTTTCAATTTCACTGAGAATGTGGCTCGATATGAGTACCGTGTGTTTCTCTTTCAGATCCTGAATCATCGAGCGCATCTCGATAATTTGTACAGGATCGAGACCTCTTGTTGGTTCATCGAGGATGAGGAGTGCTGGTTCGTGGATGATTGCTTGGCCAACTCCTACACGTTGTCTGTAACCGTGAGAGAGAGTCGATATGATTTCGTTCTTGACGTTTGCAAGATGGGTCAGCTCAAGAACTATGGGTATTCTTTTCTCGACTTCGCGCGGTGACATGCCACGCAGTCGTCCGGCAAATCGAAGATACTCGGCAACGTGCATATCGGCATAGACTGGCGGTGTCTCTGGCAAGAAGCCGATCTTGCGACGAACGGCGTGAGGGTTGGCTACCGCATCGACGTTGCCAACATTGACGGTCCCGGATGATGGCCGAAGGTCACAGGCAAAGATTCGAAGGGCCGTCGTTTTCCCGGCTCCGTTAAGTCCAAGGAAACCCACGCTTTCGTTTTCCTCAATTTCGAAGGACACGGGGCCCAAGGCCCTCTTGTCTCCGAAATACTTCGATAGATTCTGGGCACGTATCATAAGTAGCCGGCAGTTTTTTTGAGAACTGGCCTCGAGTCAAGGCCCACAGCGGAAATAGTGTGAACGTTCTTCCAACAAAGGAATTAGCACGCGTCGATCGAGTAGTTCTCTACCTTCTGGCTTGGGTTGGGTAAAACCACTCGAAATGGCGGATGGAAAGATGGTTGGCCGTTCGATCCCTCGGGTCGATGGCAACGACAAGGTAACGGGCCGCGCAGTCTACGTCGACGATCTGCAACCCGAGGGCATGTGGTTTGGGCAAACCGTGCGAAGCAAGTGTGCTCACGGAACTCTGCAAAAAATTGACCTAGGACCTGGGTTTGATTGGTCGCAGGTTGTGGTTGCAACCGCCGAAGACATCCCTGGAAGAAATACGGTTCTGCTTATAGAGGACGATCAGCCGGCATTGGTACCGCTTGGTGGAACTATTCGCCACCCCGACGAAGCGGTCGCTTTGATCGCGGCACCAAGTCAGCAACTCGCTCTGGAAGCATTGGCAAATATCACCTTGGTCGTTGACGAAAAGAAGCCAGTTTTCGATCTGGAAGAAGCTGTCACGGCCGAAGTCAAAATTCACCAAGACAACAATATTTACAAATCGTTTCTCATAGAAAAAGGCGATGATGTAGATGCGGCCCTTGCAGCTTGCGATATCGTGATCGAAGGGGAGTACCGAACGCCTTCGCAAGAACAGATGTACATTGAGCCTCAGGGTATGCTGTCCACTTTTAAAGACGGTCACTACCACATCGTTGGCTCAATGCAGTGTCCATTTTATGTGCACAAAGCCATGATCGAGCTGCTCGGCGTGGGGGGGGATGACGTCGTAATTGAACAAGCTGTGACCGGTGGAGGTTTTGGCGGCAAGGAGGAGTACCCGTCGATGATAGCTGGGCATTGCGCAATCCTTGCTCGTAAAGCTGGCAGGCCGGTAAAGCTAATTTATGATCGCGAAGAAGACATCGCAGCGACCCCGAAACGACATCCCGCGGTGATCAAACATAGGCTGGGGCTTAAAAAGGACGGGACCTTCGTGGCATGTGACGTAGATGTGACCATGGACGGCGGAGCTTACTTGACCTTGTCTCCTGTGGTTCTTTCTCGTGGAGTTCTCCACGCGGCCGGTCCGTATCGTTTTGATAGCGTTCGAATAAGAGGACGCTGTGTTGCCACGAATCATCCGCCTCACGGTGCGTTCCGCGGATTCGGCGCCCCCCAAACGACTTTTGCTTACGAACGCCAAGTTCAAAAAGCCGCACGGATTCTAGGTCGTGACGCATTTGATTTGCGCGAACAAAATTGTCTTCGAATTGGCGACTTAACTGCGACCTCACAAAAACTCGAAGCATCTGTTGGCAGCTTGGCTGTGCTTAGAGAGGTGAAAGACGTAGCCGGTGAGATTCCAGAGCATGGCATAGCAAAGAAAGGTGACCACTGGGTCCGTCGCGGTCGAGGCCTTGCATTTTATTTTCATGGCGCGGGCTTTACGGGTAGTGGCGAACAGCGTCTCGCGGGGCGGGCCACAGTTGCTGCAGTTCCCGGAGGGCGGTTTGAGGTGCGTAGCAGCTCTACGGACATTGGTCAGGGAACACTGACCATTTTTTCTCAGATTGCATCTTCAGTCTTCGAGGTTGACCCTTCCCTCGTCGATATTATCGGGGCTAATACTGCGTTAGTCCCCGACAGTGGTCCGACAGTCGCCTCCCGGACTTGTATGGTTGTAGGTGCTGTGGTTGAGCAAGCAGCCAATGAACTGAAAAGCAAAATCGAAAAGTATGCACTTGAGAATAAAATCTCTGGCAGCCTGGAAGAAAAAACCCACGCGATGGTGGAGAACCTTGGCGAACAGACTGCGACTAGCCAATATAAACCACCTCCTGGCATTCAGTGGGACGATGATACTTATACGGGGTCTGCCTATCCCGTTTACGGTTGGGCGGCCTGTTTGGTTGACGTCGCCGTCGATTGCGATACTCACGAAGTTGAAATTGAGCGCTGCATTCATGCGGTTGATATAGGCAAAGCAATTCACCCAATTATTGTGAAGGGACAGATCGAAGGAGGCACACTTCAGGCTTTGGGCTGGGGACTATTGGAGAATGTCCAGTACAAAGAAGGTCGAGTGCTGAATCGCACGATGGCGACATGCATCGTTCCAACAGCTCCAGACGCGCCCGAAATGGAAACGATTTTGGTAGAAGAGCCGTATCCCTTTGGTCCTCATGGAGCCAAAGGGGTTGGAGAAATTCCTATGGATGGTCCAGCTGTCGCAATTGCAGGAGCTGTAACGGATGCGCTGGGTCCAGACTTTGATGCACTGCCGGTATCACCGGAGTCAATTTTTGCAGCGCTTTCGAGCCAAAGGCAGAGCCCTAACCAACCGGAGGTCTCACAGTGAATCACTCGTTTGAATTGAACGGCGCCAAGGTAGAAGTAGATTGTTCTCCATGGAAGCGAGTACTTGATGTCCTTAGACAAGATTTACAAGTATTGGGCACCAAGGAAGGATGCGGCGAAGGAGAGTGCGGTGCATGCAGCATTGTGGTTGACGGCAAAGTCGTAAATTCCTGCCTGATACCAGTTGCTCAGGTCGCCGGAAGTACGGTCGAGACTGTAGAAGCTCTTGGAGCTACTGGGCCATTGCACCGTGTTCAAGCGAAATTAGTAGATCTTGGCGGTACACAATGCGGAATTTGCACTCCGGGCATTGCGGTCGCTGCTTCACGTATTCTTGAGGATGAAACGAATCTTTCCAGAGCCAAGATTCGTGAATTGCTTGCAGGAAACATCTGCCGTTGTACCGGGTATCAGTTAATTATTGATGCTGTATATGATGTAGCAGTTGAGCGCGGTGTGGCCGCGAAGGACGCACGATAGTGGAATATCTTCGTCCAAAAAATATTCAAGAGGCCGCTGGCTTTCGTCAAAAACATCCAGATTTTACCGTTATTGCTGGTGGGACGGATTTGATGGTGTCGGCTCTGCATCGACCAAAACCGACTGGTATCATCGATCTGTTTCATATCTCGGATACCCGAGGCGTTCGCGTAGAGGGCGGCGCGGTTCTGGTTGGCGCTACGACAACATATTCAGACTTGTTGAAGTCAGAGGTCGTCGCAAAGAGGGTTCCTATGCTTTGGGAAGCGGCTAAAGAGGTGGGAGCCTTGCAAATTCAGAATCGTGGAACCATCGGCGGTAATATTGCTACTTCGTCTCCGGTCGGGGATACCTTACCGGTCTTGCTTGCCTGCGACGCAAGCGTACAAATTGCCGGCGTCGACGGCATTCGAGATGTTCCTTATCTTGAATTTTGTACCGGATATCGGACCAACGTTCTTAAGCAAACTGAGATTATTTCCGGGATTCTGTTTCCTGAGGTTGGCCTTCGTGGTCGGCAATTTTGGCGCAAAGTGGGCACGCGGCGGGCGCAATCGATTTCCAAAGTGATGGTGGCGGCGAGAGCAGAGTGTGACAAAGGTCGACTCTCGAATGTCCGAATCGCTATGGGAGCCGTAGCCGATAGACCTGTTCGAATTCATGAGGTTGAAGCCTGCCTTGAAGGAGCTCAGGCGACGGAAACATTGGCCCAAAAAGCTAGTGACCTTTTGGCGAAGTGTATTGAGCCAATTGATGACTTGAGGTCGAGACGCTTCTATCGACTCGGAGTGGCGGCGAACTTGGTTAAGCGGTTCGTGCTCGAATTTGGTGAAGCAAGCGCAAGAGGCTAGTCTTTAGGCTGTGAAAAGAGTCGCAGTCATACTGTTGATCCTCGCCGCGCTGGGCGTTGGAATCACAGTTTGGCTTACTCGTTTCTGGGATGACCAGCCGCACTTTACTCGAGAAGCAACACGCACGTTACGGGCACTGAGCCCAAAGAATGCTGCATCGGTTCCGGATAGCGCTCGCGTAACCTACGACAACGCTTCCGGGCAGATGAAGAATTCCATTCTTCGCGACAAGTTCGTCGACAAAATGGTCGCAATGAATTCCGCCTTGGGACAATTCCGAAGGATCGTTCGTGTATTGGGTGAAGAACGGTTGAGTAGCCAGGCTGGTGATCTCTTTCGAGAAGACCTGCTTGTTGATTTCGCGAAAGGGCAAACCGCTGTTTCTATTTCTTTCTTACGGAAAAAAAAGGGATACCCGTGGCTTCTACTGGGGGTGGAATACCGGATTCCCGAAAAGACAGAGATGCCCGTCGTGAAGCCGACCTTTGATGACAGTGACGTCAGCGACAAACTAAAACGAAAGACGGCAGCAATTCTGAAAGATTTTTCCCTCAAAAAGGTATCGCCGATGCATGTCAGTTCTGCGGCTGAGTTTCAAAAGTTTCAAACAGAAGCTCAGCTTGTAGTGCGATCCAACGCGATCGAAGCGGAACTAGGGCCATTTCAGCGAATCATCTCGATTGTTGCGGCGGGAAAAAACGCTGACAAAACAAGGGCTAGACTCTATGTTTTAGCTGAGTACGAGAAGAAGAGGTCCACGGCGACTGTGGAATTTGTAGACGAGAAGGGGGCTTGGAAACTGGCGTATCTTTCTGTCTCACCCGATGGGACGACGAACTTACCACCGAGAGAACAGAGCAACTAATATGAAGAAGAACGTATCTATGAAGACATTGACGGCCTGTTTCTCCTTGTTCTTAGGGCTAACTTTTTTTGGTAGTGGGTGCAAACGAGAAGTGAAACTCGTCGATCTTTTGGATGCACACGTTGAAAGTGTTTGCGCCTGTGAAGACAGCGATTGCATATCGGAAAAAGAAAAAGCGTATAGCGTCGACGTAGAGAAGGCGGTTGCATCAGATGATCCCGAAGAAATGGCGAAGACCATCAAGACGTTGATGGAAAAGTTGACCAAGTGCGTTGCTGAAACCGCAGCGGACGAAATTCAGATTTAGATTGGCTGTGGCGGGTTAGTTAGCCCGCGGCCTTTAGACCAAGGTCGGTGAACGTGTAGATCACGGCTCCCGTTTCTGCGTCGTTGTCTATTCCGACGTAACCAGCGTGGAGCATTTCATCGAGCTTTGCTTCGATTTCTTTAAAGGACCGTCCGCAGTCGATAACACCCTGAGCAACCGTTATTTGACCGCCGCGTCTGGCGGCACAGCGCGTAAGCGCGACTTCCAAGTTGACAGGCTGCGGGTTTCTTTCGTGCAAAACCGGTGCGCCAAGCAGCTTTCGGTTGCGTCCAGTCAACGCAGCAGCTTTTGCGTTTTCTTCCCCAACTAACGCAGGGATCCGAAACAAGTCATAAAGTTGCCCGAAGCCAAAGAGCCCGAAGGTCAAGAACCAAAGAAGTCCGGTTCCATAGCGACCCAAGTAGAATCGATGGATACCGGCGAAACCTAGTGCGCACGATAACCACAGTAAAAACGCTGTTCCGCGAGAATAAGGGCCGTCTTGATCAGACATGGTAGGCGTAGGTTAGCCCCATTACGACTTTTCGCAAGCGACTCTTCGACGGTTGGGGCGGGGTGGGGCTCGTTTCCAGCGAATGGAAAGCGAGCGTGTGTTCAGCAGCAGACGGTCCTCGCTTTTACTTGGTGTGCCGTTCCCCAGAGACATTCTTATCAAGGTCAGGTTGGAGTCGGAACGCGGTCTGACTGGCGGGAAAAAAGGGATAAGAATGATCACCCGTTCCTCCCTAGACGACTGGAGGATGGGTTACGCGGTAATTTGTCGCATTTTCTAGATCATGAACCAGTTGCATTGCTTGAAGTGAATCCGAATTAGACAGTCGTTGTAGGAACTTAGACCAGGACATGAGGGAGGGTCAGTCCTTCTTTGAGCAACCTTGAACCGACCCTTAAAAGCAATGAGCCACTTGCCAGAATGTCTCCAGGTGTGGGGAAGTAGCCGGGAGCGGCATGGCACGTTTCACGTTTCCAGAATGGACAGAGACCCTGCACAAACGAGTTCTCGTTTTACTCGGCGGTGCACCGGTTATTTTACTGGCACTTTGGTGGTTTGGGTTAACGCCTGAAGCCATTCGAATTGGCTATCAACCTGAGCAACCGGTCCCGTACAGCCACGCGCTACACGTGGGCGAGTTAGGACTAGATTGTAGGTATTGCCACAACACGGTGGAGGAAGCCGCGTTTGCTGCAGTGCCCCCGGTTGATACCTGCATGAATTGCCACACGGCAATCCATAAAGAGAGCGCCAAATTGCTACCGGTTCGGGAAGCGTATACGGGAGAGACGCCACTCGAGTGGGTGAAGGTTCACGACGTTCCTGACTATGTTTACTTCAATCACAGTGCGCACGTTACGCGCGGAGTCGGTTGCGAGTCGTGTCATGGGCGCATCGATATGATGGAAGAGGTCTACCAAGCAAAAGCTCTTACTATGGGCTGGTGCTTAGACTGCCACCGCAACCCCGAACAAAACCTCCGCCCGCTCGATAAGATTACCGAGATGGGCTACGCACCAGACGATCAAGAACAGCTTGGTGCCGAACTTGCTGCAACCAATAAGATCAACCCCCCACTTAACTGCTCGACATGCCATCGATAGAAAAACAACCCCAATATTGGCGCAGTCTGGAAGAGTTAGACGGACAGCCCGAATTCGAAGAGTTTTTAAAGCGGGAATATCCTGAGCAGCAGAATGCTTTGGCCGACCCGCTTTCGCGTAGACGATTTATGCAGCTAATGGGGGCGTCGCTTTCCCTGTCGGGTGTTGCCGGTTGTCGGTGGGACGAGGACCACATCGTTCCTCTTTCTCGTCGGCCTGAAGGATACGTTCCTGGCGAGCAGAAAACATTTGCGACTGCAATGGAGTTAGGCGGGGTCGCTTATCCGCTCTTGGCTCAAGCGTTTGATGGTCGGCCGGTGAAACTCGAACCAAACCCTGATCATCCGCAAGGGAATCACGGGACCAGCGCATTTGAGCAAGCAAGTATTCTTGGACTCTACGACCCCGATAGGTCGCGGGCTATGTCGCGTGCAGGCTTGGCAAGTCCAACTTCACAAGATTTGACCGCTTGGTTCGACCGACTACGCACCCAAGCAGGGGCGGGTAACGGACTGCGAATTCTGTCGGAAGCATCATCGTCGGTTACGCTGGCTAAACTCAAAGCGGAACTTCTACGCAAATTTCCTGGCTCTCGATGGCACGAGTACGAGCCTCTCTCGCGTGACAATGAGCGCGAAGGAACTCGGGCCGCGTTCGGGACTCCGCAGCGAGTTCATTACTACTTTGACAACGCAGAGCGAAAAGGGCGTGCACGGGTTATTGCTTGCTTTGATGCCGATATTCTCGGCTCGCATCCGGACGCCTCTCGTCTCGCTCGTGAAC
>CAYPIX010000001.1:19121-120664 GCA_964410875.1 uncultured Kofleriaceae bacterium
CTCGTGAACTGACCAAAACTCGTGATGCAGGACGTGGTGCGTCTCGCAGAAGCCGAATCTACGCGGTAGAAAGCATGTTTACTACCGTCGGTGCCACCGCCGATCATAGGCTGCCGGTACCCGCCCGGTTTATTCCAGGTTTGCTCGGGCAGCTTGAAGCAAGCATCCGCACTAGCTCTGCGCCTAAAGGTGACGATGGGTATGGAAACTTTCTTAAAGCTCTCTACGCTGACTTAACGTCGGCACGAGGGCGCAGTGCAGTTATTGTCGGAGCGAATCAACCACCGGAAGCTCACGCTACGGCCGCACGTATCAACTCACTGCTCGGGAATGTCGGTACTACGGTTGTTTACACCCCGGCATCAGAGCCCTCGAGACCAACCAACGCACAAGATATCTCGGTCCTGGCAAAGGACATGAAGGCGAACGGTCTGGTTAAGACCCTTATCATTCTTGGAGGTAATCCCGTTTACAACGCGCCTGCCGATATTGGGTTTGGCGAAGCTCTGAAGAATGTAAAAACCAGTCTTCACCTTAGTCTCTACGAAGACGAGACATCCGAGGCTTGCACCTGGCATGTTCCAGCGAAGCACTTCCTAGAATCGTGGGGCGACTCGCGCTCGTATAACGGGACGATCACCATCACGCAGCCTCTCATTGAGCCTCTTTACTCGGAGGCAAAGTCGGCAATCGAGTTGCTCTCACAAATCGTTGATGGCAACCACTCTTCACAAAAGTTGGTACGCGATGCGGTTGCTTTCACTTCCGGGAAACCTCTTCCAGACAAAGCTTGGCGTCGGGCGTTGCACGACGGCTTTGTGCCCGGCACCGCTTTCACACCGGCAGCAGTTGCTTCGCCTAGCGGGCAAGCTCGCAGAGTAAAGGTCTCTGAGGAGGACGCGAAACAGATTGCCAACGGCAGTCTTGAGGTTGTTTTCACAGGCGGTTCTACCTACGACGGCAGATTTGCCAACAATGCCTGGCTCCAGGAAGCTCCAGATTTCATGAGTAAACTCACTTGGGACAATGCAGCCCTTGTTAGTCCTCACACAGCTGACGTACTCAAAATTGGTACTGAGGATTTGGTCGAGCTTACGGTGGGAGGCAAGGCCCTAAATATTCCCGTTTACGTTCTGCCCGGTGTTGCACCAGGGACCGTTGTTGTCGCGCTCGGCTACGGTCGAACTCGAGCTGGCCAAGTAGGTGGCCACAGCGACAAGAAAGTGGAGCCAGTAGGCGTCAACAGTTTCGCGTTGCGCACGACAAAGGCGCCATTTGTCGCGCAAGGGGCTTCTATTAAGAAGCTTGGAAAATCCTATCCGTTGGCGTCCACACAAACCCATTGGGCTATTGATGAGACGGGCGCAAAGGCGAGAGAAAAACGCGCGACGCATAACCTGATTTATTCGGCGACTGTCGATGAGTACGAGAAAAATCCAGATTTTGTAACGAAGCACGCGGAGATTGAATCGGTAAAGGCGCTGATTCAAACCAAGACTGCTTTTGAAGTGAACCGTTCGCTCTGGGAAGAGCACTCCTACGAGACCGATAAATGGGGACAGCCTATTTACAAGTGGGGGATGGCGATTGATTTGAACAAGTGCACGGGGTGCAACGCGTGTGTCGTTGCATGTCAGGCTGAGAATAATATCGCTGTTGTAGGCAAAGACGAGGTTCGCAAGAACCGAGAAATGCACTGGCTTCGCATTGACCGATATTTCGTTGGCGATCCAAATCAACCAGCTGTGGCGCACCAGCCGGTTGCTTGCCAACAATGCGAGAATGCTCCTTGCGAGCAGGTCTGTCCGGTGGGGGCAACTGTTCACTCGTCTGAGGGGCTGAACGATATGGCGTACAACCGCTGCGTTGGAACCCGTTACTGCGCAAACAACTGCCCTTATAAAGTTAGGCGATTTAACTACTACTACCTCTGGAAAGATCTTGATGAGCCCGAGAATGCGTCTCGTAAGTTGGCGTTCAATCCAGATGTAACGGTTCGAAGCCGAGGCGTGATGGAAAAATGTTCCTTCTGCGTGCAGCGGATTTCAAAGCATCGAATCAAGGCTCGCAACAACCGTCGGCGTCTAAAAGACGGCGAGTTTACGACTGCCTGTGCTCAGGCTTGCCCGAGTGACGCGATTGTGTTCGGTGACCTAAACGATAAATCGAGCAAAGTTGTTGAACGGCAGAAAGAGCCTAGGTCTTACGCGCTCTTGGCAGAGCTCAACACCAAGCCTCGCACGTCGTACCTCGCAAAACTCACCAACCCACATCCACGGCTGGTAGCTAAGTCGGATAACTCTTCTAGTCACGGGGGAAATAGCCATGAGTAGTAGCCCAAAGGAAGCTAAAGAGTATTTTCGCAAAGTCACTAACGACGTTTGTCGGATTGTTGAAGCGCCAAAGCCACCCAAGGTTTGGTACATCGCAATGGGTTGCGCGCTTGGGCTCGTTGGTCTTCTAGGAGCCTCCCTTTTCCATCTTGTTACGCAAGGTGTGGGTATCTGGGGCAACAATAATACCGAAGCTTGGGCTTGGCCGATTACCAATTTTGTCTTTTGGATTGGTATCGGACACGCTGGAACTCTGATCTCCGCTGTCCTCTTTCTTATGAGGCAGAAATGGCGAACGAGTATTAACCGAGCCGCAGAAGCAATGACGATTTTCGCGGTGATTTGCGCAATGCTGTTTCCGATCTTCCATACGGGTCGGCCTTGGCTTGCGTTTTACTGGCTTCTGCCGCTGCCCAACGACATGGGAATTTGGCCGCAGTTTCGTAGCCCGCTTATGTGGGACGTTTTCGCGGTTTCAACGTACGGAACGGTCTCGGTTCTGTTCTGGTACATGGGACTGGTTCCAGACTTCGCAACTCTTCGCGATCGGGCTCAAACAAAAATTAGAACCATCGTCTATGGGGCACTGGCTCTTGGTTGGCGGGGCTCTGCTCGGCAATGGCACCGTTATGAGCGTGCGTACCTGATCATGGCTGCCTTGGCGACGCCCTTGGTTTTGAGTGTTCACTCAGTTGTTTCTTTCGACTTTGCCGTGTCCCAGGTCAGTGGTTGGCACACGACGATCTTCCCCCCCTATTTCGTTGCCGGCGCAATTTTTAGCGGTTTTGCCATGGTTCTCACCTTGATGGTTCCTGTGCGTTCCATCTTTGGATTGAAGGACATCCTAAAGGCGAGCCACATCGAAGCGATGTGCAAGATCATCCTAGCGACTGGCTCCATGGTCGGGTTTGCCTACGCAACCGAGATGTTCGTGGCTTGGTACAGCGGTAACCCATGGGAGCAGTTCACATTCCTCAATAGAGCGACTGGCCCGATGGCTTGGGCCTATTGGACCATGGTGTCTTGCAACGTTATTGCTCCGCAGTTTTTCTGGTTCAAGAAATTCCGTACCAATCCTTATCTGATTCTTGCCGTCTGTATTGCGGTGAACATTGGAATGTGGTTTGAGCGATTCGTCATTATTGTTAGCTCTCTGGGAAGGACTTTCTTGCCATCGTCTTGGAATCTTTTCCATCCGACGTTTTGGGATATAGCGACCTTTGCAGGTAGCTTTGGTCTGTTCTTCACTCTGTTCCTTCTCTTTATTCGTTACCTCCCGGCGGTCGCTATGTTTGAGGTGAAGTTGTCGTCGGATCACGCTCACTCGGGCTCGGAGCACTAGAAAATGAGTCAGACTGAATCGAAACAACGACCTGTTGCCAAACTTCACGGCCTTCTAGCCGAATTCGAATCGCCTGGTGCGCTCAAGGCGGCAGCCGTAAAAATACGGGACGCTGGCTTTAAGAACTGGGATTGCCACAGCCCATTCCCCGTTCACGGACTCGATCCAGCGATGGGGATCAAAATGACGATTCTTCCGCTTCTAGTATTCGGCGCGGGCATCACCGGTTGTGCGTTGGGCATTATTCTTCAATGGGGAATGAATGCATTTGACTGGCCCTGGATCATTGCGGGTAAGCCGTATTTCAGTTTGCCGGCGCAGATTCCTATTGCTTTCGAACTAACCGTACTTTTGTCAGCGTTCGCCACTTTCTTCGGAATGTGGGGGCTAAACCAGCTACCCAAAGTGTGGCATCCGCTTTTTGGTAACGACCGCTTCATGAAAGCGTCCGATGATGGGTTCTTTGTCGCTATTGACGCGATTGATCCCAAGTTCTCGGAAACGGAGACCAAGGCACTCCTTCTCGAGGCCGGTGCCATCCATGTGGAAGCTTGCCGGTACGTTACAAGTAATGAGCATAGGCAACTTCCCAAGGAAGTGACTGCCTTCATCCTAATAACAGCATTGCTCGGACTCGTTCCGTTTGCGTTCATCTACAAGGCTCGCCTGTCGAAAAGTTCGAGTCCTCACTTTCACGTTGTTCCCAATATGGACTTCCAGCCGAAATTCGGCGCGCAGGATACTGGCTCGGGGCTGCCCGCGGTTTTCGAGAAGGGGCAAACCGGGAGAGTTGCACCGAACGGGACAGTTGCTCGCGGTGAGCTACGAGCGGACAATCACCTGCACCGCGGCATTGTAGACGGCAAATGGGCGCAGAAATTCCCACCAAGTATTGAGATCAGCGACTCCAGTATGGAGCGCGGCAAACGCCAGTTCGAAATTTACTGTCGCCCATGTCACGGTGATGACGGTCAAGGCAATGGCATGATCCACGTTCGCGCGTCTGCGGTAGGCGCGCAAAAAACCGGTTGGAATCAGCCAACGAATATCAATGAAGCTGACAAGATCACACAGCCTCATGGCCAGCTTTACAACACGATTACCTACGGGATTCGCACGATGCAGGGCTACGGCTCGCAAATTTCAGTGGAGGACCGTTGGCACATTGTCCTTTATCTCCGCGCTCTTCAACGGGCAACGAAAACCCCTCTTGGAGATCTGCCGAAAGACGTCAAGCCTCGTTAGGAAAGTTCCATGGAAGATACGAGTAGCAAGCAAATTACCGATAACGTCGACTTTGGCGATCTAGGTGGACGTTTAAAGGGACTGGGTCTGGTAGCTGGTCTAACCGGACTTGGCGGAGCCATCATTTGGGGAGCGCTTGTTGGCGACCAATTTGACCGGTTCTTTCATTCCTACCTCCTAAATTTCGCATACTTCCTTTGCTTTGCAGTTGGAGGCCTGTTTTTCACAGTTCTTCAGCCCCTGGTGAACGCAAAGTGGAGTGTGGTTGTAAGGCGCCTTGCTGAAATTACGGCGGCTACTTTGCCGATGTTTATGGTGTTGTCATTGGTTTTTCTTATTCCGATGGCGCTGGGGAATACCAAGCTCTACGAGTGGAGCGATCCGCTGATAATGGCCAACGATCACCTTCTGCATGCAAAGCAGGGTTGGTTGAATCCGCTGTTTTTCGTGGCGAGGATCATTGGGTATTTCGTCATTCTTGGCGGGATGGCTCGGTATTTCTTCAAGAAATCGACTGAGCAAGACGAGAGTGGTGACGAAGCGCTTTCTCGCTCAATGAAGCGAATGAGCCCACCAGCAATGATCGTGTTCGCGCTCACGGCTTCTCTGTTGGCGTTCGACCTCCTGATGTCCCTAGAACCCCGATGGTTCAGCACAATTTTTGGTGTGTACTACTTCGGTGGTTCGACGATGTGCATACTGGCCTTCCTGATTTTGTTCGGTAAAGTTTTGCAGGCCTCGGGTAGGCTGCAGACTTCGATTACAGTTGAGCACTACCATGACCTTGGGAAGTTGCTCTTCGCCTTTGTTTTCTTCTGGGGATACATCGGTTTCTCCCAGTTCATGTTGATTTGGATGGCGAACTTGCCTGAGGAAACTGGCTGGTTCTTCTGGCGCATGGAACTTGGAAGCGACGGCAAACTTGGCTACGGCTGGGTGTCCATTTTCCTTGTGATCTTCCACTTCGCACTGCCATTCGTCATGCTTCTCTCGCGGTGGACCAAACGGCTTAATTTCCGATTGGCAGGAAAAGAAATCCCGCTGTTAGTTCTGATGGCCTTCTACTTAGTTGCTGTCCACTGGGTGGATATGTACTGGCTCGTTATGCCTTCTTATTGGCCGCAAGAGCTGGTCATTCACCCGATAGACATCCTCAATCTTGTCGGCGTTGGAGGCTTCTTCCTTTTTGCTCTTGCAAGCAAGGCAAGTAAAGTGAAGTTGCTCCCAATCAAAGATCCCGATTTAACAACCTCGCTTCGTTTCGAGAATCAATAGGTGAGCTCATGAGTGGTGGCGAACATAGACAAGAAGACGAAATCAATGGCTTCGCGATTGCAATCGTGGGCATCGCGGTTGCGATAGTTCTTTATGCGAGCATTGTGGCTCTTCAGGCCTACTACAAAGGAAACCCCGTTGCTTCGGCCCGCCAAATGGAAAACAAGAGCGAGCCCATGAGAAATCTCCGCGCTTCTCAACAGGCTACTCTACAGGGGTCTGCCTACGTAGGCGGAAACGACTTCGCCTCCATGCCAATCAAGAGCGCAATGAGGAAAGTCGTTGCGGATGAAAAGGCGAACCGCGCAGTATTGGTGCCTTCTGTAGGGGGGCACAACAAAGCAACGGTTCCTGCAACCCCAGGAAAACCTGCTGAAGCTGTAGCAGTTCCTGAAGGAGCTGGAGTTGCTACGCCAACCAAAGAGGAAACCCCCGCCGCTAAAACCCCAAAGCCTGCTGCAAAGAAGCCGGCCGCCGGCGCAGTCAAACGAAAAGCGCCCAAAAAGAAGAAACGAGTTTTCAAGGGGCGAAAACGACCCAACTAGGCAATGTTCCGTATCGTCTCCACAACTGCCATTCTTTTAAGCGCCACTGTTGCCTTTGCTCAGTCGGTGCCAGGGGCGCTCCCGGAGACCGGGAATACAATTTCAGGAGAACCGTTACCGGAACTCCAAGGTGCTCAGGTTATCGAAAAACTAGAGTCTCGACTGCCGCTAGACTCAATCCTTCGCGACGAAAACGGAAAGCAGGTCAAACTTGGTCAGTTCTTCCAAGACGGTCTGCCGGTGATTTTGACGTTTAACTATTCCAATTGCCCGCTTCTATGTAGCGTTCAATTGGGAGGGCTTGTTGACGTGCTCCGCCAAATGGAGTGGAAAGTCGGTCAACAGTTCAGAGTGGTGACGGTGAGCTTGGATCCCAAAGAGTCCATTGAGCGAACCCGGAGTACAAAGAGCCAGTATCTCCAGAGATATTCAGTGATGAGTGCTCGTGAGGGGTGGCGGTTTTTAGTCGCGGACAAGGACACGTTGAACGAAATCGCTAGCGCCGTAGGCTATGGTTTTCAGTGGGTTAAAGAGCAGAAAGAAGTTTCCCATCCGGCCGCTCTGGTTTTTATGTCTCCAAGTGGCGTAGTTACTCGTTATGTTTACGGAGTCGAATACAGTCCAAAGGTTATGGTCGAGTCCCTGAATGGTGCGGTTCTTGGTCGCGCGGACGAATCGCCAGAGCGTTTCTTGCTAGCTTGTTTTCACTACGATTCAAGTATGGGGTCGAGTCAAGCTGCTAGAGACGTGATGAAATACGGCGGAATGGTTTTTGTTGCGGGATTATTGGGCGTTGCTGCGCTGCAGTGGCGCAATCGCAACGATGACGTGGAGAAGAGCGCATGAACGGTTTACTCACACACCTGGCATTGCTTCAGGGGAAGGCAGCAGCTGGTGCCGAGAACGTAGCCGGAGCAGAAAGTGCAGCCCAAGAAGGCACCACGGTTGTGCCGCCTCCTGGAGCTCCGCTGGACACTGTCACGGGTTCTTACTGGATGCCGCCATCGGCAACCACGAATACCGAAAGTGTTGACTGGCTTTTCTACGGAATTCTTGGCTTAACGATTTTCTGTTTCGTCGCGATTACGGCGGTCATTGTGTACTTCACCTGGAAGTACCGCCACAGGCCTGGTCACAAGGCGGAACCGTCATCCAGCCATAACGATGCGCTGGAGATAACTTGGACGGTAATCCCCTCTATTCTCTGCGTGTTTATCTTCGTTTGGGGTTGGGAAGGGTTCGTGGATATGTACACGCCACCCAAACATGCCGAAGAGATTCAGGTCACGGGTGGAAAGTGGTTCTGGACGTTCGACTACATGACGGATGGTTTCCAGGTCTCAGATCCTGTTTTGCACGTTCCCGCCGATCGCCCCGTTCGGTTGGTAATGAAATCGCAGGATGTACTCCACTCGTTCTTCATCCCGTCGTTTCGTATGAAACATGACGTGATCCCCAACCGTTACAGTAAGATCTGGTTTGAAGCCAAAGACCCGGGTGTCTACCGAGCCAATTGCGCCGAGTACTGCGGGACAGACCACTCGCAGATGAAAACGTGGGTCCAAGTTCATGAGCCGGGTGGTTACGAAAACTGGTTGGACGGAAAGAAAGAGGAACTCGTTAAACTGATTGCCTACGAGCCCGACAAGTGGGGCAAATATCTCTATGAGAATAAGGGTTGTAAGAACTGCCACACCATAGATGGTCGAAAGCACACTGGGCCAACTTTCAAAGGGCTCTGGGGGCGACAAGAGAAGCTATCAGATGGAACGACCGTCCTTGTAGACGAAGAATATATTAAGAATTCGATTTGGGATCCCCAGCTCCAGATCGTTGCGGGTTATGGCGGCAATATGCCGACTTTCCGAGGCCAAGTGACACTTAAGGAAATTGGAGCGCTCATCGCGTTCTTAAAGACGCTGGAGTAGAGGAGGGCCCATGTCAGATACCAACCACAACACGACCGGAGTTGAACCCTCCTACCTACGAGCCAGCAAGGGTATAGGCAACTGGCTTTACACCCTGGACCACAAACGCATCGGATTGATGTATTTGGTTGGAATCGTTTTCGCCTTTCTTCTCGGAGGCGCTTTCGCTCTTTTGGTCCGAACCGAGCTATTCACTGTCGGTGAGACCATTGTCTCTCAAGACCGTTACAATCAGTTTTTCACCCTTCACGGCGCCATCATGGTGTTCCTCGTCATTGTTCCGGGGATTCCTGCGGCACTTGGGAATTTCATTCTACCCGTCATGCTTGGCGCGCCAGACGTCGCGTTTCCCAAGCTCAACTTGGCTAGTCTGTACCTTTGGTACTCCGGCGCCATTATGTTCATGGTTTCTCTAATCCTGAACGCGGCCGATACCGGTTGGACTTTTTACACTCCCTATTCTAGTAGCAATGTCGGTAGCCAAATGGCAGTCGTTCCCGCAGTTACTGGAGCGTTCATTCTTGGCTTTAGTTCTATTTTCACTGGCGTCAACTTCATCACGACCATCCACAAATTCCGCCCGCGCGGAATGGGGTGGTTCAAGATGCCTCTTTCTCTTTGGGGAATCTACGCAACTGCGGTTTTGCAGGTGCTAGCCACTCCAGTGCTGGGAATTACTCTGCTTCTCCTGTTCGTGGAGCGCATGTTTGGTATTGGTATTTTCAATCCAGACCTCGGTGGTGATCCGGTTCTATTCCAACATTTCTTCTGGTTTTACAGCCATCCGGCGGTCTACATCATGATCTTGCCGGCAATGGCGGTAATGAGCGATTTAATCACTACGTTCGCGCATAAGCCGATTTTTGGGTACCGGTTCATCGCGTACAGCTCCATCGCGCTTGCCATGCTTTCATTCTTGGTTTGGGGTCACCACATGTTCGTGAGTGGGCAGTCCAAACTTGCAGCGATGGTGTTCTCTGCGCTCACTTTCACAGTAGCAATACCCTCAGCGATTAAAGTGTTTAACTGGGCAGCGACTCTATTCAAGGCAGACATTTGGCTCGAGACGCCGATGCTTTACGCCTTGGCTTTCATTCTGCTTTTCACCATTGGCGGGCTAACGGGTATTTTCCTTGGAGCTCTTAGCGTAGACATCCACCTTCACGATACCTACTTCGTGGTAGCCCACTTCCACTACGTTATGATGGGGTCCGCGTTGATCGCTTTCTTAGGCGGGTTGCACTATTGGTGGCCAAAAATCGTTGGGCGCATGTACAACGAGAAGGTCAGTCGCTTCTGTGCGATCGGAATTTTCATAGGATTCAATTGGACCTTCTTGCCTCAGTTTGTGATGGGGTCACGAGGTATGCCACGCCGCTATTGGGATTATGATCCACAGTTTGAGGGTATGCATCAGGCCTCCAGTCTAGGTGCGTTCTTCATGGGCATTTGCTTGTTTGCCTCCTTTGTGAACCTGTTCATGTCGACCCGAAAAGGCGGACGCAAAGCACCACGAAACCCCTGGGGCGCGTCAACTCTCGAATGGCAAACAACATCACCGCCGCCGCTTTACAACTTCCGAGAGAGCGAGCCGCCAAGATTGTACGAGCTCTACAACTACGACGACCTCGTCTACGACGAGGAAATGCGCGGATGGGTGAGAGCATCAGATCCAGAGCGCGCCGATCTTGAGCGTAAAGAGATGGGCCTTGCACCCAAATACACCAAGATGGCTAGGGATACGAAAAAAGTGGGAGATCTAGGAGAAGAGATTCCCGCTCGTTCTGGGCGACGCCAAGCCCACGAAACCGAAATTATTCCGGCTGACGAGAAATTCGACGACGAAGAAGACACGGAACCTTTGGAGGATGACGAGTAATGGGTTCCGAGCACCACGGCTCACCGTTTATTCAGCATCACTACGATGGTGCGAAACACCAATTCGAGTCTGGCAAACTCGGAATTTGGGCGTTTTTGGCGCAGGAGGTTCTTTTCTTTTCTGCGCTATTCGTCGCTTACATTGTCTACCGAATTAATCATCCAGAAATTTTCGAGTACGCCCACTACTACCTAGATACAACCATGGGGGCTATCAACACCGTAGTGTTACTCGCGAGTAGTTTGACTGCGGCTTGGGCGGTAAGAGCAGCCCAACTAGGGCAAAAGCGATTGCTGATCTTTCTCTTGGCTGCAACGTTGCTTGGCGCCTTTGGGTTCTTAGGTATCAAGTACGTTGAGTACAGCCACAAGATTCATATTGGCGTGTTATTCGGCGAGAAGTTTCAGCCAACGGAAGATCCGCAGGGTCGTCCGATGCCGAAAGCGATTACGGACGCGCCTCCCAGTGCAGCGGCTCCGGTTCCCGAGCCGATTCCCGACGGAAGTACTTACAGTGCGGACGGGACCATCTCCAAGGAGGGGCCCAAGGCTGCGATTCCACCACCGAATACCGCGATGTTTTTCACCATCTACTTCGCGATGACCGGTCTCCACGGTATCCACGTGGTGGTAGGGATTTTTATCTTTATTTGGCTGTTGATACGAGCGGGCAAGGGCCACTTCGGGCCTGAATATTACGGCCCAATCGACTACGCCGCGCTGTACTGGCATCTTGTCGACCTGATTTGGATTTTCTTATTTCCTTTGCTTTACTTGATTGACTAGGGAACACATGGCGGATCATCACGACGGACACGGCGAACACCACGGTATTGGACACGTCATACCTCTCAAGGTTCTCTTTGGTGTGTTTTTCACCCTCGTTGGACTCACTGTTATCACCGTGGTTGCGCAACGCGCCCACCTAGGCATTGGCGTTGCGATGCTTATTGCTACGATCAAAGCAGGACTTGTTTGCGCGTTTTTCATGCATCTTCGCTATGACAAGTTGATCCACACGATTTTCTTTTTGACGGCTGTCCTCTTTTTCTTCCTTTTCGTCGGCTTCGCCGTTATGGATTCAGGGCAGTATCAGCACGACGTGGTTTGGCAGGCTCAGTAAGGCTGCAAGGCACTCTTCCTCTTTTCGTTAAACAAGAGAGGGTCCAGCTATCGGATTCGTCGTGGATAGACTTTTGGCCGCATTGGGCGGGAGACAGGGGTGCTCAATGGATGGAACGGCTTTCTCGCGAGCTTTCTCTAAAACCGGAGACCTATCGAATGTTTGGGCGGGATATTCCTTCGCCGCGTTTAGTTGGGTGGTTTGGAGACAAAGACGCAAGCTACAAATACTCTGGGGTCGAGCACCTACCGTTGGCTTGGACGCCATCCCTTTCTTTAATTCGTGAGCAGCTACAGAGAGAAACCGGCCTGCGCTTCAACGGCGTGCTAGCGAATCTCTATAGAGACCAACGGGACTGTATGGGCTGGCATTCTGACGACGAGCCGGAAGTGGGCCCGAGTCAAGAAGATCGTTGGGTTGCCAGTTTATCGCTAGGGCAAAAACGTAGCTTTCTCATCAGGCCAAAGAGGGGAGGGCCCTCTACGAGCTTTTCTCTTGGGGAAGGCGACCTGTTGGTGATGCGCGGAAGAACTCAGTGCGAGTTTGAGCACCGACTTAGCAGAAGCCAAGTCGAGAAGGGTTCGCGCTTAAATCTGACTTTCCGGCTACTCGAAAGATAGGCAACGAACATCGGCGAACGTGCCGGGAGCAACGGGGTCGTCAGAAGTGAGTTCTAGTTCGAGGCCGCTGGCTGAGCCCTCGCACGCCTGCGTTTCGTTGAACGAATAGCAAGGAGTGGCGGTACCGTCGCACTCTGGAAGCCTAGCTAAGAATTGGTCACCGTCTTCCGTTGCCTGAAAGAGCGTGACTGTACAGCTTAAGTCGAGCTCCGGTGTGCTCGGGTCAGCATCGCCGGGCTGTTCGTCGAGACAACCAGTCAAAAGAGCGTCAATGGAATTTGCGATTTCCTGTACAGGACCACTGAGATCTTCTTCACAGATACTAGTACTAAGTGAGTTATCAAATCCGTTTAGAAATGTATTGATACGGGTAGCGGGGCGTGCATTCTGAGTAGAGTCGGCTCCGCAGGTTGAATCGAGTCTTAGTGCTGTTCCATTGTTGGTGGTAAGAACTGAGACTGGATCTGAATTACCAGCAATAGAAGCGAGAATGAGTTGGCTGGAGCTGTTTTTCAAGCCGGCAAAGAAGCTCTGATACGAACCGACTGGCTCGATAAACTCAGAATCTTCGCGAGGCTGACAATTGGTCCGGTCTCCAGTGCTTCGAACGTCATCATCCTCATCACATACGGTTCCGAATTCAAAACATCGAAAAGAAGCCCGTGGTCCGAAGCGCGACGAAAGGTTGTCTTCTCCGTCTAGATCGAAAATCTGTTCATTCGATGCAGAGCAGTCATCTTCGTCGGTGATGAAAATGACGGATAGAAAGGCACCTTCGCGGAGGAATCCTTCTGTGACTGCTTCTCCGCTTAGCACTCGTCGAGCTGCTTCGAAGGGCTGCTCGTATATGTGACAGGGCTTGGCACCTACCTCTGCAATACAAGAGAATGTATCAGTTAGGCTTCCTTGGTAGTTTCGGCTTCTGGTGCCGTCACCATTGGGGGTATCGACAATAAACGCTCCATTGGGGCCCGCGCATCCGTTAATCGAGCGCACGAACTGCCCAGGGGTCTCCGTTGTTGGGCACGAATCGTTGCCAGGCTCATTTAGATCTGTAGTGACGACTCCGATGTGTAAAGAAGGAAGGCCGGCTTCATTGTCGGAGAGAGCGTCGATCATACGTTGGAAGTTCGTAGCCAACGACGCTTGCTCGTCTTCCATACTTCCAGAAGAATCAATCACGAAAAGAATGTCGAGCTCTTGAGCTGGCTCAATCGATATGGCCGCCCTTATTTCCCCCGTCGGATCCGAGGGAAATTTACTCACCTCTCGCTTGTTGCACCCAAATTGGGCAAAAACTGAAAGTACAACTACCGCAACTAAACTTACGCGCATCCCGAGCCTCCCCGACCCTAACCAAAGAAAGTAGGAGGAATCCCTTCCTAGTCCTACCTATTAGTTGTGTAGCGAATCGGAAAATCGTCAAGGTGATTCAATACATAGAGGTGTAGTATGTGGGTGGTATGAGGGGCAGCTCAAGACAGTTTCGAACCCTAGTTCTAGTAATTCTATGGGGTTGCAAGAGCGTTGATCCGCAGGCGGTTTCCGAGTCGACGCTTACGACTCCGCTCAGAGCTGAGATTATTTGGACAGATTTCGGGGTCCCTCATGTCACAGCAAAAGACTTTCGAGGTCTGGGCTTCGGATTCGGATACGCCTCGGCAGAGGCTCATATTTGCTCCATCGCCGAACAGGTAATTCGAATTCGGGGACGTCGAGCCGAGTTTTTTGGACCCGGGAAAAATGGGCGCTTTGTCGATGAAGACTTCGGCTTTAGAGCGCTAAACCTTGCGGGTCGAGCAGAAAGAGTGCTTTCTAAAATGTCTGTTGACGCCCGCGGGCTTGTGACCGGTTACGCCGCAGGCTTTAACAGATACGTCAAAAACAAAGGGCGTGAGAATCTTCCCATACCTTGTCGGAACGCTGAGTGGGTTTTTTCCATCAGCGCAGAGGATGTTGTTGCTCACGCTTTGAACTTACAGATGGCAGGCGGTATCGGAAATCTCGTCCAGGCGATTGGTTCGTCACAGCCTGGCGTCGTTTCAAGTTACCGACACGAACGGTCTCGTCACAGCCTTGGTAGCAACGGCTTGGCTGTGGGCCGAGAGCGTATGAAATCTGGTGGAGGAGCGTTGATAGCGAACCCGCATTTCCCATGGGAGGGGCCTTTTCGTTTTTTCGAAAGCCATCTTACGATCCCGGGGAAGTTAAACGTGTACGGTGCTTCCCTTTTGGGTGCGCCGATCATCAATATTGGTTTCAATGAAAACTTGGCCTGGACGCATACCGTGTCCGCATCCCACCGTATGGCGCTTTATCGGCTAAAGCTGTCTCCTCATGAAAAGACGTCCTATGTGGTTGATGGGAAAACTCTCGCCATGGACTCCCACAAACAGACCGTGCACGTTCTAAAAAACGGGCGTGTCCACGCGGTCAAACGGCGACTGTACTCAACGATTTTTGGCCCAGTATTCGCGACTGGAGGGCTAGCTTGGGGCAACGAAACCGCGTTTGCTGTTTCTGACTTGGCGTTATCTGCCGAGGGGATTTTCGAACAGTATCTCGAGATGGCGATGGCTTCTGATGATGAGGAGTTTCTGAAGGCATTGGAAGCTCATCACTCTTCGCCTTTTGTGAATACGATCTATGCAGACGAAAAAGGGAATACAATCTACGTAGATTCATCGCTTGTCCCGCGTTTATCGGCATTAGGGCTGAAAATCTGGGAGCAGGTCTTCGAAAAAGTGCCAGAAATGAAAGCCGCTTGGAGCAATGGCTTTATTGGCTTAGACGGCTCAACCAAAGCCTTTATGTTTGAGTCTCACCCGGACGCTGCTCTAAAGGGAGCGGAACCTTTCAACCGCGCCCCGATTCTCCGGCGTGCAGACTTCGTTGCGAATGCCAATAATTCATATTGGGCTGCAAATCCCCAAGAAAAGATCGGAAAAGTTTCTCCTTTCTACGGGCGTAAAACGGGTGCACTTTCCATGCGAGCGCGTATGAACTTGGCGACCTTTGCAGGAAAGAAGAAGTTTGACCGAGAGGACCTAGAAAAAATCATTCTTAGCAATGAGTCTCTGGCTGCGCGGTTCTACAAGAGCGCAGTTGTTAAGAACTGCCCACGAAAGAGGACGGCTCTTTGTAAGAAACTGAAAGTATGGGATGGGCATTTTGATGTCGACTCTACGAGTGCACTTCTCTGGCGAGAAATGTGGTCTGTCATCCAAAAAGAATCGCCAGCGATGGGTACCTTCTCTCGAGAAAACCCCGTAGCGACACCGCGCATCTCCGACGATGTTTTCGCCCAAAACGGATTCGTTGAGAAAGTCTTTGCCACGGCAACCAAAAAACTCAAACAAGCTGGATTTGTTGCGGGCAAAACAACGTTGGGAGAAGCACAATTTACAAATCTACACGGGGACCGAAACGGAGTTCCGGGCGGTCGGGGCCGCGAAGGCATATTAAACTTGGTTGGTTTCGGAGCTGTTGGTGAGAGCAGCGCAACCCATGTCCGCCGAGGAGAATTTATTAACGCTTCTACCGGGCTTACCCGAAAAGGTTACCCCGTTAATTATGGAAGCAGTTTTGTCATGGTCGCAGAGTTTGTTGATGGAAAGCCTGTCGCACGCGCCGTTATGTCTTATTCCAACTCGGGGAACGCAGAATCCCCTCATTCAAGCGATCAGTTGCCAATCTGGTCCCGAAAGACACTTCGTCCAATTTTGTTTAACCGCGCCGACATTGAGAACGCGAGTGTGCGTTCAATAGAAATCAAGCAGCCGTAGATTCTGGCTTCTTCGTCTCGGCAGGCTCGGCATCTGAAATGAAGTTGATAATTTCATGAGCCAGCTCCGGACCTCGGTCCTCTTGGATAAAATGCGCCGCGCCTTTTATGACGATGTGATCCTGCCCTTCTGCGCCTGGAATGTCGGTTTTCATTCGGGCTTCCATGCCCTTTGTAATGGGGTCTTCATCGGAAAACGCGGTCAAGAAGGGAAGGGTTAGTTTACTGAGAGTCTCCCAAGCAGTTCGGTTCTCGCTCGCGCCCGGCATGTCAGGAGTGGTGGGAACCATCATGGGAAATTCGCGCACGGCGGCTTTGAACGTTTCGTCCGGAAACGGAGCGTCGTATGCATCGCGAACCAATTCATGTAGGCGGGTCTTGCACCCGGCGCTAACGACTCGGTTGATGTCTAGCTTCTCGGCTTCTTGCGAGAGTTTCTGCCAAGCTTGGAATGCCTCTGGGATGGGGCTGTCTCCTGTGGGAAGTCCGGTGTTTGTTGCAACGACCCCGCGGAAGCGCTCCGGCATATCTGTAAGAACGCGGAGACCGATAAAGCCGCCCCAGTCTTGACCCACCAAGGTGACAGCTTTCAAATCCAGCTTCCGCACGAAAGCTGTCATCCAGGCAACGTGCTGGGCATAACTGTGCGCCTCTCGTTTGGTCGGTTTGTCCGAACGGCCAAAGCCAATTAGGTCCGGGGCAATCACGCGAAGGCCAGCCTCAACGAAGATAGGAATCATATGGCGGTAGACGTACGACCAGGTCGGGACCCCGTGCAGAAGCAGCACAGGCCAACCCGTCTTGGGCCCCTGGTCGACATAGTGCATTTTCAAACCGTCTTCGAGGCTCACGAAATGGGGCTCGTAAGGGTAGCCCGGTAGCTCGTAGAAATATTCCTCCGGGGTTTCTAGAACGTCTTGGCCCATGGGCGGACTCTACTATGGGCTACGCCCATGGGGCTCACTTCGGCGGAGTGTTTGAAAACTGACAAAGGCCGACGAGCAGGTCTCGGACGAGCAGGATTCATCGTATATAAACCTGGGACTTGGGCGCTTGCCCAGGCGTTACTTTCCGAGAAACCTCAAAAAACGGACGAAAAGCGTGTTCACTCCAAACGAGAAAATTCGCAATATTGGCATTTCAGCTCACATCGACAGTGGCAAGACCACGTTGACGGAGCGCATTTTGTTTTACACGAACAGAATCCACGCGATTCACGATGTTCGCGGTAAGGACGGTGTTGGCGCGAAAATGGACTCCATGGAGCTCGAGAAAGAGCGCGGGATTACCATCGCCAGTGCTGCGACCTACTGTGAATGGGCAGACAAACAGATCAACATCATCGACACCCCTGGGCACGTTGACTTCACCATTGAAGTTGAGCGTTCTCTACGAGTTCTCGATGGCGCTATTCTGGTTCTTTGTTCCGTTGCTGGCGTCCAGAGTCAGTCGCTGACTGTCGATCGACAAATGAAGCGTTACAACGTTCCTCGTCTAGCATTTGTCAACAAATGCGACAGAAGTGGTGCAAATCCGATTAGGGTGAAAAACCAGCTCCGCGAAAAGCTTGGCCATAACCCAATCATGATGCAATTGCCCCTCGGATTGGAAGACGCACATGAGGGCGTCATTGACCTTGTTAGGATGAAAGCTATGCGTTTCCTCGGTGATAACGGCGAGGAGATCAAGATTGAAGACATTCCGGAAAATATGAAAGCGGAGGCCGATGCGGCTCGCGAAGAACTGCTCGACGCAGCTTCCATGTTCTCAGATGAGCTTACTGAAGCCATGCTAGAGGAAAAGGTCACCGAGGAACTCATCCATGCTGCTGTGAGGCGCGGTGTGATTTCACAGGAGCTAACTCCGGTATTCTTAGGTTCTGCTTACAAGAATAAAGCGGTTCAACCTCTTCTAGACGCAGTAGTTACCTACTTGCCAGATCCATCGGAAGTAGAAAATGCAGCTATGGATCTAGACAACGACGAGGCAAAAGTAGAATTAGAGTCGGATCCAACCAAACCGACAGTTGGTCTCGCCTTTAAATTGGAAGACGGCCGTTATGGTCAGCTCACCTATCTCAGAATTTACCAAGGTGCGTTCAAGCGTGATGATTTCATGATCAATTCTCGAACCAAGAAGAAGACCAAGATTGGTCGACTGGTTCGGATGCACTCCGACGAAATGGAAGATATTAAGGAAGCAGGTGCTGGTGACATCATCGCGATGTTCGGTGTCGATTGTGCGTCTGGCGATACTTTCACCGACGGAAAATTGAACGTTGCCATGACGTCCATGCATGTTCCTGATCCGGTTATTTCTGTTGCGATTAAAGCGAAGGACCACGCTTCGGATACGAAGCTCTCGAAAGCTCTTCGTCGCTTCACCAAAGAAGATCCGACCTTCCGCGTCTCGGTTGATCCGGAATCGAACGAGACCATTATTCAGGGAATGGGAGAGCTACACCTCGAGGTATACATCGAGCGAATGAAGCGCGAGTATGGTGCTGAAGTAGAAACTTCTCCGCCGCAGGTTGCCTACAGAGAAACCCTGACTAAACAGGTTGAGTTCGACTACACCCACAAGAAGCAGACAGGTGGTTCAGGTCAGTACGGCAGGGTGGCTGGAATCTGCGAACCGAATAATGACGGCGCTGAGTTCGAATTTGTCGATGAAATTAAGGGCGGCGTAATCCCAAGGCAGTTCATTCCATCTTGTAAGAAGGGCTTTGAATCCTGCTTGGCTAAAGGACTTCTTCTGGAATATCCGGTGGTCAACGTGAAAGTAACCATCAATGACGGTAGTTCCCACGCGGTTGACTCCTCGGACATCGCGTTCCAGGAGGCGTGTCGTGGCGCTTGGAGAGAGCTCTTCCACAAAGCAAAGCCAAAAATTCTCGAGCCAATTATGAAGGTTGAAGTCGAGACCCCAACGGAGTTTTCCGGTAACTGTATGACCACGTTAATGCAGAGGCGGGGCATGATTCAGGGATCTCAAGAAGACGGGCCATCCAGCCGAATAGAGGCAGAAGTGCCTTTGGCGGAGATGTTCGGTTACTCGAACGCGCTCCGTTCATCGACACAGGGCAAGGCAGAGTACTCAATGGAATTTTCTAGATACATGGAAGTTCCTGGAGAAATTGCCAAAGAGCTTATTGAGAAAGCTAAAGCCGAAAAAGAAGCGGCGAAGAAATAATCGGGCTCAGCCGAAAAACAGGACAAATGGATGGATAGAAGGCCGCCTCGGACTACGAGCAACGAGATTGACCTTTATATCAATACGTATTACTCGCTGTTGCGTTCGAGCGGCGAGGTGCGGGTTCGATCTTTCGAAGAAGCTCATATGTTCAGCCGCTCGAGTTTGCACGAAGGGGCCCGAAGCGGAGCGCCCGACGTGGCGGCGTTTAGGTATAGCGCTGGTCGCTTGCCTTGTTGTTCACCCAAAGTTAGGCGAATAGTTCTCGGTCAGAGCGAAGAACAGTTTGAGTCCGCAGGATTTCCAATCGCATCCTGGAACTCGGTGCGCGCCCGTGGTCGAAGGCGAGCGATGCGGTATGACGGTGCTAGCACTCTTGCGGTATTTGTAACCAGCACGAGCGATATAGATGATCTGATTCCAATCGTCACCGCTTACCAAATTGAATGGAACAAGATGCACCGCGCCGGAGTAGGCCTTGGTTTAGATGATGGCGATCGCGATAGCATTATTACCTCGGTCAACATGGAATGGGAGCGGGCATCTCAAACGATTTTGGGTAACGAGTGCGACTTCTCCGTCAGGCTTTTGTCGGGTTCTTTCAACGAGTACCAGCGCAGTGCACAGCGCTGGTGGTCTGAGATCGCTCCACATTACCTATCGAAGCCGTCCAACAAACCGCGGCCGGTCTATTTCGTGTCGTCTAATACACACTCTCTGGTCAACCTAGTAGGTGGCTATACACGACTCCACCAGGATGAAATCCTCGATTTTGCTAAACGCCAAAACCCAGAGGGGCTCGCAAAAGACATCGAAGAGGCACAAGCCGATGGCGACTCCGCTCGCTTGGACAACCTTCTGTACTTTCTTCTTCGAGAGTTTCTTCATGAAGACGAAACAGGCAAACGTCAGGCACAGGTACAGAAGTTTGACGCTGAAAGTGGCTTGGTTGCCGTGGAAAGCCCAGGTCGAATCGATGTGAATGCGCAGGTGTTGCAGCTCAATAAATTTATGCCCGAGCGCATGGACCCACGGGTGAAAGTTCCAGGAGTTGAAGCCCTCAAGAAAAGTGACGCTGTCATCATCAATATTGACTACCCCTTGGGAATGGCTGCTTATCACCATCTGACGAGGCTGGGGCAGGGGGTTGGCGACTTGCGTGGCATGTACATCATGGGTAAAGCCGCCACACTCAACGGACGCATTGGCGATGTCATGATCTCCGACACGGTTTATGATGAACACTCTCGAAACAGTTATCTCTTGAATAATTGTTTCGCAGCTGCAGATGTTCAGGCGTACATGAACCATGGGACCGTACTTGACAACCAAAAAGCGGTGACAGTTCGAAGCGCTTTTTTGCAGAACCGCGAATATATGAGTGTGTTCTACAACGAGGGCTACACGGTTATGGAAATGGAAGCCGGGCCCTATCTCTCTGCGGCCTATGAGCTTCAGAGTCCCCGTCGGCATCCGAGCGATGAGATAGTTAATATGTTTGCTAATCAGCCCTGCGACGTTGGGATTCTTCACTACGCATCAGATACGCCTTACTCCAGGCGACAAAACCTGCTCTCGAAGAGTTTGTCTTTCTTTGGCGTTGAATCCACCTACGCTTGTTCCATAGCGATCCTCCGCCGAATTATCGATCTCGAATTGAACAACATTTAGGGTAAAGATTTCAGTAAAATAGATGGTGTCCTTGACCGAACAGAATCGGCGTTCTATTTTTAAGGGATGGAGGAGCTAGGGCTGAGCACGCTCGAGTGGGTTAACCCACCACGGCAAACGAGGAGTCAAAAGACTCTAGAAAGAATTTTGGTGGCTGCGGAACAGTTGGTTCTAGAGCAGGGATTTGACGGCACTAGTGTAGCGGGGGTTGTGAAGTTAGCGCAGTCTTCTGTAGGAGCCTTTTATTCGCGTTTTCCCGACAAGCAGGCTCTCCTCCTATGCCTTCGAGATAGGTTTATTGAACAAGCGGTCGCAACACTTCAACTTGCGCTTTTGCCGGAGCGTTGGACTGGAATTCGCACTCGCGACATGGTGTACGCAAATGTTCGGTTTACCTTGGCGATGTTTCGAGAGCGTTCTCGGTTAATTGCTGCCTTTGCCCGCCACTTGGGCGAGGACTTTCTGCAAGTGGAGCTGAGCTTGGTCGAACGCAGCACGGAGTCTATCCAAACCATCTTGGAAAGTAGGGGTGAACGCGTTGGTCATCGCAATGGTCCCGCTGCAGTTCGATTCGCTGTGAGTTGCGTGTTTGCAAATTTAGTCGCCCGTGTGCAGCAAATCGCAGCCGGTGTGAAAACTGATTACGAAGACGAAGAGGTGTCTCACCAGCTCGCAGAAATGGTGGTGGCGTATCTGAAGCTAGAAGAGGCGGCTCCACGATGCCAATAGCTGGTTTCGGAAAATCTCGAATTCCGTTCGATATGTTTGACGTCGATCGTTCCGCTGAAGAGGCGAAGCGGTTAAGCAAGTGTGAGCGGATTTATCATCGCGGCCAAGATCTTGCTTGGGACGGGAAAGAAATTCTCGCCATGCTCCTCAAGAAGCATGGAGGCATCTCCATCTCGGACGAAAAACGAGCAGCCCTTGAGCGTATTTTCGCCATTATCCTTTGGGGAGAACTGGCCGCTTGGCGGATCTCCGCGCAGCTCGCCGACGAATTAGAGCCCCTCGAAGCCAAGATGGCAGCTACCGCGCAAACGCACGACGAAGCTCGACACTTTTATGTGATGCACGATTACCTAAGCGAACTGGGAACGGTTCCCAAAGAGCTCGATCGCGCGCCCCGGGCCTTACTGGACCTAGTTTTAGGAACAGACAAGCTTGCTTACAAATTGTTGGGTATGCAGCTCATGGTGGAAACGCTTGCGTTGACCATCTTCCAAACCGTTCGGGAAACCAATGTAGAGCCCGTCCTATGCGAACTCCTTAGTTACTTTGAGCGGGATGAGGCACGACACGTTGGCCTTGGCATGCAGTACCTGCCAGCGTTGATGCAGGACATGAGCAAGGTTGAAGTGAGCCGCTTGCTCGCATTTCAGTGCAAGATCATTTTTTGGAGCCTTTGGGAAACCAAAACTCTTGAGAAGGAATTTGCTTTGCTCGGCGTAGACCCACGTTTGGTGATAGAGCGTGGACGTCGCAAGCAATTAGCGGTGACTCAAGAAGCTTTTGCTGTTTTGGGCGTAGACTTTAACAAGAAGAGGAACCCTCTTTTGAAACTGCTGAATGGAGCCGTTGAGCTTGTTTTGCCCGAAGAGGAAAACAGTCAATCTACGCTCTCTCGATTTAGAAACGCGTGGAACGCGATGAGGACGGATATGGGACAGGTTGGAATAGAGGAGTTCGATGTCCACTCTAAACACAGAATCCGGACTGCCAAGGGCGTAGATGCTCTCGGCGAGCGTATGGTTGGAAGCCGAAACTCCTAGAGCGCTAGCGTTGGGAACATCACTCGTCTACTCTTCGGGCGGATGGACTCGAAAGCGAAGACGTTACTCAAAGAAGCCCTTGAACTATCGGAGGAGGACCGAGCTTCTATACTAGAAGCGCTGGGCGAAAGCCTCGAGACTGACGGTTACAGACCTTTATCTCCGAAATGGGTCCGGGAAGTGAACCGTCGAATCAAAGTTCTTGAAGAAGGTCAGTCTGAGGTTGTGTCTGCGGGTGCCGTCTACCTAAAGCTTGGCAGTAACGTTTCAACGGCGCTGCCTTTTGGTTCGGCCGCTCTCAAGGAATTCCGTATTGCAGTCAGGCAGTATGCCAAGGAACGAAATGGTTATGGCGGTGAGTTCGCGGCCGAAGTTCGAAAAAAGATCCACCGGGCTGCAAGGTTTCCGAAAAGCGGTGATTCACTACCCAGCCAAGATTCACGAGAAGTTCATACGTTCGTACTCAATGGTTTTCCCTTCTCAGTCGTAGTCGCCGATGTGCTTGGGCAGGCAGTGGTCATAGCTCTTGGGAACCACCAACAAGAGCCGCGAGAATGGAAACCCCCGATTATTTTTGGAAAGCACAAGATCCCGGATAGGTTAAGAAGATCTAGAAAGCCCAGACCAGGGTTCCCAAAAAAGGAACCTTGGTAAAAAACTCAATGCCTCAAACATTGCTGCAATCTCAGTCTATTTTTCTCACGGCCCCGGGCGGAGCCAAACTACACCTCAAGCGAATTTTTTCGAGTAGGGATAAACCGGCAGTCCTCTGCATCCATGGCGCATTTGATTCCGGACGTATTTTTTATAATAAGAAACTCGATAGGGGCTTGGCTCCATTTCTCGCGAAGGACTTTGATGTATTTGTACTGGATTTTCGCGGTCACGGAGAAAGCACGCCCCCTGTTGGAAGGAACTCAACCTTTGGTATGTATGAAAATATTCGGGAGGATCTTCCACTCGCAATAGCGCGAATATTCGAAGAAAAAAAACAGTCCCCGGTCTCTGTGGTCGCTCATTCGGACGGGGGAGTGCTCTTTTATTCATCGTTTGCTTTTAAGGATGGATTTAGTGGAAAGGTGCCCAGGGCAGTATTAGTTGGTTCCAAACGCTGTATTTCTGCGAGAAATATTCGACGGTTTTTCGCTATTGATATTGCTTGGTACCTGGTAACGCCGCAGCTCCTTCGGCTTTTCAACTTTTTGCCGGCTAAGCGGTTAAAGATCGGTAGCAACAATGACACCCGGGCATATACGGAACAAAGAATGCCATGGCTCAAAGGCGCAAGTTGGTCCGATCCCGTGGATTCATTCAACTATAAAGAAGCACTCGAAAATACCAATAAACCGAGGACGCTTTTTATCGCCGCCTCGAACGACCCTTACCTAGGAAATCGGAAAGATGTACAAAGTTTCAAAGGCGAAATAGCAAATTCAGAAGATGAGTTTTTGTTAGCGTCTAGAGAGACAGGTTTCTCGCAGGACTACTCTCACGTGTCTGTGCTTACCGACAAGCGCGCCGAGTCGGAGGTGTTTCCTCGGATTAAGAATTGGTTAAGGGGCTAGGTTTTGGCCAAGAGACATACAGGATTGGACCAAGATCTCGTTGTTGCGGTTAATGCTCTGCGAAGAACGAGCGCCAAAATGAAAAAATTAATAGATGCATGCCCAGTGCCAGCATACAGACCTACCAGAAATACCTTTCGCTCGTTGGCGCGCGCGATTGTCTACCAGCAACTCAGTACAAAAGCCGCGACAACCATCTATAGAAGATTTGTTGGCCTTTTCCCAGAGCGTGCGTTTCCCCGCCCGATAGATGTAAAGAATACGTCGGTCGCTAAGCTTCGAAGTGCTGGTTTGTCAAAAGCAAAAACTGCATACATAAAAGACCTGGCAAACTTCTATCTGGATGGTCGTATAAAACCAAATCGTTTTCGAAAAATGTCCGACCTTGAGGTGGGGGAAGTGCTCCTTCCGGTCAAAGGGATTGGTCAATGGTCGGTAGATATGTTTCTTATTTTTGCCCTGGGTCGAAGAGACGTGTTGCCGGTTGGAGACTTAGCTATACGCAAGGGAATGATGATGCATTTCGGTTTAGTGGAGGAACCGAGTGGACCAAAGATGTACAAACTTGCAAAACCTTGGGAGCCATACCGAAGTGTAGCTTCCTGGTACATGTGGCGTCGCACAGAGCTGTAAAGGGTTACTCGTTTGCGATAATCGACGTGACTAAATCCGGCGCGACATTCCCGCCAGAAAGTATGACGCCGATGTTTTCATGCTCTTTTAGGCTGGCTGGATGCGCCATTAGATAGGCGAGGGCGGCGGCACCGGATGGTTCTACAAGGAGCTTGGTAGAAAAGAGGAGGAACTGAAGGGCTTCCGCAATTTCGTGATCGGAGACAGTAAAGTTGGCAGTAACTCTACCTTTGGTGACCTCGAAATTTTTCTCACCGATGGTTACTGGTCGAAGACCGTCGGCAATCGTTGGTCCCGGGGGAACCGGTACTCGCTCTCCAGCAGCCATGCTCTGGCGCAGCGAGTCGCAGCCGATTGGTTCTACGCTGTACACCTTTACGTCTGTGTTTTCCGTTGCTAGGCAAGCACCTGATATCAAACCGCCCCCTCCCACCGGAACGACCAATGCATCCAATTCGGATTCCTGCTCTAAAAACTCGAGGGTTGCCGTTCCTTGGCCGGCGATTGTCAGCGGATGATCAAAAGGTTCTATCAAATGCGATTTGCGTTCCGAGACGATTTCGTGAGCAACCATTTTTCGGTCATCAGAGGTTTTGCCCGCTACTACGATGTTGGCACCCAGTGAGCGCATACCATCGACTTTTACAATCGGGGCGTCTTCGGGAATAGCGATTGTGGCGGAGATCCCCAGCCGTTTCGCAGCAAATGCGACCGCCTGCCCGTGGTTACCAGAGCTATAAGTAACCAGACCACGTGACCTGGTCCGTTCTTCTATGTTGAGTGCATTTAACAATGCGCCTCGCGCTTTGAAAGCGCCGATATGCTGAAGGTTTTCGCATTTTAGGAAAACACGTTTGCCGCAGGCTTTGTCAATGGCGGGGTGTCTTACCACCGGTGTACGAACGATTCGGCCGGCCAGTTTTTCTGCAGCCGATTGGACGTCTGTCTTATTCAATGCCACCCGTTGTAGCTACTTTTCCTGTTTTTCCGCTAGCAAGTTTTTTAGTGAAAGCTTCACCAAATCGCTAAGTTCATCGGATTCCGTGAGAATTGCTCCGCGCGATTTCTCCTTTGCGAAGAAGAAATTGCCCTCGGCATCTGTCTCAGTAATTTCTAACTGTAGCTGTTCTGGAGGTATGGACGATTCACCGTTGGCGGATTGGGCCGGTTTCAAATCGAGGACGATGGTTGCTAGAACCTTGCCGGGTTTATTGGCGACCGGCTTGTGCACTTTGATTGCGCGGATTGAGTTCATCACTGTGCGAATGTGTTGGGAATCAACCCTTTGATTTGGACCGATTTTTATTGGTTTGTCATCTAGCGTGACTTTCCAATCTTGCGTCCCACTTTTCGTTTGAAAAGGAGTGATTGTGATGAGGCCACTAGATGTTGCGAATGTTGCTTTTGCGATGTCACCTTTTTCGAGCCCCAAGTAGTTTTGCTCTATCCAGGGTCTGACCGTGGCGGCTGCCGTACGGGCACCAAAACCTTGAACACCGTAAACCGCATTTTCGTCGTTGATACGAAGTGCGGTGCGGTTTGAGCCTGCTGCGAGTCCAATGAACAGAGTTGTTGTATCGCCTCCAGAGACGATTTCGACTTTGCGTTCGTACTGGTCCGCTGCCACTTCAAGGTTGGCGTGTTTGTTGGCGCTTTGAACAAGAGGTCTTCTTGCATCGAGCGTGGCTACTTGTTCAAGGAACTCGTCGATTTTCGATTGTTTGGCGGGGTATCCGAATGCACTCGCGACTATCCATTCGCCGTTCACTTTTTGGAGATCTACTACCAGTGATTCGTTTCGTGTGTCGTCCGCGTTTTCTGTTTGGTCGAACACGCGGATTGCGTCGACTTTGTCCACGTCAAAACCGGGTAGGAGAACGGCGCGTTTTTGCACGGTAGTCGTAGCGCTCTTGGAGCGAACTAAAAAAACCAAGCCTATTTGGAGGGTCAGTGCCACGAGAAGCAATTTGTTCCATTTATTCATCGCTTTCTCCTTTTGAACCGGTTGCAGAAGTGACGAGTGGCAATTGAGCCCGGCGTCTAGCGGCGTTAACACCAAAAATCAGAGCGAGAGCGATAGCCGCTAGGATAATATTTATGATTTGCCACTGGGTCGCCTGGTCTTCGTCGACCCGGAGGATCCGGTTCTGTGCTCCTCGCGAACGGATTTCCAGTAAGTCAGCGTCTTGCAATGCCCAGTCGACTAGATTGTGCACCAGAGTCAAATTGTTGAATCCTTCACGTGCTGTTTGTTGTGAAACCAAGAACCCAACATCGGATGCGAATTCCGAACTCGCTATTACGACAAGGCGGGCATCATCTGGGGACGAAGGCAAGAGCCTGTCTTTACCCGCATCGAAATTTGGGTTCTCTTCGGGCGCGTTTTTCTTGGCGTAGTAGGACGAGAAGCTACCTACTAGCGAAACCGCCACTGGGAACCCTTTGGTTTGTTTTTCCTCTGAGCTTGGTGGTGGAAAACCCGTTTCCGGTTGCAGTTCAAAGTTAGGTGTTGAATTTGCCCCGGTAAGCGTCCAAGACTCACCGGAAGTTCGAGCTAGAACATCTACAGAGAGGCCATCTGTTTTGTCAGTTAAAAGCTCGATAGGAGAGGACCAGTACATGACAAGAGCGCCAATTTGCGCCATGACAGCGCCTCCCTGACTTAATTGATCACCAAGAATTAGGGGGAACAGCACGTAGGGGTTTTTCAGAATTCGCCGGCGACCGACGGGTATGGGAAAAACAATGGACTCTTTGTCGGCTACGAGTCTAGGTTCAATTTTCACTCCGTGGTGTTCAAACATCTCGGCAAGACCAGTCTTCACTGGTGCTACAGAAAGGTCCTGTCGCTGTTGGTTGATTCTAAACTGTCCTGCAAGGGCGATAACCGCTCCACCGCTCATGAGAAATTGATCAATTTCGCGTAGAGCACGGTCATCTAAGTTCTCCGGGCCTGCGAGTAAGAGCACGTCGATATCGGATTCGATGCCTTCGCCGGGTTTAATATCGCGAACTTGGTAATTTTCGCCCAGGACTCCGCGAAGTTTTTCGAAAGTTTGCGGGGCGCGCGACTGTGGGGGCGCTCCAGGCCCTGGTGGTTTAAGTAGTTTGGGTTGAGGAACGACGAAGCCGACCGTTTTGATAAAGCCTGGGGTTGCTCGCATCAAGATTTCCTCGATGGCATCCTTTATTTCGACCGGTTTAGTTTCCGGGCTGATTTGGAGAATGGTTGAGCGGTCGCCGACTTCTAGTACTGGTGTGAAGTAGAGTGGTCCTGTGGGCGTCGCAAAGGGCTTCACGCGTTTTTCCTGCCATAGCTTTTCTATCTCCTCTTTGCTTTGGCCCGGTGTTTCTTCTACGAAGGTGAACTTGCCCTGAGACTCGGCTGCCATTTCCCGGCCCACCTTGTTGATGGAATCTTTCATCGAGTTTATTTCAACCGGTGGGTTTTCACTTGCGTAGAGAGTGAGTTTTGAATCCTCTCGGAGGGCAGCGAAAATTTCGCTCACACTTTGGAAACCACTTACTTCTTTGCGAATCGTCTTGGTGACGTCGTATTCTAGATTCCGCAGGCGGTAGTCGACCCCGTCGCCGTTTGGAATGGGCTCAATTAGCTCACGAAGATTGAGAACGTTGTTCTGGTCACCATAGGAAATTAAAATGTGGTGGAAAGAATTCGCAATGTTTCGTTGACGGTGGTCGGAGTATTCAAGGGGTTCGCTGAAAATCCCGAAATTCTCACCGGCTTCTTCTTCGAGCTGTTTGTCTTCAAACGGATCGATAAATTCCAGTCGTACTTTTTCTCCGCCGACAATTTCATACTCCTTTAGCCGGTCGCGGATCTGAGGCGCTAGCATCTTGACCACCGGATGAGATTCTTCTGAGAAATAACCTCGGATGAGCAGCTCCTCATCGAGGTCTTCGAGAAGTTTCTTCGTTGTCGATGAAAGTGTGAACTCTCCGTTTTGAGTTAGGTCTAATCGAGCTCTCGCAATAGGTTTCATCCAGATATTGAGAGCAAGGACGTTGGCACCTAGGAGCAGAATAGATAGCCAAGCGGTTTTACGACTGGCTTTACTTCGGGGCCCTTCACTCCAACGTCTTGCGTGGAGTAGCACCGTGTTTAGAGCAAGAAAGAAGCTTATGACCCCAATCCAGTAGGCAAGGTCTCGAAAGTCGACAACACCGCGAGCAACGCTGTCGAAGCGACTACCCGTTCCAATTGCTTGTGCTATTTCACCCCATGTTCCCCCGAGTGCGCTGGCAACAGCGTCTGTGCCGGGAACATATAAACAAGCGCAGAAGAGCGCGGTAAGAACAAGAGAAACAATTTGGTTGTCGGTAGAAGCCGATACGCAGAGACCAATCGACAAATACGCGCCAGCTAGTAGAAGAGCGGCTAGGTAGCCTCCTATGACGGGGCCCCAATCCAAGTTGCCAAGGATTGAAACCGATATTGGAAGACCTAGCGTCAAACCGAGTGCGATCGCGACCAACGTCAGGCCAGCTAGAAATTTTCCTAGCACCAATTTATGAATGGGGACCGGCAGAGTAAGAAGAATTTCAATGGTCCCGAGTTTGTGCTCTTCGCTCCAAAGCCGCATGGTCAAGGCGGAAACCAAAATAATGAGAAGAATAGGTAGCCACTCAAACATTGGGCGAATGTCGGCTAATCCTCGTGCGAAGAACTGCTCTTCCCAAAAGAAGGTGTAGATGACGAAGAGTAAGAAGGTAGCCAAAAAGATCACTGCAACAGCTGAGTTAAAGTAGCCGCGCAACTCTTTACGGGCGATGGCCCAGATATGGGTCATTTAATTGTCCTCCGAAGATTGCTCCGCAAACTCGCGGAATACAGTTTCCAAATTCTTTGTTTCCGAGCGAATTTCGCGACAACGCCAGTCTTGCTTTCGAATGGCATCGAAAATATCGGCTGATAATTCTTGGTTTGCTTTGCCGGTGATACGCCATGAGGTGAAACCGTCATCTTTGGCGGTTCGAACCACACCGGTCACTCCATCGATCGCTTTGAGAGTCGTTTCGACGTTGTCGGCACTATCTTCAACTTGGACGAGGGCGGCCGTTTCGTCTGTGGACTGGAGCTCGGATAAGGGTGCGTCTGCTCGCAGGCGCCCCTTAATAATCATGAGTACACGCTGGCAGGTCATCTCTACTTCGGGAAGGATGTGCGTTGACAGCATGACTGTAGAATTTTCCGATAACTTTTTGATAAGGGCACGGATTTCGACAATCTGCGATGGATCCAGACCACTCGTGGGTTCATCTAGGATAAGGAGATCGGGTTTGTGTACGATCGCTTGCGCAATTCCAACGCGCTGCTTGTAGCCCTTAGACAATTTAGAAATTGCACGTGTTAGATAAGGACCTAGACCGGTTGATTGCACTGCTTCGCTGATGTAGCTCTCGCGTTTCTCTACGCTGACTCCTCGCAACTCAGCCATCATGCGGAGGTATTCTTGAACCAGCATTTCTCCATAAAGAGGTGCACTTTCTGGCAGGTAGCCGATTTTCGCCTGGACGGCGAGGGGGGTGGCAACGACATCAGATCCGACGATATTTGCTTCGCCTTGGTCCGGCTGTATATAGCCGGTGATGATTTTCATCAGGGTGGTCTTGCCCGCGCCGTTGGGGCCCAACAAGCCGATGACTTCACCTTTGCTGACGGAAAATGAAACGTCGCGTAGCGCGTTCACATGGCCATAACTCTTAGAAAGCCCTTTTGCTTCAATCGCGTTCATAAAGTGCTCCTTCGTAGGACAGAAAACCGTTTCACAACTGTTTCTTATTCCCCGAAAATGAGGCTGGATGCAAGTCTAGGACTGGAGTTCTCTTATGGGCGAACGAACGGAATTTAGGCTTTGGGCGGCGATCGGGCTTGCAATCCTCGGGGGCGTATCAGTTGTCATTTTTCTCGCGACCAAGGGTGAGAACCGCGAGAGACCATCAGTGGAAACTCTTGAGGACGCTGGGACGCGTCAGCTTGGTCAATTACTTGCTACCTCCTGGCAGGAAACCCCGCTTAATCGAGGAGGAGACCTTCATCCGCGATTGATAGGCCCTAACCAGGGGCTGTTCCTGGAAGCCAGGAGCGGCGGTCTTTTGCGTGGGCGTGTCGAGATCGAGCCTGGGGGAACCGTTGCGGAGGCGGCTGTACTAGCCATCAATAAGCTGAAGGAAAGCGTTGGCGCTCGAAGTGTCGATACACTTCTCGCTTGCCCTGTTCACAGTTACAGGAACATCAAATACAGTAAACTCAATCGAAGTCGAATTCATCAAGGCGTGCGAGGGATCGAGCTCTCTTACGGAAAAGACGTTGCGAGGTACTCGCCGTTCGAAGTGATCGCCCGGAATGTCTCTTTTGAAAAGTTGCATAGGGAGTTCGCTACGCGAGTAGCTGCACCGGAAAATGCGTTGAGAATCGGCTTGTTTGATTGTGACCAAATTTGGGTTTCTTTAGATCGGCCAGGGGAGGCGAAACAGCTTTTTCGTGGAAACGAACTCGTTCCCATTGCGAATGTGAAACGAAACGAACTTGAAAAGCGCGCTCATTTGATGGGCCGATGGCTGGCCGCAAGTGTGAACTCGAATGGACGGATGAATTATAAGTGGTGGCCAAGTCGCGGTCAGGAGTCGTCTTCGAACAATATGATCAGGCAATGGATGGCATCGTTGGCTCTGGTTCGGTACGCCGAATTTTCGAAAGACAAAGGTGTCCTCGCCTTAGCTAAGAAAAATATTGAGTACAATATCGCTGCTTTTTACCGGGAGGAGGATGGCCTGGGTCTTATCGAGTACAACGGAAAAATAAAACTCGGAGCTATGGCTTTGGCCTCTCTCGCCATGCTCGAATTTCCCGGTCCCGACTTTGAAAAGGTTCAAAAAAAGCTCTTAGAGACCACCCTTAGCATGCAGCGGAATGATGGCTCTTTCCAAACGATGCTGAAGCCAGTGAGTGAGGGTGATCCTTTTCAAAACTTCTATACCGGGGAGACGCTTCTGCTTTGGGCGTATGTCTACGAGAGACACGAGAAGCCAGAGCTGCTCGATCGTTTCATGCGGAGCTTCCGGTATTACCGAAACTGGCATAGAGAGAGACGAAATCCGGCTTTTGTGCCTTGGCATACTCAAGCGAATTTCTTGATGTGGCAGAAGACGAAGCAAGAAGAACTGGCGGACTTTATCTTTGAGACCAACGATTGGCTGGTGGGGGTTCAGGAGTGGGAAAAATCACCATACCCAGATGCGAAAGGTCGTTTCTACGACGATACCCGCCGTCATTTTGGTAAGCCGCACGCTTCTTCGACGGGTGTTTATCTGGAGGGATTAGCTGACGCTCTCGCAGTGGCTCGACTTGCGAACGACGAAAAACGAGTGACGTCGTACAAAACATCGATTCGTAGGGGCCTTCGTTCTGTTTTCCAGTTGCAGTTCACCGAGGGACCAGGGCTCTTTTATATTAGTAAGCCCGAGAAGGTCATAGGCGGAGTAAGAACGAGACTCTACGACAACACCATTCGAGTAGATAATGTGCAACACAACCTACTGGCTGCACTGAAAATGCTAGCGCTAGATCCCGCTATTTCGTTTTAAGGAAACTGAAAGAAAGCGCTACATTTTTAGCGCTGTATGAAGAAAGGCATACTGGTCGGCCACATCTTCTATCTGCATCCAGGTTGGTTTTCCTGCGCCGTGCCCCGCTTTGGTTTCTATGCGAATAAGAATGGGGTTCTCACCTTTGTGCGCATGTTGAAGTGCAGCGCCGAATTTGAAGCTATGTCCAGGTACGACTCGGTCGTCGTGGTCGGCAGTTAAGACCATCGTCGCCGGGTATTCGGTACCGGGTTTCAGGTTGTGATAAGGCGAGTAGGCGTAAAGAGCCTTAAACTCTTCGGCGTTCTCGGATGAGCCGTAGTCGTCTACCCAAGCCCAGCCGATGGTGAATTTGTGGAACCGAAGCATATCCATCACCCCGACGGCGGGAAGAGCTGCGCCGAAAAGGTCAGGTCTTTGAGTCATGGATGCGCCAACCAGTAGCCCTCCGTTTGAGCGCCCTGAAATAGCGAGTTTCTTTGGCGAGGTGTATTTTTCCGCGACAAGCCATTCGGCTGCAGCAATAAAGTCATCGAAGACATTTTGTTTTCTTAGTTTGATGCCTTGCTGGTGCCACTCCTCGCCATACTCGCCACCGCCACGGAGGTTTGGTATTGCCAAAACACCGCCCATATCAAGCCAAACCGTTCGAGCGCTACTGAACGCTGGAGTTAGCGATATGTTGAAACCGCCATACCCGTAGAGAAGAGTGGGGTTGCCGCCGTCTTTCTTCAGGCCTTTCTTGTGGACGATGAACATCGGAACACGTGTGCCGTCTTTACTTTTGTAAAACGCTTGGTTCACGGTGTATTTCGATGGATCGAAGTCAACCTTAGGCTGGCGAAGCACCTCGCTTTTTCCCGTATTCATATCGTAGCGATAAATGGTGGGAGGTACGATAAAGCTGGAGAAAGCGTAGAACGTTTCGCGGGCGTTTTGTTTACCGTTGAATCCTCCTGCGGAACCAATCCCGGGTAGGGCTACATCTCTAAGCTTCTTGCCCTTGGTTGAGAACACGACAATCTTTGACTTTGCATCTTCAAGGTAGTCGGCAACAAGTTTGTTTCCAATCCAACTCACGCCTTGAAGAGTCGCCTCGGCTTGCGGAATGATCTCCTTCCATTTCTTCGATTTGTCCCGGATGTTTAAGGCTACCAATCGCCCGCGAGGTGCATCTTTGTCAGTGAAGAAGTAGAAAAGAGAGCCCTTGTTTCCAACGAACCCGTAGTCGGAGTCCCAGTTCTCGACAAGTGCGGAGGGTTGTCCATGTTTAAAAGTAGAGCCCTTTCTTTTCTTCTTAGTCAGGTCGACGAGGTAGAGCAGGTTCTCGTTGCCGGTCCCCTTCCAGACGGAAATCAACATGTACTTGCCGTCCTCCGTCAGAATTGGCGCAAAGCCCCACTTCTTTTTATCTGGTCGTTCGTAGACCAGCTCATCAGCTTCCTGTTCGGTACCAAGTTTGTGGTAGTAGAGCTTTTGATTGAAGTTTTGCCCTGTGAGTTCTTCGTCGCTTGAAGGTTCAGGGTACCTGCCGTAGTAAAAACCGGAGTTGTCGCGGGCCCAGGTCGCGCTGGAGAACTTCACCCATTTGATCTTGTCTGAAAGGTCTTTACCAGTTGCTACCTCGCGTACCCTCCATTCGGTCCAGTCGCTTCCAGCTTCCTGAACCCCGTAAGCTATGTGCTTTCCATTGTCACTTACGGTGTAACCAGCAAGGGCCACAGTGCCGTCTTTGGAAAGCGCGTTGGGATCGAGGAGAAGTTGCTCTTTTCCTGTAGGTGAGTTCGACCAAAAGACCACGCTCTGGTTCTGAAGCCCGTCATTCTTGGAATAGAAGTATCGCTTCCCCTTCTTAAAGGGGACCCCGTGACGTTCGTAGTTCCAAACCTTTGTAAGCTTCTCAATCAATTTTAGTCGGTTTGTCTTGCCGAGGAATGTTTTCGAGACTTTGTTCTGCGCTGTTACCCAGGCTTTTGTTTCCGCGGAATCTGGATCTTCTAACCACCTATAGGGGTCTTTCACGGTGGTGCCGTGATAGTTGTCGGTAACATCTTCCCGACGCGCTTCGGGAAATTTGCTTGGTGCTGCCTCTGTCATTTTCTCCGGCGCGGATGCTTTTTCCGTCGTTGTGTCAGCATTGTTTTGGTTTCCGCCGCAGCTTACGAGAAGAGAGAGGCCGCATAGAAGTGATCCGAATAGGGATAGAGCCGAACCGGTTTTTCGCATCCTCGGGGGGTATAACAACCGGCCGTTTCTGTCATGTGATTATTTCTCTGCCGTGGAATCTTGACGTCGCCCAGCTAGATAGGTCTGGCCTTTTTGCATGAGAGCGCGAAATCCCTCCAGATCGTTCGCTCTAACGATTGAGCAAAGCCGTTCCACGGCATACGAAAGTGCCGACAATGACTCTGTACCGTAATCGTTCAGTTTCTGGATTTCAAAGTAGAGGTTTGGGTTTTCTTCAGAGACGCCCATGGCTACCTCTAACTGGGCGTCGAAGGTCGTACTGGAAAGGGTCGCGAGTTTTGGAGCTGCTTCTCCGCTTTCAGCAAGGGCCGTGAAGAAAGCAATGTTTAATGCGTGGGAAAGTCCAAGTACATAGGCAATCAACCGGTCGTGGGATTCAAGGTCCATTTCCACTTGTACTGCCATGGTACTGGCGAATAGGTCTTTTGCTTCTTGGTTTGCCTCCGCAGATCCTACATCGACGAATATGACGTGCCGTCCAGATAGTAGTTCCGTGGAGGGGCCGAACATGGGGTGGATGGATGTCACTTTGCACCCAGTGTCCGCGAGCCTCTTTAACCCTGCGCGAAGAGGGCTCTTTAGCGAACCGACATCGAAGATAAGCCCAGGTGGTTTTCTCGTTGCCAGCTCTTCAAGAATATCGCCGCTTGCCGCGAGTGGTGCGGAAACCACAATAAGGTCGTGGTCGAGTTTGCTGTCGGCAAGATCTTTCAGAATGGGAAATTCGCCAGCGGCCGATCCAGCGTTCGGGTCCGCGATTTCGATACCGTACCCTTGTGAGCTCAAGAAACGGCAAAACCAACGGCCCATTTTTCCGCTACCACCGATCACCAGGGCTTGTTTTCCTGTTCCGCTTTGGCTCGCTTCGACTCGCTTTTGTTCTTGCAACGTGAGTGAACCGCGAATCAACTCTAAGACGATCCGTTCAGCAAGATCTTCATCCACGCGTTTTTCTCGCGCTCTTGATCTCGCACGTTCAACAACGACTCGCTCTTGTTTATAATTTCGAGTAGATGTGCCGCTTTCCAGTTTTACCTTGAGAACCTGCTCTGCAAGGTTTTGCCGCTCGGCGATAAGATCGACGAGTTCTGTGTCGATTTGCCCAAGTCGCGCGCGAAGTTCCGCTAGATCCATCGCAAACAGCTTACTCGGTGTGGACCCAAGGAGTTAGGGTGTTTTATTGGAGAGTATTCGGCAAACGCCGCTCTTTGAATGCGAGAGGAGTTTTCCTCTGGAACTAGACCGGCCCCCAATAGCGCATAGAAACAAGAAACTGTCGTCAGTTATGACTCGCTCCATTTCCACCTGATAGCCGCCAGCCTTCGCCAAGAGGATTCCTTCAAATGTAGATATGGTTGCCCCGAGCAAGGGAAGCCTGGCTGCGACTTCGCGACAGGCTTCGACATCGCCAGCCTCCGCAAGAGCGACGCCATCCTCGTCTGAGAGGACAAGCCCGGTCATTGGTGCCTTTCTAAGAGTCGCGCTCAGTTGGAGCCGGAGGGCTTCCGTGATGTTGTCACTGCGTTCGAAGCGTCTTTCATTCACAGCCATAGCTAGAGCGTAGAATTGCTGACAGGTCGTGGGCCAGAAATTCACCCGATTGTCACAGGAGAAAACTGCTCCGTGTCTTGAATCCAATCGGCGTTTGGGGCAAGCTGCGCCGGCTTGCGGTAGCTACTCCCGAACTAGGTAGTAGCTCGACTAATGATTGGATAAATATCTTGTGCTTCAACTACTGGCGTTCTTCCAGTAGAAGGTAGACCATATCAACGAGAAGCGGTTTCACCGTTATCTCCCTCCCTTCACTAGACCCCCTACTTGAAAGAGAAACTGTCATGTCAAAAAACAACTATTTCAGCTCTATAGGACTTATCTCAGTCCTCCTCGCTACCGGTTGTGTAGCTTCTTCAGACTCCTCGAACCTTCTTTCCGAACTTGATCGAGAGCCTGCTCTCGCCGATCTCGACGCGTTATTGGCAGACGAGCCAGACCTAGCTCTCATCCCCCGAACCGAACTTAAGGCCGATGCATTTCTGACATCGCAGAACTTCGCTCTTCGCGACCTAATGACTCCAGTGAAGAGCCAAGGCAAGCGTGGTGTTTGCTCGATTTTCTCCACCATCGGACTGATGGAGCACCTCTACCTAAAGGCTGGCGCTGAAGACCCAGACTTCTCGGAGCAATTCCTTCAGTGGTCGGCAAAGTTCGAAGTTGGATCGTTCCCGTCAACCTCTGGTTCGAACGCGTTCTTCAACCTCCAAGCGATTCAAAGCTTCGGAATTCCGGCAGAAGACGTATGGCCCTACGAAGTAGACGAATGGAATGAAGAAAACGATATCGCTTGCACTGGCGAAGACGATCAGCCGACTCATTGCTACACCAATGGTCATCCGACTTTCGAAGTTCAAACTTCTCAGAAGTTCACACTTCCTTCGAATCGCTCTCTCCACCCGCTTGATATCAAGAACCACATCATCAATGAACAGACTGCAGTGGTGGTTGGATTCACGTTCTTCTACCAGGCTTGGAATCACAGGCTTTCTGATTTAACAACCAGCGACGAAAACTGGGCACAGGGAATCGTTCTATATCCAAACGAAAAGGATAAAGAAGCATCTCTCGAGAAACGCGCAGGACATTCGATTCTCATCATTGGTTGGGACGACGACATGGTTGCCCCAATGCTTGATGAAAATGGAGAAGCGGTACTTGACCAGTTCGGCGAGCCGGTTATGGAGCAGGGTTTCTACCTCTTTAAGAACAGCTGGGGTACAGATTCCTTTGGCATAGATAACGAGCACGGCGCTGGTTACGGGTACATCTCGCAGCGATACATGCACGAATTTGGACGTCCTCGAGTTTCGCAGACGCCATTCTTCTTCTAATAGCTCTTGTCGAAAACTCCCTACCAGGGAGTCCTAGGAAAGACCTTTACGAAAGCGCCCCTTGTGGGCGTTTTCTTTTTTTCGGGCCGTTGGCGCCGCTTTTGAAATTCGCCTAAACGTCCTCGCGATTAGCAGAGTGTTCCCGTCTCTAAGACTCTGATTGGGTGACTCGGCATGCTAATCAATGTGAGTAAGGTCTCTTATTTCGATCCATGGGATCTCCTCACGAATGCGGCAAACCTAATTGGTCTCCGCGATATTTTGTTTTTCATTTTGCTTTTTGGCCTAATGCGTCATTGCAGTTTGTCGAAAAATTTCTGGCGAACCAAAGGCAAAAACCAGTACGTTCGACCTATGAAGGATGGGATCTGCGCAGCTGTGGCTTTGTTTTTTGTATTCTCTTGCGGGGACGATAAGGCCCCTCAGCAACTATCCGGGCAGTTTGCGGATGCCGGTTGCCCATCAGGTGATTGTGAGCCAGAGGGGTACAGAATTGCCCAGCTTGAACTCCGTGACCCCCATGCGTTTGTAAAATTTGGTCTGTTCTGCCTGGACGTGACCGACATGGTTAATTCGCAAATTTCTGCACGTTTCAACGCGGATGAAATAGGTGATGGTTACCTCGACGCAGCTGTGGCTATGGTATTTCGGCCTCTTAACCTGGTTGGACCCAGCGCAGTGAATCTTCATGTTGCTCAATGTACGGCGCCAGTTGAAAGCACAACGTGTTCATCGGGCGAGGCGCAGTACGACACTTACGCAATGAGCCAGGAGAGTGGTACGTGTATGGAACCGGTAGCAGGGACTACGTCAGGGTTCGAACCAAGCATTGATATTCCAACGGGGGGATGCTTTGCGACCGACCCCGTCGACATGACCATTACAGTTGCTGATCTGGACCTTGATTTAAAAGCTGCGAGGCTGGCGGCTAGTTTTTCCGGTCAGGGTTCAGACCTATTGACAAATGGCCTGATGGCGGGCTTTCTTCCCGAAACGGCAGCCGACAATATTCTTCTGCCAGACGACCTCCCAATTATAGGTGGAAAGGCGTTTAGTAGTGTTCTTCCGGGCGGAGCAGGAAGCTGTGGAGACGACACCCGCGACATCGGTCCGGACGGTTCTTTGGGGTGGTGGATGTATCTCAATTTCGAAGCTGAATCCGTAGCTTGGGTTGAATAGAACCCTATACGCGAGACGAGCAAGGCTAAGGAAATAGCCACTGTCTCGTTCTCGCTTGTCGTTTCAGCCAACCGGCCGAAAATACGTCCCAGTTTTGCAGCCTATCAGGGTATGAAGTTTCCCTGATTGCGGCTCTTATTCTTACTTTCGCAGCCTCGGCTTGTGACACTGGTGGGGCGGCCGATACCGACATCGACGAACCCTTCGCGTCGGGCGAAACTCCGCAGACTGAAGTTGGTCCTCCAACGCTTACGCGAATTGGAGTAGATGCATCCACGTTGGCGGGTCGCGACGACCTGTCTCGTTGTTCATCCAGGTTTTAGGAGTTTACCCTCGGAATAGTTGATGCATATTTGGAACGAATGAATTTTGAAACTATTGGCTCCAGTTGTAGATGCGTTGCACTCCTCGGGGCGTTGACTTTGTGGGGCGCGTGCGACCCAACTGAACCAAGTATTTCGTTCGCCGAAAGTGTCGTCGATATTAAGTGGCCCGAGGTGAAAGTTGGCACCAGAGGGCAGCCAGTTTTTAGTCTCACCGAAGACGAGGCTAGTAGTCGTAAGCGTTTGGATTCAGTCCTTGATACACTTTTCGCTGGTGTTACCAATGAAGAATGGGTGATTCGCTGGGAAGTTTTCGGAAACCAGATTTCGGAAAACCGTTTGGTGCAAGCGAAGGCAGCTAGGAAACTTCTTTCCGACTTAAACACCTTGGGGCCAGCTCCCGCAGCTGCGATAGACGTTACTCGGGACGGAAGTGGGTTGCGCTTCAAACTGCCCAATGCCGATTGGGGCATTCAATCTGGTACCGAATTAGAAATAGTAATCTTTGATGAAGCCAACGGTATCTTCCGAACAATGACCCTTTGGCGCCGTGTGCCATCTATCGATGAGCTTATAGGCGAATAGAGAGACCGGTTTGCTGCCTGGGGGAAGTGCTCCGCCAAATCGGTACCTAAACTCCCGGGAACCTAAAGTTCTGTCCTCTTAGTACCTGAAATTACAGTGCAACACACTGTCGCACACCGGCATACATTGCGGCACAGCCATTGCTCTTCTAGGGGGACATGGCGCGCGCTCGCTTCTCACTCCTTCTACTCGTTATTGGTGCCTCGGCATGCGTCGACGATGGTGGAGTTGAGTTCGGAACCGCAACACAGGAAATTGTCGATGGCTCGATTAGTACAGGTGACCCAGCGGTTGTCGCGTTGCTCCGAAATGGTGCCCAGTTCTGCACCGGAACGCTGATTTCGCCTAAACATGTTTTGACCGCCGCCCACTGCGCATTTCCCAATATCAACATCCCATTTTCATCGGTAAGCGTTTTCTTCGGTACGAGGATTGGGGGAGACGGAATTGAAATAGACGTTGTAGATGGATTGGCGCATCCAGAATGGACTGAACGCGCCGTTCCCAATGACGTTGCCGTTCTAACCCTTGCGGAGGAAGCTTCGGTCACTCCGGTTGCTGTTCCCGGCTACATTCTTGAAGCTGCAGATATCTCCAGCGAGAGAGGACGAACGATTGGGTTTGGTATCACAGGGAAAAGCCAAAGCGGAAACGGCATCAAGCGCGACGGGGAAATGGTCATGGACGACTATGACTCAAACACGATTTACCTTAGAGACGCTCCGTCCGCGACATGCAACGGCGACTCTGGTGGCCCGTTATTTCTCGAGTTGGATGGTCGAGAAGTGTTAGCTGGGATTCACTCTCGGAGTAACTGTGTTGACGATGCACTTAGCGAGCGCGTCGATAGGCACCTGTTCAATTTCGTGGCGCCATATGTACATGGCGAGGGCTACGAGTTAACTAACTCCGAGGATTCCTGCGCGACCGACGACGTATGCAACTCCGAATGTGCTCTCGACCTCGATTGCGATAGCGTCGAGTTTCCAGACGGTGGCGGTTGCTCGTCTAGCGGTGAAGAACATGGCCTCGCGGCTTTCCTATTAGTTCTTGCGGCATTTGTATTGAGCCGGCGACGCAAAAAAGACTTGGCCCCAGTATCACGGGATGAGGCGAGATAGAACTGCTTGTCTCAGCTGGTGGTGGTTCTCGCTGGCGCCCAAGTGATCAAAGTGCATGACCACGGTGTCGGATACGCCGGCTAACCGGCCTCTCTCAATGGATACCGCGCCATCGCCTTTGCCAGCTAGAACTTCATCGAGATCGTTCAGGTCCGCTAGCATTTGGGTAAGGTCGACCTTCAGTAGGGATGCAAGGCGCTCTGAACCAATATTCAGCCCGGTCCGTAGTACAGCGAGTTGTTCTTCGGTCAGGTAACCCCTGTCGCCAAGAAAGATGCTGTACGAAATGGCTTGGTTCCGAGGTCGTCCGTTTAACGTTTTCAGAAAAGGGCTGCCGGGCGAGAGGTCGTCGGCTGCTTCTCCAAGACCGTCCTTTATTGAGTCATAGATATTGCTGAGCCCTAGGTCTTCCGCATCGACAACGTGTTCCCAGACTTCCAAGGCAAAAGCAAAGGACGCCAGACGACTGCCTTGGTTAGGTGTTGCGATCTGAATCACTTTGTCCACATTTCTGGGCGAGTTTGGCCTCTCGACAGCGTCTCGTATCACTAATCCACCCATAGACTTTCCAATTAACGTGACCTTAAGGCCTGGAAACTGGCGCGTGAGTTTTTTTAGTTCGGTCGACAGCATTTTCGCAGAATCTGCAATAGGCTGATCGTTTGGGTATGAAAAGAGAACAGCTTTAAGACCCTTCTTTTCAATTTCCGGGATGAGGAAACGAGCACTCGTGGTTTCCGGTGAAGAGTGCAAACCGTGAAGAACGACGACCAGCCGCTTGTTGGGAAACGGAGGAGTTGGCACCGAAGTGAGCCCCCAATCGTTGGAAGCGCTTTTTGTCAGCGCTGGCCGCGCGATCTTCAGGACTTTTTGGGCAACGGTTACACCTGCCCAAATCTTGTCCCAGGTCCCAGAATCCGGAGTGTTCGCTCGAGCGGTCGTTCCCAAAAGTCCCAGAACCATTACGGAAAGAACGCCTCGCATCTTCCTGAGTATGACATTGCCCTGACGTATTTACGACGTGACTACCTGATTGAGCCGACATCTGGATACAATCTGATTACGGCTTGGGGCGCCGGTATGGAGTCAACGTTTACAGGAGGTGAGCGATTTTCGCTGCTCAGCCAGCTTGGCCAGGGGGGGATGGGAATCGTTTATGAGGCTCTCGACCAGGATTGTGGTGCGCGGGTTGCCTTGAAGACAATGCGGGAACTCTCTGGTGATCAGGTATTGCGTTTAAAACACGAGTTCCGGGCTCTGAGGAATATTGCTCACCCAAACCTTGTGACTCTGGGGGAGCTCTATCAGGAAAACGGCAGTTGGTTCTTCACCATGGAGCTCGTGAATGGTGTGGATTTTCTTTCCTACACAAGACCAGGCGACAGCTTTGACGAGAAGAAACTGCGAGCAGCATTTGCCGATGTACTTCGTGGGCTGGCCGCACTGCATGGAATCGGCCTTGTTCATCGAGATATCAAGCCACACAATATTTTAGTAACCGAGCAGTCCCGTGCTGTACTTGTAGATTTTGGTCTTTGTTCTACGAAACTAGAGACTCAACCAGGCGACAGAGACTATGTACTGGGAACCGCACGCTACATGGCTCCAGAGCAGGGAACATCGAAACTCATTGGGCCGGAGTCCGATATGTATTCAGCTGGAGTCGTTCTCTATGAGGCGCTAATCGGAACTGCGCCTGTAGTCGCTGAGCTCAAAGACATACTGCGAATTAAGCAGACTTTTGTCCCAGACGAAGCCGTGTTTGATGAAGCGAGTGTTCCCGAGGACCTTAAACAAGCGTGTATCAAGCTCTTACAGCCTAACCCTTCGCGGAGACCTACAGCTCTGGGCGCTATGGAAATGCTCTCCGTTTCCGAAAGCGTCGTTGGAAAAGAACAGAGACGGCGAAGGAGAAGTACACCGCCGTTCACTGGGCGCCGTCTGGAGCTGTCCCGACTTTTGAACCTATCTGCGAAAGCCGCGGGCGGAAAAGGCCAATGTGTCTTGGTTCACGGTGACAGTGGAATAGGAAAAACAGCTCTTCTCGATGAATTGGATCAGCGTATACGGCGTGAAAATAGAGAAGCTCTAGTTATTCGAAGTCGGTCCAGAGAGAGAGAGACTGTTCCATACAAGGCTTTCGATGATATTGCAGATTCTCTAGCGGTATTTCTCAAAGAGGACCGTCAAGACCGTATCGTCTTGCCAGAGAGCTTTGCGCAATTACTCGGTTCTTTCCCAGCATTTGCTTCGGTTTCCGCTTCCAAGGAGAAGAGAGAGGGGGCTCTGGCTTCGGTATCACGAGAAGAGCTGTTTGCTGCTTTTCGTGATCTAATTTTGGCTGTTTCAAAGGAAAGATTTGTTTCGATCTTTTTCGATGACCTTCAATGGGCTGACGATTCAAGCCTCGCACTTCTTAATTGGTTGGTGATGGAGAGCGATACGCTTTTCATTATTGCTACTGCAACGTCGATAACTGGGAAGCTCGAACGAGTTTTTTCGCGCGCTCAGAGAATCCCTTTGAAACCACTATCCACCCATGATGCTGTCGCCTTGGCAGGGCGCTTTTTGGATTATGAAAAAGAGGGAAAAGTAGCTCTGAGTGCGCAGCTCATGGCGATGGAGAGTCGAGGTAATCCAGCTTTTATGAGGGAGCTGGTTCAATATGCAACCGCGCGAGGTAGCAATGCTTGGGGGACAGCTCGACTCGAAGACGCACTCTCAGACAGACTGAAGGCATTACCATTGCCTGCTCGCCGTATTCTAGATTTAGTGAGTGTAGTAGGTGGGCCCGTCTCGCAAGAGGTGATTTCGAGCGCCTTAGATATTGGTAGCGAGAGATTCACCGAGTTTGTTTCCCATCTATGTGCGAACGACTTTTTGAGAACGACGGGCGCGGAAGCGAACGGGCCACTCGAGCCAAAACATCGACTTGTTCGAGAGACGGTACAATCGCAACTGACTGCTAGCATGGCAGTTGAACTTCACGAAAGACTAGCCGTTGCTATGGAGGAGTCGGGAGTAACCGATGAATCCATCCTCGCAGAACACTGGGCGGGCTGCGGCGAGCAGCAGAAGGCTGCTATGTACTGCTTCTTAGCGGCTGAGCAAGCAAATGAGGTTGGCGCATATGAAAGAGCCGCTGAGCTTTACCAACGTGCGATTTCTTTGTCGCCGGATGTTGGCGCAAGGCTTTGGGAGTTGCAGGCAAAGCGGGCCACTGCGCTCGCGAACTCGGGCCGAGGCATTCTGGCGGGGGAGGCCTTCCTCCTCGTTTCGAAATTGGTACCTGTTACGGATTCGATAAAGTTCCGTTTGCAGGCTGCAGAGCAGTTTCTACTCGCTGGCGATTTTCAGCAGGGTGTCATGTGTTTTGATTCCGTATTGCCAGCGTTGCAGCTACCAAAGATCGAAGATTCTAGGCGTAGGACAGGAACTTTTTCGGAAAGAATTTCGATTCGGTTGGGCAGGGCAAGAATAAGGGCGGCGACTGCGGATAAAGTTGACGTTTGTTATTCTGTAGCTAAAGGGCTTGTGCCTTTCGACTTTGGAAAGGCGATGCATTTTCAGAATCTTCATTTTCGACTCGCTCAAGAACTTCGTGAGCCTTACCGGCTTTCTCGAGCTCTCTCGGTAGAGGCGAGTATGCTCGCATTAGGTGGCTTGAGTCCTAAGAAAGCGCTGCGAGAAGCGAAAGAGTTAGCGGCCCTCTCCAAAGAGCCCCAAGCGTACGCGACGGCAGACCTCTCGGGCGCACTGGTTTTCCTTCTACGCGGGCGCTTTCAGGACAGCGTTCGAATGGCACGAGGTGCGGAAGTTACTTTCAAACAACACTGCACTGGCTTGAATTGGGAAGTAGCGAACGCGCAAGGTCTTATCCTAGTCGGGCAAGCTATGCTCGGTGAGGTTCGAGAACTCTGCAAACGTCAGCGAGCGGTACTCTTTGATGCCCGTGAAAGAGGAGACAGAACTACGGAGGCGAACTGCAAACTTGGCTATCTCAACCTTCCTTGGCTGGTAAAAAATCGGCCTAAGGAAGCACGTCAGGCGGTTGCGGAAGCCAGAAATGCAAAACATGAAAACGGTATGCGCGCGCTGTTGGCAGACGTTCACATTGATTTGTACTGTGGGGACGGAACCGCTGGAAGAAACCGGGTTATTGGGTTTTGGAGCAGACTTCAGCGCTCGTCGGCCTACCGCCTTGATTTCGTGAAAAACGAAGCTTGGTTTCTGCGTGGCCGAGCCAGTTTGGGGGCGATCACTAGCGAAGGTACCCGCTATAAGCTCTGTCGTGATGTGGAGAACATGACTAGAAAACTCTCCGAGCAAGGCTCGGTTGTGGCGTTGGCCTATTCTCATGCTCTTCGAGGTAGCTTGGCGGTACATTGCGGCAATCGAGAAGAGGCCTTGTATGAGTTTCGAGCGGGTGAGGAAACTGCACGGATGGCTGACATGAGGTTGTTAGCGTTTTCAATTCAACGCCAACGTGGGCTGGTGCTTGGTAGAAATGATGGAGAACACCTGGTCCGGGAAGCCGACGAATGGATGGCAAGCCAGGGCATAAAAGAACCCGGGAGGATGGCCAATATCTGGTCTCCCACCGGGATGCTGCCATAGAAGAGATCGAACTTACTTGATGGTAACCTTCACCATTTGGATTGGTGGGTTTGGTCGATCTCCAGGACCTGTTTGCGTTGTGCCGATTTTCTCTACGATGTCCATACCCGAAACTACTCGGCCGAACACTGGATGCTTGGATTGTCCCGGCGAGAACCAGTCCAAGTAAGAATTGTGCACGGTATTGATGAAAAACTGACAGCTACCACTATTAGGTTGACCAGTGTTGGCCATCGACAGGGTTCCAGGCTCGTTCGATAACTTTGCGTCTGCCGGATGCTCGTCCTGAATGGTTCCATGAGGAGCATTACCTGTACCTGCACGTGGGCTTTGGGGATCCCGGCTGTGAGGGCACCCAAACTGGATCATAAAATCCTTAATGACACGGTGAAAGTGGAGACCGTCATAGAACCCGCTTTTAGCTAATTCCGAGAAGTTTCCAGCTGTAACAGGCATTTTGTCGGCGAAAAGCTCCACCTCGATATTGCCCAGAGAAGTTTCGAGTATTGCAGTAGGGTTGCCCATGGGCTGGGGGATACCACAAAAAGTGGGTACAATCGCCGTTATGTCGGGTGCATCAGGAGGCGGTCGCTATTTCGCGATCGGGGATGTCCACGGGTGTGCAGATGAGCTCAAGGAATTATTGGGCCAGCTGCCTCTAACCCCAGAGGATACCGTCGTGTTTTTGGGCGACTACGTCGACCGCGGCAACCAGTCTCGCGAAGTGATCGACATGATTTTAGAACTTCGGAAGATACATAGAGTCGTCCATCTTCAGGGCAATCACGAGGAGATGCTGCTGGATTTCCTGAAGGACCCCCACTCGAGAGTAGCCTCTCAGTTTATTTTTAATGGGGGTAGTTCGACCCTTGCAAGTTACGCCGACGACAAAGGTGTTTGGGAAATCCCCGAAGAGCACAAAGCATTTTATCGGGAGCTGCCCTGTTGGCACGTAACCGAGGAGTACGTTTTCGTCCATGCGGGCTTACCACTCACACCATTGAAGAAAATCAATCCTACTAGAGATAGGCGCAAACTGCTTTGGACTCGAGGTAAATTTCTCACTACCGATTACAGCTGGGGCAAGGTGGTTGTCCATGGGCACACACCAGTTGCCGTACCTACGATCACTCCCAACCGAATCAACGTAGATACCGGCTGCGTATATGGACGCTACCTAACTGCTGTGGAGTTGCCTTCGCGAAAACTTTACAGTGTTGCCAGACATAAGCAGGAACGAATGCTGCTTAGGGAAGGTGGTTCGAATCGTCGCGCTGTTCGTTTCGACGGCGCTATTCCCGTGTTCTTGGACTTGGAAGAAGGGCGTTTCGCGTTTGAGACGTTGAACTATTCCGAAATTGGTATGCTTCTGCGCCAAGTTGACGGGGCTGGCGCGCCGGAAATGGAATCTGGGCGAAAAATACGCGGTGAGGTTCAGCCCAAGCCAGGAACCTCTCTCCACTTTGAGGCTCGAGTAGTGCGGCTTCGGAAGTATCCAGACGGAAAGTATTACGCTATCGAACTTTTGGGGCCGTTTAAGGATAACAGCTAGCGCGCTATGCTCCGATAGTGGACTTACCAACAGATGAGGAACGGGGCGCACGTTACGCTGCGTTAACGGAACGAATTAAGCTTTCTTTGGAAGGCGAAACTGACTGGATAACTGCAATGGCCACCGTGGCAGCAATGCTCCATGGTGAGTTTGAGTACTTTGATTGGACTGGTTTTTATCGTGCGGTTGAACCCGACCTTCTAGTCTTAGGACCATTTCAGGGTGGGGAAGCGTGCTTTCGAATTCCTTTTGACAAGGGTGTGTGTGGCGCGGCCGCGCGGACCCGGTCGGTGATTCTAGTGGATGATGTATCTACTTTCGATGGTCACATCGCTTGCTCTTCTACAACGGTGAGTGAGCTAGTGTCTCCGGTTGTAAGTCCAAAGAAACGCCTGCTGGGCGTCTTGGATATTGACTCCAATTCCGCAGCGGCTTTTACCAAAGCGGATGAGATTGGCATTTCTAAGATCTGTCAGGACTTGGGCGAAATGTATGGAGCTACGACTCAACTCTGAGTGCTAAGGGTTCGTCTCACGAAGGATTTTTAGCTTTTCACGTTTCCTCGGCGAGTCCCAAACAGCGTTAGATAATTCTTCGGCAGAAACGGAAATGGAATCTTGGAATTCCGCAATCGGTGGCATGTCGGCTAGATCGGGGATTTCACCAGGTTGGTACAGCATTCCTCGTACCTGCCTTAGAGAAAAGGGTGAGATTGGTTGGCGGTCTACTATCGCTTTACCAAAGAAGCGAAACACAACCGTTTGCTCACCTTGTGAGAGGCGTTTTTTTGTCCGCGCAGATGCGATGGGCTTGTTTGTGGAATCCCATAGATTTGCATCAAGAATGAAATGGCCGCTTTTGATAACGTCAATTTTGACTGTTGCTAACAATGATCCCGCCAAACTTACTTCTGTACCAACAAGCTCGAGAAAACGAGCCGGTACGCCGTTTTTTCCTGTTACTCGGAAACGAATTTCGTCGTGTTCGACGCCGTTCGCATGGCGAAAGTCAACGGCGGCAGTTACCGATGCTGCGTTGACATGGTCGGTTAAAAATTGTTCCGGTGCGATTGAGGCGGTGTACAACCCATTCTGCCAGATGAGTGGGATCGGAATCGTGATGTTTGGCAAGCGAAGCTCGGCCGCAATTTCAGCAACCTGGTGAGGTTTTCCACCCTTTCGGATATCGAGGAATATCTGAATTTTTTCATCATAGGAAACGACGAATTTGTCGGCTGAGAAAAGGTAGCTAAGGCTTTTGTCCAGACCAGACGTTCGAGGTGATTCATACCTTCGATTCCATTCGATAAGGTCAACGCTATTGTCCGTTAGCGGACGAGAATCTGGTGGGTATTGGCTTTGGGAAAGGTAGCTGGCTACGGGGTCCACAGACTTGCCAAGGGCAGGACGTTGTACTTGGTAGTTTGTAGCGGGCCTCGTTAGATTGGAAAAGAAAGGCTGATTGCCTCTCGGCAGTACCATTTTCTTGTTGCCCGATTCTGCGATTGTTGGCGTCGTCGTTTCAAACGAAAGTGTAGAAATGAGCGCTACACCAAGCAGGAGCAGGAAGGCGGTCCGTTTCAAAACGTGCCAGCCTAGTTGCAACCGCCAAGGAGACAAATACCCTGCTTTTTCATATCAGAGTGAGATAGATCGTAACCGTCGCAAGCGAATGCTGCCTCGTGAAAATGGAAGTGATTGTCGCTGTTGCCACAGAGGGTTTCGGTCGAATAGGTGTCATTGTATCCACCCGATGAGTGATAGGCCACGGCCCCATCGTCCTCGCCCGGTAAAATTGCGCATTGGACATAAGGAAACATGCAGTCGTTACCGCCTGTCATGTAGAAATTGACTCCACCTGTGTCGTTATGATTCCAACCAGCCCGGTGGTCCGTCGTTCCGATCTTGCCAGTCAACTTACAACCGCCAAAGGTTGAACCTACCCATCCAGTTCCGCCAACTTCGCTTCCGCCCTCATTGCTTGCAATGCTGTAAACCCAAACGATGTTCCAGACATTTTCAAAAAGAGACAACACACGAGACATTGTCGCTCCACCATTTGAATAGGTGATGACGTAGCACCAGTTGTTCCCCGTGCAGTTTTCATCTAGGGACTTTCTGAGATCCGCCGTCGCTTTCTCCATATCTCCAGTTTGGTCCACCTTCGCGGACACAGATTCTACGTCTGAGAACGTGCCCAGGGGAGCCGGTGCTTTTCCGTTTTCCCAAGACGTGCTGCAAACGCCGTTGACATGAAGAGCGACAAAGTGTTTCCCGTCACCCGTGTTTTTTACAGCCGGATTAGCTCCGGCTGGGGCATGTTTCGCGTTAATTAAAAACGTCGCGAGAAACGCAACGACCCCTAGTTTCCCAAACCTCTCACCCACCAGACCAGGTTACCCAAAGACTGGCGCTTTGGAAGGACGAATATCCGTTGACCATAATCCGCCATTCACCTTTGGAACCCGAAGGTAGGTTAACGGTTTCGTTGTTTCCTGTTCTATATGGTCTGTAGTCCCAATTAGTTAGCGTCGGTGTGGAACCTTCACGAACGTAGAGGTCCGCATCACCAAAGCCGCCACTAATCCGGATTGTTACATTGGATGCCGAGTTGGGAATGCAAATCGTATGAGCGAATTGCTGTCCTTGGACTCCAGAGAGTGAAACCGGCTGTCCATTCTGTAACGTACCTTGGCAGTTTGAAGAACCGCCACCGCCGTTACCGTTACCTGGAGGTGTGTTTGGAGCCGTGCCAACTCCTACTGCTGCCCATGCGGTTTGTATCGCTGCAACCGTATCTGAATCGTAAAGGTCCTCCGCTGCCTGTATGGTTGCGGCGCGCGCACCAGCGAAGTTGGTGTTGGAGCCCATGTACTGGGCACCGGCGCGATAGAATATCCGACCAGCTTTCTTAACTCCTATTGCTGGCACTTGGATGTTGGTTTTTCCTCGTGGGTGCGTTCCACCTTCTACTGCGAGTACGAAGGCTAGGTTTGCGATTCCCGAATTCCAATGGACGCCGCCATTATCTTGAGTCCCGGTGTATCTCTCAGGGTAGTAGTCTGTAGAACTACCGTCGGTAGTTGGATCGTCCATGTAACGAAGTCCATCACCAGGTGTATTGGGTGTCCACGAGTCTTCGCCTAGAACCCAGGTGGTCGAGTTGATACCGTTCTCGTTCCAAATTTCACAAACGGCGCCAAAGATGTCAGACCAAGCCTCGTTGAGTGCGCCCGATTGGTTTTGATAAACCAAGCCGGAGGTGAACTCCGTAACCGCGTGTGTAAGTTCGTGGGTTACGACCTCTTGGCTAAGTGAAAGGCTGGTCATTAAGGTGCCATCACCGTCGCCGTAGACCATCCGTGAGCCGTTCCAGAAAGCGTTATTATACTTGACTCGATGATGGGCGGTGCTGCGAAGCGTGGCGCCGTTGTTGTCATAGGAGTCGCGGTTGAAAAGTTCGGCGTAGCAGTCGTATGTCACTCCGGCATTATCGTGAGCCGCATCGACTGCGGCGTCACCAAGTGTGGCGCTACCCTCTACACGGACCAGGGTACCGGTAATGGAAGACGTATTGTTAGCGTCATAAGTCCGGCGGTTCCTCGCGGTATGAATTTGTGGGTGCCTGTCTACGAGTTCCGCGGTCGTTGCGTCTACAAAAACGAAGTCATCTATAGGAAGTCCATCGTTTTGTTCTCCTCTCACTCGAGAGCGCCATGAAAGCTTCTGCCCGCTTCCGTCGGAAGGAACCAGGTAAACGAGTTCGGTATCTTCAACGGTTACACCGCCATTGGTTTCCGCAAGGGCGATCTCAGCCGCTTTGTTCTGCGAGACAGACGCTGCTTCTGGCTGAGCAAAAGACTCTGGCCAGGCCGGAGTAAGCGCCGCCATGATTAGACCATCCTCTGAATGGACTCGCATATCGCCGCCGACTACTGGTAGTCCAAAACGTTTCTGCCGATACTTGTCATGTCTCATTCCGAGTTCGTCGGTCTCCGATGAAACGAGCTCGAGGTCATGCGCGCTAACCTCGAACGACGAAGCAACTTGTTCCAAGTCGTTTCCTAGCGAGCCAGATATGAATTGCGGCCGACCATCTTCAACAGTCGCAACCTGGTCGACAACGAAATCAGATACCCCTGCCTCGTCTTGATTGACGCAAGCTGTTACAAGCGTCCCCACTCCTACACATAAAAGTGCTCGGTACATTCTTCCCCCCGAGAACTAGAGATACACGCTCCGTGCCAGTTCGTTTGAATTCCCTATCTATTGATAAGTTAAGGTATGGGTACGCGATGGGGAGGCAATCATGACAGAGCGTGTTCGGGAGTGATTGAGGCTCGCGTGACACTGTGGCGCACTCCAGTGTGAGGTGTAGGTGTTTTGATGAGTCAATGTGTCTCGTTAGTGGTTCAGTTTTCTGCCCGAATCTAAATGACGGAGGCAACCACTCATTCCATGGCAGAGCGGTTGGCCGGCGAACCGGCACCATGACGGGAAGCGATCACGGAACCGTTTTTTCAAAACGTAGGTGACTCCTAAAACTTGGTGGCAGTTTAGCGATGGCGTGATTGGCAAGAGCAAGATTGGCGCGGCAGTTGCTCTTACCTAGTACAGCGATGGCGAAAGCTGTCGCGCACACATAGCGCAAAAACGGAACAACAGAAACAGACAGCGCAAACACATCCCTCCTGAAACGGGCCCGACGGGTCCGTTTCTTTTTTCCTTCTTGCTAGGAATTGCGGAGGTATGGAGGGGGTTGTAGCCCGTCGTGCGCTAGCAGTTTTTCTGCAATTTCACCAAGTTTTGCCGTGTCTAGTGGGTCTTCTAGAACGTCGGCGGGCCCGAGCCTTTCGAGCTTGGCTTTCGCACCGGTGGCGAAAAATGGGGAAATCAGGAGAAATGCGGCTTTGGAACCCTTGGTCCGGGCCTGGGAAAGAATCTCTTCAGCGGTTTCTGAGCCCAGGGTCTTTGAGCAGATCACCAGACTGAGTCCCGGGGAATCCAGCTGATCAAAGAGTTCTTTCGCGGTAGCTGCCTCGTCGACAGGTACGCCGAACCTTGCCAACGCGGTCTTCAACCACGTTCGCATCATGGGAGTTTCCTCCGCGATAAGAATCCTCCGCTCCTCCACGGGGCGCACTCTCTCAGGTTTTGGGTATTCCTGCACCTTGTTACTGACCTGAATTCACAAGGTCTTGAAATCGCTCTCTGTTTTTCTTTGCCAACTAAAAGAGGTGCGATTGTCGGTTATGTAGGCACAATGCGCGCGTAATGTCTGGCCCCTCTAAGCCATCTCTTGAACCTATAGAAAGTCGCGATGATCTAGTTGCCTATCTAGAATCTGGCGGACGTCCAAAGAGCGAGTGGCGCATTGGTACCGAACACGAGAAGTTTGTGTTTCGTAAAAGCGACTTTACTCGCCCTGGTTACGACGGGCCGGATGGGATTGAGGCGCTATTCCTCGGGCTTACCAAATATGGTTACGAGCCAGTACGAGAACGTGGCTCCGTGGTTGCTCTTTCTCGCGCGGATGGATGTTCCGTTACTTACGAACCTGGAGGTCAAGTCGAGCTTTCTGGTGCGGCTTTAGAGACCGTTCATCAAACTTGCTTCGAGGTGAATAGCCACTTAAAGGAGACTAAAGAGGTTGGGGAGGGACTTGGTGTCGGTCTTTTGGGAGTGGGGTTCGATCCAAAATGGCGGCGAGAAGATATTCAGTGGATGCCAAAAGCCCGATACGAAATTATGCGTTCGTATATGCCAACGCGTGGAAATCTAGGCATCGACATGATGATTCGAACTTGTACGATTCAGGTCAATCTCGATTTCGCAAACGAGGCTGACATGGTTACCAAGTTGCGAACCTCCCTTGCATTGCAGCCTCTCGCGACAGCACTCTTTGCTAATTCGCCTTTTACTGAAGGAAAAGAAAACGGATTACAGTCGATGCGGAGCCAAGTTTGGACAGATACGGATCCGGACAGGTCCGGCGTACTTCCCTTTGCCTTTGAAGAGGGCATGGGGTTTTCACGCTACGTCGATTACGCCCTCGACGTTCCCATGTACTTCGTTTACCGAGACGGCAATTACATCGATTGTAAAGGTCTCTCATTTCGAGATTTTATTGACGGCAAGCTTGCCACCCTACCTGGCGAAAAACCAACTATGGGTGATTGGGCCGATCATCTTACAACCATTTTTCCGGAGGTGCGGCTTAAGCGCTATCTGGAGCAGCGCGGAAGTGATGGAGGACCCTGGGCCCGAATCTGTGCACTGCCAGCGTTTTGGGTTGGGCTTCTTTACGATGACGACACCTTGGCGGCCGCATGGAATTTGGTCTCAGGGTGGAGCGCCAAAGAGGTGGATGGAGTGCGGCAGGCGGTTCCGAAGATGGGGCTTGCCACACCATTACCCGGTGGAAAACAAAACCTCGGAGACCTTGCAATCGACGTGTTGGCTCTTTCGAAAAAGGGCTTGGAAAAGCGCAACAGAAAAGATTCAAAAGGGAGGACGGAGGAGCACTTCCTCACTGCCCTCAATGAAATCGCCGCACGTAGAGAGTCGCCCGCAGAAAAAACCCTTCGCATGTTTCGCGAAGACTGGGGCGGGGACATCGACCGAATCTACAAAGACTGCGCTTACTAGCCCCGTCCGCAACCTAGGTTCGGTTTTGTGGCTTTTAGTTCTGCCAGTGCGCAACTGAAGTAGCCGCAGCGTTTGTGGCTTTTCAGCCAGTTAGCACGGGAACGAAGTTTGCTCATGTATGTGGTCGTGAGCAGGATTGCGATGGTGTTAGCAGCAGCGCTTTGGGTGACCGGATGCGCTCACTCTCCGGCAGCGTCGACGCTCGACTCGACGAGCTTGCGCAGTTCTGCCTTCGCGGTTACGGCAAAGTCTTCTGCCTACAATCGCTCGGCAATCGCTTCCGCTGTCCGTAACGCAACAGGAGAGGGGCTACCTGGCGTAGTCGTGCACGTTCGCGGACCAAAGGGGGAATACACCTTTGCTACCGGAATGAGCGATACCAAATCTCGGGCGCCTATGCGTGAAGATCACCTTTTCCGCCTTGCTGATAACAGCAAAGCGTTTCTTGCGTTGACCGCTGCGGATATGCACACCAAGGGGCTTCTTGACCTGGATGCGCCTGTAGCCAAGTGGTTATCTAGCGAGATACTCGAACGAGTAGCAAATACAAAGGTTGTCACTCTTCGGCAGCTTCTCAATCATACCAGTGGAATTCCAGAGTACTTGAATGATCATTTTTTGCTGGCGCTAACAGGTGAGCGAGAAAAGAATTGGAAAAAAGAGGAGGCTCTTTCCTTCGCCTTTGATCTCGATGCCCTCTTTGCACCAGGTTCTTCATGGCGCTTTTCCAACACCAATTATTTGCTAGCGGGTTTGGTCTTAGATGCGATTTCAGGACGAGACCACTACCTCGAAATTCGCGACCGTGTACTTTCTCCTTTGGGTCTCTCAAACACATACGACTGGTCTAAACAAAGACGAAAAGGCGAGTTGGCTCGTGGTTATGTTGGGAAGGATGAAGGGCTTTCTGATGTAACAGAGTACGACTTGTCCAGCAGGATTTCTGACGGAACCATGGTCGGCACTGCGCGAGACTTGGCGCAGTTTATCGAAGCGATTGGTTCCGCGAGCAATATTGGTGGTTTCACTGCTGAAACTCGCGAAGAGATGTTTCGTCACCTCGTTCCTACTTCGCCGGGCGGGTACGGATTGGGAATCCAAGTTTTCGAAATTGGGGATAAGGGTGAGATAGCTATCGGTCATGGTGGTAGCTCCGCCGGGTATCGGAGTGAAATGTTCTACATTCCCTCCCAGAAGGTCTCGGTTGCGGTTCTAGCAAACCGTTCCAAGCCAAGTTCCGTTTTTGATGAAATGGTGATTGATCTGCTTGTCGCAGTTCTCGAGGCGCCTCAAAAAGTCGCACAGAAACCAAAGAAGGCGGCATCCCACCGTTCTTCATTTTCGTTCTAACTTTTCATTTTCTTTTCAATCTTCGCCCAGGAATCTCGTAGTTGGATCGTTCGGTTAAGCACCGGCGAACCCTTTGCGCTGGATTCGTCAATTCTAAAGTAGGCGAGTCGCTCTAGTTGAATCAGTGTGCCGACGGAAAGCTTACCTATTGCTGGCTCAAGCACAGCCCTGTCCCGAATCTCTAGAGACTTCGGGTTTAGGGCGTCCAAGAATGTTTTCCCCTCATCCATGTCGTCGGGGAATTCTTCACTGAAGAGTCTATCGAAGAGTCGTGCTTTTGCGTGTATGCCGTGGCGAGCAGACACCCAGTGGATCGTGCCTTTAACTCTTCGCCCGTCTGGCGTGGAACCCCCTCGAGATTCAGGATCCCACTCACATAATAGCTCGGTAACGTTACCCTCGGCGTCACAAATAACTTCTTTACAGGTGACGTAACAGGCGTGACGAAGACGTACTTCCTTACCCGGCGCCAGGCGAAACCATTTTTTAGGCGCTTCTTCCCGAAAATCGTCGCGCTCAACGAGAAGGTCTCGGCAGAAAGGTATGGTGCGAACACCTCGTTCTGGTTCTTTATGAAAAAGGGCCTCTTCGAAGGAATCCTCTTTGTCTTCCGGGTAATTGGTAATGGTTAACTTTATTGGATCAAGCACACCCATGTATCGGGGAGAGATTTTGTTTAGTTCGTCCCGAATTGCGTGTTCAAACAAGCTGACATCGACCACGCCAGGGCGCTTCGCTACTCCTACCCTTTCGCAAAAACTTCGAATAGCGGAAGCGGGAATACCCGCACGTCGCATGCCACTAATGGTAGGCATCCTAGGGTCGTCCCATCCGTCGACATGGTTGTTGTCTACGAGTTGTAGGAGTTTTCTCTTACTCAATACAGTGTAAGTGAGGTTGAGACGCGCAAATTCGATTTGCCTCGGATGACCTTCTAGTTTCGCATTTTTGACACACCAATCGTAAAGGGGACGGTGATCCTCGAATTCCAGTGTGCAAATCGAGTGTGTAATCCCTTCAAGCGCGTCGGAAATTGGATGTGCGAAATCATACATTGGGTAAATGCACCAAGAGTCGCCAGTATTGTGATGGGTTTGGTGCATGATGCGGTACAGAACCGGATCCCGCAAATTTAGATTCTTGTTCTGCATGTCGATTTTGGCGCGAAGTACATGCGTACCCTCTTTGAACTCACCCGCGCGCATTCGACGAAAGAGGTCCAAGTTTTCTTCCGTGGTTCGTGTCCTGTATTCACTGTCTTTACCGGGCTTGTGGAAGTTGCCTCGGTTCTCACGAATCTCCTCAAGACTCTGACTGTCCACATAGGCGAGGTCGCGTTGGATCAAAGATTCAGCAACCGAATAAATTTGGTCGAAATATTCAGACGCAAAAAACACCTTATCTTTCCAGTCAAAGCCGAGCCATTCGATGTCCTTTTTGATGGACTCGACGTATTCAACTTTCTCCTTCGAAGGGTTGGTGTCATCAAACCTAAGGTTGCATTTTCCTTGAAATGTCTCTGCCAGTGAAAAGTTGAGGCAAATTGATTTGGCATGTCCAACATGCAAATAACCATTGGGTTCCGGTGGGAATCTGGTGTGTATACGCGCTTTGGGGTTCTCTGCGCGCTCGCCCTCAATTAGCTCTTTAACGAAATTCGAAGGGCCCGAAGATTCGGTTTCGCTCATGGCTGCAGGCTAGCGCAAACCATGGGGGATTTACGATGCCTTGTTGGCAGTCAGACCAATTGGGCAACTAACCCCAGTACCGCCAATACCGCAATAGCCCTGCGGATTCTTGCTAAGGTACTGCTGGTGATATTCTTCGGCCCAATGGAATTCCTGGTCTGCCTGAATCTCTGTCGTTATTTGGCCAAGACCAGACTGGGTGAGAGCGGCTTGGTAAAGTCCTTTGGATCTTTCCACGATCTCCAGCTTTGCTGCCGGCGCGTAGATAACTGAACGGTATTGAGACCCAATATCATTCCCTTGACGCATACCCTGGGTGGGGTCGTGTTTTTCCCAGAATAATTTCAGTAGGTCGGTCAAGGGTAGAATTTCAGGCCGGTACACGACTAGGACGACTTCAGCGTGACCGGTGCACCCGCTACAAACCGATTTGTAGTCGGGCTTGGGAGTGTTCCCGCCTGCGTATCCAACGGCGGTTGTGTAGACACCTGGTGTCTGCCAAAAAATGCGTTCGGCACCCCAAAAACACCCCATACCAAAATAAACTGCCTCGGTCTCATTCGGAAAGGGTGGTGCAATCGGTGTACTAAGAACGTGATGCGCAGGTAGCTTGGTCACTCCTCGAGTGTCGCGTCTCCCGGGCTTTTCGCAACGGTAAATCGAACAACAAGGGGCTGAGCTTGTGGCCACTTTCAAGACGAATCAATGCGTTTTCAGGCCTTTGCACGCAGGCATATAGATTGCTCGTTGGGGACTTATGCGTCGATTTCACAATGCTATCTTGAGTTGCGGTTTGGTTGCTATGGCCGCTTGTTCGGAAGAGCCCGCTACAAGCGATGTCGAGAACAACCAAGCCGGGGAGATCGCAGGCGCGGCAGACTCCCCGGACAGTTTAAACCTAGAAAAAGCTCCCAATCTTTGCGTTGCGATCAGAGGAAATGGTCAGTTGATAACTGCTCACTTTGCATCCCTCGCTCGAATTCTAGAAGAGTATGGACCAGTTGACGGCGCAGCTGGCGGCAGTTCAGGGAGCATAAGCATGCTTCTGTTGGAAAGCATGCAAATCAACCCGTTGGTGTCTCAATGCGGCGATTCGCCATGCTCTGCTGAGGAGAAAAAAGCTCGTCTTGGATTCCTGATGAAGTCCATGTTTGGGTATATCGCTGAATTGGATAGTCCAGGGGCAGCAGCTCTCTTAGGAAACTCAGAGCCACTTCAAAACTTGCTGGCTTCCGAGCTAGGGGAGCAGCTCTCTGGGCAGAACGACGTTGAGCTGATCCAGAAAATTTTTACCAAAGGACTTTTTGACGGGATTCTGAACCCTGAGTTCCAGGAATTATTCGAAAAAGATCCTTCTCACTTTGGCCCAGATCTAATTGAAGGCGTGCGCAAGATGACTGATTTTGCTGCGGACACTGATAGGATATTGTTTCGCCCGGGAATTCTCAATTTTGGCCACCTTTCTCGAACAAAGAATAAATCGGTTGGCGGTGAGTCCCTTGCTGAGAAGTTTGGTCGTGTAGCAAGTTTCTATGCGGCCTACGGTCCGGCAGATACTGAGCGAATGGATGTTCTTCTCAGTGAATGCGCCGCGAAAGGTCTTGGCAAGAGTTGGCCTGAGGTTGCTGCAATTCCCGTAGACGGAGAGCTCTTGAAGGCTCCCGACGAATTAGGCGAGGATGAGCAGTTGAACTGCGGCACGCTTTTCTCGAGTTTAGTTTCAAACTATAGAGATGCGTTCTTGGCGGATCGAGAGAACATCCACTCGAGAATTGATGATGAAGTGGGTATGGAACTCCGCGCACTGGTATCGACTTCAGTTCTTACCGGTCAGAGCGCTGATGAATGGAAGAAATCCCAAGAAGATTACTTCGCTAAGAAGCCCTATGATTTCAAGCCCGACTTTGAAACAGTTAAGTTCGGTTATTGGGGTCGCAAGAGCGACCTTGAGAGAATAGGTGAGAATCCTCGCGGGTTTACTGATCGAAAAACGAAGAAATTTCTTTCTCTCGGTGAAGCTACCTGGCGTGAAGCTTTGGCGTTCTCACCAGCGGAGCCTGGCCTCTCTCGAGCTCTTGAAATTAAAGAGGGTTTCGTATCGGCAGGTGGCTGGTCCGATCTGCAACCCACACTCGTTCTAAAGAACATGGACTGTCAGAACGTTATCTACATAACGAGAAAAGGTCCGGAAACCCAGTTTGCTATCAACGTGGGGAAAATGACTGGTATGAAGCAACAAGAAGCGAAGGAGCTCTTCGGTACTCGTAACAGTTCTTTCAACGATTCAATTGCCGCTGCTGACGCAGTTTGGTGTACGGACTGGAACCAGTTCGGTGCAACGGAGTTAGCCGGGATTTTTCAGGATGCCTTTAGCGCCGTAGTTCGCACCCGAGCGGCTTTCTTCAACAGCGGGAACTACCCAAATGTCGACGGCGACCTAGCCGAGATTGGCTGTAGCCCCCAGGATTAGCCAAAGTCTGGGGCTGGGACTTTTGCCCCTACTTTGTGGATACCGAAGGGAAAATACCCGGGTGGCCAGTCCCCATTTTGACGTTTTCGGGCTTTTAGTCCTAGTGAAAACAGCTATTTAAATGTTGGTACATGTGTTGCTTAATACGTACATGTATGGCGAAGCAATTTCTCACTAGTTTGATTCTATCCTGCGCTCTTCTGAGCTTCGGAGCCTGTGACACGACTCAGCTTGAGGACGTGGATTTCACGGAAGCCGGGCTTGATGACGACGGAAATAACCAGTCGGGCAACTACGAAGATGATGAGTACTGTCCACCAGACCACCAAGATGACGATGGTATGGACGACGACGGAAACGACGACGACGGAAACGACGACGACGGAAACGACGACGACGGAAACGACGACGACGGAAACGACGGCGGCGGCATCATCATAGATTAGTCAAAGTCTCTAATATTTCAAACGGCGCTAACGAAGTTGGCGCCGTTTTTCTTTAGGACAGATCCTTTTCAATAGCGTCAATAACTTCCTTTGACTCGGGCTCTGTGTTGGGGCGAAACCGTCGAATGGACTGTCCGTCTTTGGAAATTAGAAATTTCTCGAAATTCCATTGAATGTCGCCAGCGGAACCATCGGTATCCGATGTTTGGGTAAGTGCTTCGTAGATTGAGTGACGTTTCTCGCCATTGACATCAATCTTTTCGAACATAGGAAAAGTAACTCCGTAGGTCGCGCTGCAGAAAGATTGAATCTCGCCGGCAGTGCCCGGCTCTTGTCCGCCGAATTGGTTGCAGGGGAAACCCAAGACAGAAAACCCTTTATCTTTGTACTTCTTTTGAAGTCGTTCTAGACCTTCATACTGAGGAGTGAGGCCACACTTCGACGCTACGTTGACAAGGAGTATGGTCTTACCTTTGTAGCCCGCCAAGGTGGTTGGCTCGCCCGCTATCGTTTCAATCTTGCTCCCAAAAACTGCCTCCTGCTGAGACTCTGTAAGCTTTTCCATGTTGGACGCGGCTATATCACTCCTTTTTGCCATCGGAGAAGGGGCAACCTTCGGGAACTGACTTGAAGGTTTGATGGTTTCCCCTGCTTTATTGTCCTTAGAGCATGAGGCCGTCAGCGAAAAAACGCTGGCTGCCGAGAGCGCTACTAATTTTGGGGACCAGGAATTTCGAAATGGACGACGCATCGGTGTAATCTACACGAATTCGATGGCTTTGTATTTGGGACTAGGTTCTGTCATAGCGCTGGTGGGAGGGCCTGTCCTTGCCTACTTGGCTCTGGTTCCGCCATTGGTTGGCTTTGGCATTTTTGCGGGCTCCTTGGTTCTCGGCGCTCTTGCTGCCTTATGGGGACTGTTCGCTCAACTCCGTTTGCCCCGGAAACGTAATTTTTGGGGTGTTCTCTTTGGACTGCCCGCAATCGCTCTTGTAGGTACTCAGCTTATACTTCACAGAGGAGCGCCCAAGATCAATGACGTTTCAACGGACCTTCGTGACCCACCGATTTTACAGCAGGCCTCGAAAGATCCTGCATTGGCAAACGTCGATTTGAGCTACCCCGCGGAATTCCGAGATCTTGTTAGATCGCATTACTCAAGTCTATCTCCCCAGTATTTGCAGGCCCCAGCACCAGCGGTTTTTGAAGCAGCGAAGTCTGTCATCAAAGGAAGAGAAAATTGGAAGATTACACAAGCTGATCCAAGTGGGCTTACTATTGACGGAACATCCAAAAGCGCTTTGTTTGGTTTTGTTGATGACTTTGCTGTGAGGGTCCGACCGACAGGTGAGGGGGCTCTTGTGGACATGAGGTCGCGTTCCAGGGACGGCGAGAGCGACTTTGGCGCGAATTCAGATCGCATTCGCGCCTTTTTTGGCTCCCTTCGATTGGCTGTACGCAAGCAATAACAAGCAGCAAACTACTCTCACTTTCCACGCTACGCACCGCGTCAGGACAAAAGAGGCCCGAACGCTTGGAGCTTGGGTTTCCCTGGGGTAAGCAAGTTGCATGGTTAGGACCAAGGTTCTCGGATTAGGCTCTTATGTCCCCGAACGAGTCGTCACGAACGACGAAATTCGTTACTTGAATGAGCGCCATGAAAAGTGTGAGGAAGTCCAGACAGAGACCAACGATGAATGGATCCGTACTCGGACTGGAATTGAAGAGAGACGTTTCGTACCCAATGATGGTTCTACCAAATCGAGCGATCTTGGATTGCACGCTGCAAAAGCTGCCTTGGCGGATGCGGATACCCAAGCGTCTGAAATTGACTGCATTATCTTCGCCACCCTTTCGCCAGATATTTTCTTCCCAGGCAATGCCGTTTTTCTTCAAAGCAAGCTTGGGATAGCTGGGGAGAATGGTTGCGCATGTTTCGATATTAGACAGCAGTGCAGTGGCTTTATTTACGGCATGCAGATGGCGGATGCTTTTCTCAAAGCTGGCACGTACAAGAAGGTTCTTTTGGTCGGCGCCGAGATACACAGTCATGCATTGGACTTTTCGACTAGAGGCCGCGATGTCATGGTGCTGTTTGGAGACGGGGCTGGCGCGTTTGTGCTTTCAGCCGACGAAAATGCTGACGAAAATAGCGGCATCGTACACACAGCGTGCGGTGCCAATGGTGATGGGGCTTGGGATCTCTACTGTAAAGTTTTTGAAATAGAGAAAGCGCCTTATATGCAGTACGACTCGCGGAACCGTGACGAGAATCTCATCTGTTTTCCGCAAATGGATGGCAAACGGGTCTATTTGCAAGCCGTGCGGTCCATGGTCATGGCGACCAAGCAGGCTTTGGCCAAGTCGGGTATGACTTGGGATGACATCGACTGGTTCGTTCCTCATCAAGCAAACCTTCGAATTAACCAAAAAGTTGCCGAGGTAGCGGAGATCCCTAGAGAGAAGTGTCTTAACACAATCCAGTTTTTCGGAAATACAACTGCTGCTACTGTTCCTCTCACTATCGATCATTTCCTACAGAAGGGGAAAATTAAGAAGGGCGACCGCGTCCTATCAGCCGTCTTCGGTTCCGGCTACACTTTTGGTGCTGCGATCTTTCAGGTCTAAACCGGAGCTTAGAACGTGAACGAAACTGCCGCCGAGCCAAGTAGGTAGTTCCGCGAGTAGGAACCGGCGTTGTAGGGGTTGGCTGGGTTTTCGCCCTCAAGGGAGGCGGCGGGAATGTCTGGCTGACGTCGCGCCTCAAGTGGTGTCCCCGGTAAGACAATTTGGTCCTCGACGAAACGCCTAGGTGTGGCGACGAAGGAGAAACCAAGGTCGAATTTCCAGTGACCTACTTCAAACCCAGCGCCCGTAGCCAAGGTGAGATGCGGCGTGCCGTCTACACCAATCCGAGTCCAACTATTAGGCGCCGCGGCGGTGTCGTAGCCGATTCCTCCACGGACTTTCAGTTGTGAACTCTTGAAAGAAAAACGCTTCTCGCCGCCGAGACGAAATGCGAAAACGTCTCGAAAACCCGAGCGGCTTGTGGTTGTTCCAAGCTCGGTTCCTAACAAGGTATCTCTACCGTCAATTGTTGCGCTCAGACTGTCCGCTGCTTTCCAATTTTCCCAGCGAATATCAAATTCAATATCGGCTAATTCGTCACCTGCAGCATCCTTAGCGACCCACCTTGCGCCAATGGCAGCTGTTTGTGGAATTGTGTAGCTCACGCACGCGCGTAGGGCTCTTCGAGAACCCCCGGGTGCGCATCTAGCTCGATCATCTTCAACTGGATCTATTTGGACCACGCTTCCTAATAACGTGTCCAATTCAACAGAGGCGGTTCCCTTTAAGCCTAGAACGACTTGAGAATTGTAAGCGGCCGCAAATTCGAAGTCTCTTAGGTCATATTGAACCCCAAGACCAAAAGCCGGCGTGGCTCGATCTAGGAGGTCCAAATTTACTAGCGTGTCATAGCTCGCTTGTTCAGCTTCGTTCGCCAATGCTTGGGCGACGATGACCGCTGATATATCGGCATAAGCAACGGATACCCTTGCTCCAACTCGAAGATTGTCGGAAATAGCGTAACCAACAGAGAGTGTCGGCAAAACGACAATGCCTGAGATATCCACATAGTCGTATCGTTGGGGGGACGGGGCCTCCACTCCATCTGCAACGGTTACCGTGGTTGGGTAGTCTCCTGGAGTCGCTAGATGCGGTGCAAAAATGCCTCCGCCGATAACGAGCTTGTCAGTTATAGGAAACGACGCCATGACCATGGGAATAGCGGAAGGAGAGCCTTCACTGGTGATCTCGGGGAAGGCAACACCAGTATAAGCCTCGCTGGTCGAGTCCAACGGGTCTACCTGGTAGTTGCCCACGCGTTGAAATCGAGCGTTGTGCTGAATCAAACTGCTGCCAATAAAAACGGTGGGGCGGCGAAGTTTTGCGATGCCTGAAGGGTTGTGAACCACCGCGGTTGGATCATCGGCTTTGGCAACAAATGCGCCCGCACGGGACAGCGAAGCCGTCCCGTTTTCGCCGACTGCCGATGAACCCGCGAATGCTGTCTGCTCGGATACCGGCCCGCCCGAATAAATAAGTGCCGCGGCAAACATTGGCGCAAGTTTGAACTGGCTGGGCATTCCGCCCGACACTAACGCGCGAACTAGCGTCCAGAGGGAATTACTTAGGTTTGACTATGATCTCGGGCAATTTGAGCCCAATAAAGTTCGGTTATGTGAGGTCTGTCCCAGCAATAAGATTTTTTTGGATTTCGTTGAAGTAATCGTGTCTGGGTGCGTCAGAGGTACGGAAAAGGAGACACAAATGAAAATAAACACACCAATGACCTTATTACTTGCCGGCGCGGCATTACTTATGACTTCAGAGGTGCATGCCGATTACACGCGAAGTTACGCTGGCGGCAGCCCGGCATACCGGAGCAATCAGATTTCTCCATACCAAAGGGCGGTTCCACAACGACAGGTACGGCGGCAGTATCGCTCTGCTTTTGATACGAATCGCGATGGTCGTTTAGACACTCGAGAAAGAAGAATGGTTAGCTTTGACGCAAATCGTGACGGTGTGCTTTCCAGACGAGAGGCTCGAAGATTTCTTCGAGCAGAGCGCCGGTTGCAGCGGCGAGTGAACCGAATCGGGATTCAGCCTCGATTGCCAGTAAGGTCGCTTCCTCGTACGTATCGGCCGACTACGCGAAGGTACGTTTCATCCCCGGCGCAATTTAACGGTTATGGATACCGCCCCGCACCAAGGAGCCAGTGGGATAGTCGACCAATTAGAAACCACTGCGGAAACTAAGCGAACAAAAACCGACACCAGAACGGCCAGGTACAAGACGTGCCTGGCCGTTTGTCTATTTTGCGTGCTACGCACTGCCTATGAGTACGCGTATGAGTCAGGCCTCTCGGGCCGACGAATTGGTAAAGATAAGCCGTGCTACCGCTAAACGTGCTGAGGCCATCAAATACGGTTTGCCGGCTTCTATGATTTATAACCCGGTCAAGTACGCGGCGAAGCCTCATGAGATGTACCTTCGCAAGTATGGGGGACGTCCCAAGCGCGTCGTTATGGTTGGAATGAACCCTGGGCCATGGGGTATGGCTCAGACGGGAGTCCCCTTTGGGGACGTGGTGATGGTGCGCGACTGGATGAAAATTTCAGCAGATGTTTCGCGGCCCAAACGTGAGCACCCAAGAGTTCCGGTGAAGGGGTTCGACTCCACTCGACGTGAAGGAAGTGGGAAAAGGCTCTGGGGCTGGGCCGAAGAAAGGGGAACTGCGAAAGATTTCTTCAAGGAATTTTTTGTGTGGAATTATGCACCTCTTTGCTTTTTGTCAGAGACCGGGACAAATTTAATCCCGGAGAAGCTACCCAAGGAGAACCGGAAAGAGCTTTATGAAGTCTGCAACTACGGGTTGGCTTCTGCCATCGAACTGCTCAAACCAAGAGCAGTTGTAGCGGTGGGTAACTTCGCAAAAAAACGCATCGACGAAATAGCCGACGGTAGCTACCCCGTCGTCAAGTTGTTGCACCCAAGCCCGGCAAATCCACGTGCCAATGCAGGTTGGAAAGATGAAGCAGACACTGTTCTCGGCGCTTTGTAGCCTTCTTCTCGTTGGAGCCTGTATAGAGGTCCCTTACACCTTCCAGGCGACTGGAGGACAGGCCGATTTATGGTCGCGCCGGCAGACCATAAGTGAACTGATTGACAGCCCCAGTACTGATTTGCGTACTCGGATCGTCTTGGCCGAAGTAGAGAGAATACTTACCTACGCCGATGCTCAAGGGCTGTCGGATCAGGGCAACTACCGCGATTTTGTCGACATCGAGCGGGACGCAGTGGTGTGGTTTATGACGGCGAGCAAACCTCTTGAATTTGAGGAGAAGGTTTGGGGGTTTCCGGTCGTTGGGAGTTTTCCATACCTTGGTTGGTTTCGCTTTCAAGACGCTCTTACCTATCGTGAAAAGTTGGAGTCAGAAGGTTGGGACGTTTACTTGCGACGGGTGCGGGCATATTCGACCGGAGGATGGTTCCGTGATCCAGTGTTGTCCACCATGATATCGCGGACAGATGAGGCTCTCCTTTGGTTGGCAACAGTCATTTTTCATGAATTGACACATGCAAATATTCTCATCTCAGACCAGTCGACGTTTAACGAAAGTATAGCCTCGTTCGTTGGAGATACGATGGCGGACCGTTTTCTGCGAGAGCGTTTTGGCGAGAGCTCGAAAGAATTTCTGAGGTTTCAAGAAGTGCTCGCGGAAGAACGAAGAGCGGGGGCTCGACTGAAAAAAAGCTACCAGGAACTAGCGGCACTCTACTCTTCGGGGAAATCGGACGAGGACAAGTTGAAGGAGAAAAAGTCAGCGCTCGACTCTCTCCGCGTTGAGTTGGATTTGCCTTACGCTCCCAATAACGCGTCCCTCATTGGGTTCCGAACCTACAACGCAGGGCAGAAAGACATCGAAGAACTGTTCGTTGCGTGCGGGCGACGTTGGGCAGATTTTTTTAAAGCGATCGAAGATATAGATACGGAATGGTTTGCAGAAGAGCAGATGGAAGATATCTCTGCAGTGACTGGGCGAGCTAAGAAGTCTTGTCCTTAATGCGTCGCTAAGAGCTTTTTGTATGCGTCCAGGAAAGAAGGGATTCTTTCATTCCAGGAAAGGCCGTTTCTCGTAAGAAGAGCTCTTTTTTGTAGGCGCTTTAATTCTTGCTTGTCACTTAGCAACTCGTTAGCGCTTGCCGCAAACGCTCCAAGGTCACCATCTGGTACAAGAACGCCGCCCCCGCTAGCTAACCGCTCCGGTAAGGCGCCGACGGAAAACCCCAACACCGGCAACCCATGGAAAAGGGCTTCGGCGACACTGAAACCGAATGTCTCAGCTCTACACGGAGCGAGAAAGAGACTGGCCGATGTCATTTCTTTGCATAATTCTGTACGCGTTCGCCAACCTAAGAGAGTGATGTTGTCTTTCTCGCGTAAACGCTTTCTCCACTTTTCATCGTTTCGATGATTCTCTGGAATTCCACCCGCGACACGAATTTCAAATGTAGGAAGAAATTCAGCTAGTTTGATTAGTCGGTCGGTTCCGCGCATGTCGGAAAATCGAGCGGCGTAAAGGGCCGATGGTTTGTCTGAGAACGATGACGTCACATCACAGCAGCTGGTTATTCCAAAGGGAACAACCACGGCTTTGCTATTGGCATCTCCCACAGCAGCCAATGCCGCTTGCGACGGAGCCATAACCAAGTCGGCCTCGCCGAATGCTCTTTCTTGTGCGGTAGAACTCTGTGTGTTCTTGACTCCGCGGAGTCGGTTTTGTTCATACTGATCGACGTGTAAGTGGAAGACAGTTTTGCTTCCGACTTCTTGGGCCAGCGCATGGGCGAAAGGCCAGAGCATGGAACTGTGTACATGGATGATATGGGGCGAATAGTCGGACGCGAACCGGTTTGCCTGTTCCAGTTGATCCTTAGCGGTCACTCTGAATTGATCTTCCTGGAAAGAGATGCTCAGGGTTTTCGTGTTCGACTTGGGACGCCACCCGTCAAAAGAAATAACTTTTTTCCCAAGCCCTGCCTTCACACAGGCTTTAACCAGGCCGCCTACAGCGGTGGATAAGCCCCCAGTGGAGCGTGTGGGGTAGTCGCGGGTTACGTGAAGGATGCGCATGGATCGTGCGGCCGAATCTGATACTCTGGAGGCTCTATGGTTTCTCAGGGCAACGTTCGAATGCTACGGGCTGTGAAGCGTCGACGGCGCATTAAACCAGACTCTGACGTCATCCTCATCTGTAATCCGAAAGCTGGGGGCCGGTGGAAAGAACTCGCTGGGATTCTTGACTCCGAGGAAGCACAGTCTGTTCGTCGAATCGTTACCGACTCTGTGGAGGACGTCGCTGCGGGCCTTGCCGAACTGGGAGACGAAGCAAAACTGATTTGCATCTATGGTGGCGATGGGACCATCCAAAGAATATTGGACTGTCTCGGAGAAGATGAAAAAGCTCATCTTGCCCTGCTTGGCGGAGGAACCATGAATGTCACCTCGCGGTGGTGTGGGTTCACTCGTGACCCCGCCCGCAATTTTAGACATGTCATTCAGGGTTACCGAACCGGCGATCTGCTTTTGAAAGAGGTACCGCTACTTGACGTGCGCACTGGCTCAGAGCGTCACCGAGGGTTCACTTTAGGAATGGGCCCGATGGTCCGATTGCTCGACAAATACGAGCAAGGGCGGAAGGGCAAGGTCGCTGCGGTGGAAACGGCGGCGAAAGCAGTGGCTGCAGTTTGGTTAAAAGGACCGGGACGCTACCGAGAACTCTTGGAGTTGATGGAAGCAGAAGTCGAAATCGATGGCGAAGTTCTTCCGTACGAACGTTTCTCGGCCATTTTTGCCAACACCACAGGGCAAATTAACCCTGGAGTGGAACCATTTACAAAGAGCCGTAAGCGAGACGCTTTTCACTCGGCAGCTTATGCGGTGGGAGCTCGTGAATTGACCATGGCGCTTCCCTTTCTTTCACGCGGCCTTTTGCCGATTGATTTGAGTGCTCTCCTATCTCCTTCCAAGTTTCGAAACAGGGGCAAGGATGAGCCGCCATTGCCCGCAGATCCTCGCTATCACAATAAACCGGCAAGCGAATTGATCGTACGAAGCCAAGAGCCCAAGTACACAGTTGACGGCGAGATCTTGACGACCTACGGAAACGAACTCCGCGTCGATATTGGTCTTACATTGAAGCTTGCCATGGGACCTAAACACGGGTCCCGACTAGGTCTCTAAACAGACTTTCTTAAAGTCTTTTAGCAGGAGCCTTGATAGATGCACTCTACCCAGTTCGGGTGATCTACAAATGGGTTCCTGTTGCCTTGGTACTGGTACACAACTTCGTTGTGTTGTCTCTCCCAGTCATCCACTGGGTCTTCTTGGTGCCACTCGAGTAAAGTGGCAAGTAGCCCCATGTAAGCTACATTTTTGTGTTTACTAGAACTCTTAATCAATGACGGATTATTGGTAACAACGAGGTTCGGTTCCCAAGAATCGTCTTCCTCGCCGCCTTCGTAGCGTAAATCCATGTAGAAAATAGCTCTGGCAACGTCACCGCGTCGGCCCTGCCATGTTTCCCAACCGTTGATACCAAGTAAATTGGGGGAACCATTCACCGTAGGTTTAGCTGTGCAATTGGTATTGCAGTTGCGATACGGTTTGTTGCTGCGAGCAGAGTTGTATCCAGCGTCAGAGAGGAAGAGCGCATGACAGTCATTGTGGGGATCGGAGTATCCATCCGATGCTGGAAATCCATAGGATTTCGGCCACACGTGCTCACGATTGTAGGGCTTGTTCCATCCACCTATGGGAAAGACCTTGTTTCGGTAGATGTCGACAATGCTCTCTGGATCATTCGGTAGAGCTTGGGCTTCTTCAAGAATGTCCCAAGTGTCTGTCCAACTGTTGGATGAATAAGGAAAGCTTTGATGGTTATCAATGAGGACGTGCAGTTCACCCCGAAGGGTATTGGGATCCGCATCGGACAACCCAAGGATGTCTTGGTAATACTCCGTGGTGGATTCTTTGTCCGTGCGCGACAGCTCAGGTGCGTCCGATGACTGGACGCAGCTAACAACAAAAGACAGAGAAGCGATTAGTAGCTTTGTTCGTGTCGAGTGGCGCAATGACAGTCCCCCTTCAAACGCGTCCGAAGTGTAAGGGGCTGTTCTCTATGAAACCAAATCTTCAGCGGAGTTTTTCAGGTGTGTTTTTGCCTACATCGTGACCACCGAACTCGCCGTTTTGGGGTGGCATTTCGAGCTTCCTCTACCGTTTTTGTCACAGGTGTTTTTTCGTTTTGTCCGAGAAAAAGAGGCTTTTCGATCTTGGTCCGGATTTTGCGAAACAAACCTGTCACAAAACGAACCCAATACACTTCGAGGAAATCTGATCATGAAACCGTTGTCTGTCACAAAAAGTTTGCTTACCTGCATTGCTCTCTTGATCCCTTCAGCCTGCTCTTTCGACGAAGCTGAAGATGAACAATCAAAAGCAGGAGAGGCCACCGATCAAGAGGAAGTCACAAACGAGCTCGAGGAAGAGGAAACATTCAAGGCTTGTGTTTTCCCCGAGGAGCTGGGCGATCTTGGAAGTGTTCCAACAATGACAAAGATTGCGCCAGACGCGTTAGGGCCGAACCTTGACGTAAATCTTGCGACTGCAGTTATCGACAACCACCTCTACCAATTCATTGGTCGAGACGGATTCGCGCCATTTGAAGACCGGAAGATTGAACCAGGAAAGTACGAAATCGCGGAAGGAACCAACCAAGCAAACTGTTCCCTCTGTCTTTTTACTGGTGCCGATCCTGATCCTCAAGGGAAACCAGGGGAACTCTATTTTGCATTTGGTGGGACGGTTGAGTTAGTGGAACGAGACTTCCCCATTACACAGAATGGCCAGAAGGTGGAGGAAAGCCCTGCGAGGCCCATTAGCGTAATTTTCGAGAACATTGAATTAACTCAAATTCCCGTAAAGCCAGCCGTTGAGTTAGATGGTGAGCCTTGTGTTTCAACTATCGACCGAATCGAATTTCATACAGCGTTTCGTAAACCCGCAGAAGTCGATCGAGAAGTTCCACTTCCGCGAAGCGAATAGTTTTCGCGCGGTTACTTGGTGGCTAGTAGGGCACTTAAGGCGTCGAGTAACCGCGAAACGTTTTCTTGGCTGGCGGCGTGACCCATTAGTCCGATACGCCAGGCCTTTCCTTTAAACGCCCCAAGTCCGCCCCCGACTTCAATGCTGTAGTCTCGAAGCAGCTTGCTCCGGATGCTGGCTTCATCCGGCGCGGGCAAGCTCACTGCATTGAGCATCGGCAAGTGGGCACCTTCCTCACTTAGGTAAGCGCAGCCCAACTCTTCCAATCCAGCGCGTAGTTCTTTATGCCTGTCTCTGTGGCGTTGGAACCTCGCCTCTAACCCTTCATCAATCGCAATCTGGACCGCTTTGTCTAACGCGTAGAGCATGTTCACAGGTGCAGTATGGTGATAGGTGCGCTCGCTTCCCCAGTAGTTCTTTACCAAAGATAGATCGAGGTACCAGCTTTGCACTTTGGTCTTTCGAGAGTCCATGCGTGCGGCTGCACGCGACGAAAGCGTGATTGGAGACAACCCGGGGGGACAAGACAGACATTTTTGCGAGCCGCTATAAGCTGCATCAATTTCCCACTTATCAATTTCTACGGGCATGCCGCTGAGACTTGTGACGCAATCTACCAGTAGCAGTCGTCCGTCCTTATGGAGCTCGGCGCCAAGTCCCTCAAGGGGTTGCGCACATCCTGTCGAGGTTTCTGCGTGAACCACAGCGACCAGATTCACGTCGTGTTTTTTGGCCGCATCCAAAAGAAGGTCTCTGTCCAGTGGTTTTCCCCAGTCTGTTTCTACTTTGAAAACGGTAGCCCCGGCTCTGGAGGCGACATCCATCATCCTTCCGCCGAAAATTCCGTTGACGCCAACAAGAACTCGATCACCCGGCTCTACGAGATTTACAAAAAGTGTCTCCATGCCCGCAGATCCGGTCCCAGAAACTGGGAGGGTGAGTTCGTTCTCAGTGCGAAAGAGCAACCTGAGGTTAGCCCGCAGTCTGTCCATAATTTCAATGAACACAGGATCTAGGTGGCCGATAGTCGGCTGCGCTAGAGCCGCTAAAACCTCAGAGGATACGTCGCTGGGGCCTGGGCCGAGTAGGATGCGTTTGGGGATCACGCCCCGAACATAGCCTGACTCTGCTCTATGTCGGGTTTTCGTACCTAGCTTTTACGACAGGAGCTCGAGTAGATCTTCTTTGGTGACCCGAGCAGCAGCGGCTGCGTCTCCGAGCGCGGCGTCGAAAAGTGCACGCTTTTTCTCTTGGAGCTTAAGAATTCGCTCTTCTACAGTATCTCGCGCCACGATCCGGTAAACGAATACGGGCTTGGTTTGGCCAATTCGGTGAGTCCGGTCCGCGGCCTGGTCTTCAACGGCTGGGTTCCACCAAGGATCTAGCAATACGACGTGGTCCGCGGCGGTAAGGTTTAGACCTGTACCACCTGCCTTGAGTGAGAGCAGGAGAACTGGCGGACCGTCTGGAGATTGGAACTTGTCGACGATTTCCTGCCGGTTCTTGGTCGCTCCGTCCAAACGATCGTAAGCGATTTCATTTTTCTCAAGATGGGGTTCGACCAGGTTCAGGAAGGAGGTCCACTGGGAGAACACGAGGACTTTGTGTCCGTTGGAATTAGCTTCGTCAAGAAGCGACATAAGGACGTCAACTTTGCTTGAGGTTTCCGCCTTCTGTTCTGGAACAAGACTCGGGTGACAAGATGCCTGCCGAAGTCGCAAAAGCGCTTCGAGAGCGGCCATCACGTTCCCCTTCTTGGAAAGTAGCTTGACGATGTCAGCTTGGGTCGCGGCGCGTATGGAATTGTAGAGGCCTCGTTCCTCTTCAGTGAGTTCGCAGTAAAGAACATTGCTTGTTCGTGGCGGCAACTCGCTTGCGACTTCTTTCTTGAGGCGGCGGAGAACGAATGGTTGGATCCTTTTTCGAAGACGGCCAGCGTACTCTTTGTTTCCCTCTTCGATAGGCCGGCTGTACCGTTCGCGGAAATCACTTCGGCCACCTAGTAGGCCACGGTTACAGAAGTGAAATTGACTCCAGAGCTCGTCGAGGCGGTTCTCTACAGGAGTACCTGTGAGAGTAAGGCGGAAGTTTGCTTCGAGCTTATATGCTGCTTGTGCGACTTGGCTGTCGGGGTTCTTGATGAACTGAGCCTCGTCGAGAATCACGGCGTCCCAGTGAATCGGTTGCAGGGTTTTGCTATCACCGCGGAGGAGCGAGTACGTGGTTAGGACGATGTCAGCTTCGTCGTCCATTTTCCGGCTGGGGCCATGGAAAATACAAACCTTGAGAGATGGCCTAAACTTGTTGGCTTCTTTCTTCCAGTTGTGAAGTACGCTAGTCGGACAGACCACGAGTGTGCGACCATTCACTGCGCATAGAGCTTGGACGGTTTTACCAAGTCCCATGTCATCGGCGAGTACCCCGCCAAGGCCAGAGTCGCGAAGAAAGTAGAGCCAGTTCACACCTTCTATTTGGTAGTCGCGAAGATCGGCAGTGAGATCTTTGGGTAGTTTTGCGTCTGGAATTCCGTCGAACTCCTCAATTATTGGAGTTAACTTGTCCAGTCCAGGTGGTGGCGGAAAGTCGAGTTCCGCCGCTAACCTTGATAGGTCTGGGATTGCGAAGGTTGGTACCTTTTTCCCTTCGTCACGAGCTCCCAGAAGGTCAGCAATGAGGTCGCCGGCTCTGTTGAGAAATTCTGTTGGTATGGGCGCCCAGCCCGCACCTTCCACCGGCACCAAATTTTCACCCGCGCGCCATGCGCGAATCACCTGAGCTGGGTTTGCGTGGAGACCACCCTGGGTAGCGAAGATGACGTCGAAATTGTCACCATCAATTTCAACTTGCGGATCTAGATCCATAGGCTGGAACAGCGCTTGCCCGCTCGTTGTAAGCGCATTTTTCCATTCTGCTAGTCGCTGCGCCAAATTAAGCGCATCGCGACCTGTCACTTCAATTTTTTTACCTGGAACAAGGTTTAGTTCATCCCGTAGTTGGAATACGAGGCGCCGCTCGGCAGCCGGATCGCGAACCGGGAGACTGCCTCCAAGATGAACAAGTTCGCCGGCGTCAATACGCGCAACCGGGGGATCACCGTACACCAGTGTCGGTAAAATCGAGAGGACTTCGCCCTCGTGAAAAATATCAATTGCAATCCTAGGTCGTAGCGACCGGTTCACTCCAGGAAGCCGATCGGTTTTGATGTCGACTTCTAACTTTTCCTCAAGCGCGGGCATCAGATCGGTAACAACGGTTCCGAGTTCCTCCCCCGGGAAGTTTCGAGAGAAAGGGGTCGCTTCGAGTTTGGGTCCCGTGAACTCGATGCAGGCAAGAGGACGTAGGGTGTCGCCGCAAAGGGCCACTCCGTTGGCAACTGCTTCCGTTACTTCAGGGTCGTTTTCGATGCGTAATTCGACACCGTCATCTTCGCCGTCGCTGATCGTCGCGATTGGTAAAACCTCATCGGCGGAGGCTTTGGCCGTTTCATCGTTGAATTTTAGGTCGGCTACCGAAGCCAAATGGCTAAGTACGGTTTTCAGAATCGGTGTGCTGACGATAATTTTTTGGCGTCCACTCATGATCCGATCGAGCGCGTGATCAGCCTTGTTTGGTGCGTAGCCTTCGATAGTGCTCATCCGTCCGACGAGTGGCGCTTCTTTTTTTCTTGGAAGTAAACTAACCCGACGGAGTTCTAAGTGTTCTCCTTTGCTGTAAACACGATACCCAATACCTTTGACTTTCGTGGTCTTCGGTTTCTCGGGTAGAGGGGCTTGGGCAGAAACAATGGCGGCCGGTACATGGCTGCACGCATTTTTTTCGTTGCAGTCGCAGTCCCATTCGGTGTCTTCGATGTAGAGAACCACGGTGGCGGCTACAGATTTGCCGGGTACCTTTACTCGGAAGACTCGTTCCTTGTCGGTAGATTTCTCTTCAAGGACCATTCCATCTCGTGCAAGGTGCACACCTTGGTCCCAGATTCGGATGGGAGTCGCTTTTCGAATTGCCCGGAGCAAATTCTTCATCGGCGCGCGAATCTACGATGCCTTGGCCTTTCAAGCTACCGGCGTTTTGGCTCAACCGTCTGGCAGGCTTCAGGGAGAGCAGGGGCTGTGCCAATGCCCTTCCTATACTTCGCGCGGCCGGTTTTCCGCGATTTCTGGAGGTCGGCACGAAACCACCAACTGAGGTCGCAACCAGGGCCTGGGGGCAATTTACTCTGTGGAACACACAACTTGCTGCCTTCAGGGCAGTGTAGACGGACGTGAAAGTGAGCCCTGTGGCCCCACCACGGCCGAATTTTTCGTAGCCAACCCCGTTTGGCAGGCGGTGTTCGTCGGCATAAATCCCGCTTGATTCCAGGATGGACGAAGATTCGAGCGACTCGTGAATCTTCAGTTGCGAGTTTTAGTAGCTTCCGGATCCTGGGTGTGAACTCTGGTGTCTTTTTGCCCCTATCACCCTCCACGATGGCTTTGGGCCCCTGCGCTAGCCGTCTTCGGGCCCTCTTCGAAAGCTGGCCATTTCTTGACCCAGGCCAAGTGAACCAAACATCCGCATCCAAACCGGTTTGATGGCTGGCATGTCCGCTCGGGGTCGGTCCCCCCCTAGGCTGGCTTAGATCGCCTGTGACAACTCCGCCAAGGGCGCGTTTACTGAGATTCTGCGCCAGACTCGTAATGAAGTCGATCAAGGCCGGATGCCCGAAATGCCGGCCCTTGTCGGGTTTGGCGATGACCAAGCCCTTTAATTTGGTCGGCAAGGCTTTTGCCCCGGCGACGCAGCCCCGACTGTAGCCCCCGATGGACTGTGCATGGCCAAGAGAAGGCTCTGTTGCGCGCGCCCATGGGGTGTCCTCGGCTAGCGAGTACGTCGGCGATGCTATGACAAAACAAGCGATCATCGCTGCTCCCAATCTCATGAGCTCAATATAGCAAAACGGCCAGGCATTGTTGCCTGGCCGCTCGTTGTAGCTTGAAGAGTGTTGCTTAAAAGGACCCGAGGTCAAGACCGCCGATTGTCCCGTCCACTCGAGCGCTTACCGCTACCTCGTTGCAGCCTGGGCCAAATTCAGCTCTGGCGACACCGCTGAAGGACTCGCTTTCCGAGGTGCCTCCGCCGCGGACGGAAAAGCTTCCATCTATGCCGTAGCGGATTTCTCCGCCATTCACACAGTCTTCCTCGTAGATGATGTCGTAGATAAGAGCCGAATCAATATTCGTTGTTATCGAAACGTCCTCGACGGAGATACCCACGGTGACGTTGAGATCGACTCTTCCTTCAATGGCTGTTCCCGTATCGGTTAGCTCACCCGTTATAGAGAACTCATTGGTTGAAATTCCCAAGTCGGTATCGCCCGTGAATGATGTTGAGTAATTTAAGTCAAGGCTAACTGTGTTGCCGGCGTTCGCCACGAATCCATTGACTCGTACCGTGGTGCCCTCTGCGCTCAATTCGCAGTTGTTGTATTCAACACGGTTCGTCATTTCCACAAGACAGGTCTCCAAGTTGTCGAACCGATGCGGAGAGTCGCTAAGTGCCTGCATTTGGGCTTTCACCGAGCTAGAACTGTTATCTCCAAAAAGATCGATTGCATCGAAGAAAAGAGGAGGCGAGTTCGCATCTAGTCTTTCTTCGCCAGAGGCCAATGCGGAAAGTCTCTGAGCGGATTCAAGGGTGCTCAGAGCGGAGACCTCGGTTGATACTGGACTGCCGAAATCTGTTTCAGTTTCAAGGTCAGAAAAGGAATCGCCGCCACCGCCGCCGCACGCCCCGAGGAGGGACGTGAGAGCCAAACCAACCACGTAGTTTTTCTCAGGGTATTTCATGGGTAACAGGATGAACAGGGCTCAGGTCGGTGTTCAAGACCCGGGGTGACAAATAGGTAGTCTGTGTAGGTTCCGCACACCGTGCAACGGTTTTCGCCCGAGTTGGGTCCGAGTTTTGTGCGTTGGACCGCCATAGCACTCATTGTCCACGCCATGCTTCTGGCAACGTTGGACGTGCACCGCTCCCGCGAGGATTCAATCAGGGCGGACGAGACGGAGGTCGCGGAGCCGATCTCTGTTGAATTCTTAGCACCTCCGCCGAGAAAACGTACTCAGCCACGAGAGGAAAGGCGCCCCGAACCACGACGGCAAAGAACCTCTCGTAGGGGACAGGTGCCTTCTATGGTTGGAAAGAGGACCACTGTGGCTTCCTTCAGCAAAGAGATTTTGGGAACGCCAGTCCAAGGGGAGGGCGGGGTTGTCGAAGAGAACCTGAGGGCGTTGGCCGGTGTGGAAGAACGTGTTGCGGGGCGCGCGACTGATCTCTTGGATGCTCATGAACCAACAAGTAGTCAAAAAGGAAAAAGACGAAGTTGGCGACCCAATCGGCGGGGCGGCCTTGAACTCGAAAGCGATGCGATTGAGTCGACTATAGAGAAGGACGGTTCTATTTCATTCAAAGAAAAGCCGCTGCTAGAATGGCGAGGCGGCTTAGTGTTTACGCAAAGGTTTGATGAGTGGGCCATGCGCAAGGCAGGAGTTGACCCCTACCTGTCAAACAAACTAGCGATGCTTGAGGAAACACGGGACATGCGTGTCAGCGTGATCAAAGCGTGGAAAGTGGAAAATACCGCCAAACAGATTCAGACACTGCCATTCAAGCTAGGGAATTTGTGGAAGGACGGGACAAAAAGCCGGGATGACAAAAAAAGGCTGCTCTTCTTGTTGTGGGATGAATGTGCGGAATTCGGCGCAGGGAACCGAGCGAGAAGAAAAATAGAAGCTTTCATCCGCAAAAATGGAATTGTCTATTCAGAGAAGGAGTTGAAAAACCTGAACCTGAACCTGAACCGGACGAGCGAAAAAGAATTTCGACCTTAGCTAGGCTTTCTTTGAAGACCTCAAGGCAACCAGCATAGCGCCGGTTCCTCCCCACCGTTTGGGAGCTGTGCAAAATCCGTAGACATAAGCCGAGAGCCGGTCGGACGACAATGTGGATACGCATGTCGCCCGAAGGACAGGAATGCCGTCTTCGCTGTGTGTTCCTTTGCCGTGAATGACAACGACGCATCTGAGTTGCCTTTTGGCGGCCGCTTCTACGCGACGCAAAATCAGCTCTTTTGCGCGCTCTCTCGTACAACCATGAAGATCTACACGTTCATCGGGACTGATATCGCCTCGAACGAATGGAGCTAATTGCTGTGCCGAAACGCCAGGGGCCCGACCTCGAAATTCGTCACCGTTTTGCGTCACGACGAAGCGGTTCTGGGGTTTTGCAGGACTTAACTTCTCCGACTTTACAGGAGGTTTACGATGAACTCGCTTGTCGTCGGGAAGCTTGCTCACCCCCTGCATGGCTTGTTTGAAAAGCTCTTCATCGTCGTTGGCGGACACGCATCTCCAGGATACCGCAACTTTTACACTCGGGCTTCGGATTCTACGCTTAATCGGATAGGGTCGGCTGCATGGGCGAAGGATTATTTTTAGGTTCGTTCTCGGGCGAAGACGGTGCGGTTGACTACGACCACGACCAGCTCACAACTCACGGTGTAATTGTGGGCATGACTGGTTCCGGTAAAACGGGCCTTGCTGTCGTGCTACTTGAGGAGCTTCTGCGCAAGAGGGTCCCCGTTTTGATTCTAGATCCCAAGGGCGATATGGGTAACCTGCTGCTCAACTTTCCGTCTCTCGACGGTGGGAGTTTCGCGCCTTGGGTGGAAGTGGAAGACGAGTCGAAGCGTTCTTCGGTAGCGGAGGAGACAGCGCAAAAATGGAAATCTGGTCTTGAGGGATCTGGACTAGGACCCTCCGACCTAAAAGCGCTTAGAGATGGTACCCAGTTCAACGTGTTTACGCCGGGCGCGGATGTGGCGCCTATCAACCTTCTTGGCTCGCTAAAGGCGCCCCCCGCAGGCGGAGATTCAGGTGTAGTTGCCGAAGAAATTGAGAGCTTTGTCTCGGGATTACTTCGTTTAGTGGACATCAGTGGGGATCCTCTTTCCTCACGCGAACACATTCTTCTCGTCAATTTGATTCAGCATGCTTGGTCCAAAGGAAAAGACATCGAGCTGCCGGAACTAATACAGCAAGTACAAAAACCGCCAATTCGAAAACTCGGTGTGTTTGACGTCGACACGTTTTTCCCGGCGGCAGATCGTACAAAGCTGGCGTTGCGCCTCAACGGTGTTCTAGCTAACCCCGCGTATGCTCCTTGGATGATGGGGCCAGCACTAGACATCGAGCGTATGCTCTGGACACAAGATAAGAAGCCTTGTGCAACGGTGGTTAGTCTCGCCCATCTCAATGAGAGTGAGCGGCAAATGGTCGCCGCAACGATTCTTTCGAAGGTAGCGAGCTGGATGCAGACTCAGCCCGGCAGTTCAAAATTGCGGTGCCTTGTCTATATGGATGAGGTCTACGGTTTTGTTCCCCCGAACGCTATGCCGCCAAGTAAGAAACCAATTCTTACGCTACTTAAACAGGCGCGTGCGTTTGGCGTGGGTGTGGTCTTGGCGACACAGAACCCTGTTGATCTAGACTACAAAGCCATGTCCAACGCTGGAACGTGGATGATCGGTCGTTTGCAAACCGAGAACGACAAAGCGCGTATCATTGAAGGGCTGCAAGCGAGTGGTCCGATAGGAGATATAGAGAAAGCAGTCGGCACGTTAGGGAAACGAGAATTTGTGCTCCACACCGCAAAGTCTGACAAGCCAAGACTCTTCTCTACGCGATGGGCTATGTCTTTTCTGCGGGGGCCGTTGACGAAAGACCAGTTGAGGACCCTGGCAACCGAGTGCGGGTCGAACAAGAAAGTAGAGCCTCCAAGTGCTGCGCCGACCAAATCGGCTTCTTCTGCGGGAGATGCAGCGACTGGCCCTGAAGAAACAGAGGTAAGAGAAGACGAGACAACCGTCGTCCCCAAGTCTGCGGCCGGCACACCGGTTTACCACGTGGATCCCAGAGCGGAGTGGCTAGAGACGGTAGGCGCTGATTCGTCAAGTAATAGACTTGAAGCAGCGCTGGCCTTTCGAGTGAGGATGCTTTTCGATGAGACGAAAGCAGATTTGAATCATGCGGAAGAGTGGGAGGCTATTTTGCGTCCTATTGGCTCAACTCTCTCCTTTGAAGAGCTGAAGAACGTTGATTACGACGCTCGAGATTTTGACGATCCACCGGAAGGGGCTCGCTATGTCGTAACCGAAGCACCCATCAACAAGGCGACGTTTTTCAAGTCTGCGTCGACAGGTGTTAAAGCGTATTTGCACCGAGAAAAGAAACTCAACTTGTTCAAAAATAAGGAGCTGAAGGTGTTTTCCCGAGTGGGGGAATCCAAAGACGAATTCGTCTCTCGTTGTGAAGAGGTTGCAGAAAAGAAGGCCGATGAAGCGGTGGCGAAGTTGCGTGACAAATATGAAGCGAAGGTAAAGCGCGTTGAGAAAACTCTCGCAACCGCGGAACGCCAACTTGATAAAGCTGAAGCAAGTCTTTCTGCTCAAAAGCGAGACGAGGTCGTCGGTGGTGTGAGCTCTGTTTTAGGTATGTTTCTCGGAGGTAAGTCTGGCTCTAGGGGAATTGCGAGAAAAGCATCTGGGCTATCCAGTCGCAGAGGTAGAACTTCTCGCGCTAGCCAGCGAGTTGCTTCTGCCAAAGACAAAATCGAAGACAGAGAAGCCGAACTCGAAGATTTGGAAATCGAGTTGGCCGAGGAGGTCACCGAGCTCACGGAAAATTGGACGGAAAAAGCTGAGGCCATAGAAGAATTCGAAGTGGGATTGGAAAAAACCGACATTGACGTTGTAGAAACCGCCTTGGTCTGGATTCCTGTATAGCTGCGTATGGGCAAAAAGGGATCTCGCCCTCGTGGTGACAAGCGCGAGAAAGAACGCGCTGCAAAAAAACTCAGGGAAAAGTTAATCCGAAGCTCGGAATTGGCTTCGGGCGGTTCGCCGGAAACTGCGGAAGTTGTTCTTGGTTCGTCTGTTATTGAATCAAAAGCCGATTCTGCAACATGTCCAATTTGTGAGAGCTTGGGCCATAGACAAGAGCATAAGGCAGTAAAGGTTCGCGATATTTCGTATCGAGTTGTGGAGATGAAATGTCGCAGGTGCCATCACGAATATCGTCGCTGGTTCAGAATCCGCTCCAATATGCCGTCGTGATTATCCCCGCATAACCAGGATCTCTGCCCGATACTCGAGCATTCTGCGAGCGGGGGTTTACGAGGGCCCCTCAGTTCTATATACATGCCCTACACTTGCGTTTTCACGCATCTAAAAGGGACATGAATATGACCGCAACAGCAGCAAAAACTACTTCCTCAAATTTCCTGGATACCAACCTGCCTCTCTTTGCAGGCCTCCCATTTAAGGTCGCAGACCTATCCGACGATGCAGTTCGGTTTGGCCGCAAAGAGCTAGAGATTGCGTTGGTCGAAATGCCCGGACTTGCAGCACTCCGCGAGGAATACAAGGGCAAGCGGCCCCTCGCTGGTGCGAAAATCATGGGCTCCCTTCATATGACGATCCAAACAGGTGTCTTAATTGAAACCCTTGTCGAGCTTGGCGCCGACATTCGGTGGGTTTCTTGCAATATCTTCTCGACTCAAGATCATGCCGCCGCCGCGGTGGTTGCAGGGCCAGAGGGAAGCGCGGGAAATCCAAAAGGCGTACCTGTCTACGCTTGGAAGGGGGAGAGCTTGGCCGAGTACTGGTGGTGCACCCTACAGGCATTGACCTGGCCCGACGCGAGTGGCCCCAACCTCATTCTTGACGACGGCGGAGATGCGACCCTATTGGTGCACCTTGGAAGCGAATGCGAAAACTCTGGTAAATGGCCAGAAGAGGGCAGTGGTGGCAGCGATGAAGAAAACGTCATCTTCTCCATCCTTCATGCAGTTCGCGCAGAGCAAGGCGACAATTTCTGGCGACCTATGGCTTCAAAGATCCGAGGCGTGTCCGAGGAGACCACGACTGGTGTCCATCGACTTCAAGAGCGCGTCGAGGCTGGAACACTTCTATTTCCCGCGATTAACGTCAACGACAGCGTTACCAAGAGCAAGTTCGACAACGTCTACGGGTGCCGTCACTCGTTAGTTGATGCGATCATGCGCGCAACCGATGTATTGATCGCTGGCAAAAAGGCCTTGGTTTGCGGCTTTGGCGATGTCGGTAAAGGCTCGGTTCAATCGCTGCAGGGGCAGTCGGCCAGAGTTGCAATTACCGAAGTCGATCCAATTTGCGCGCTGCAGGCATGCATGCTTGGGCTTGACGTTGTGAGCCTTGATGATGTCGCTGCAGACTTCGACATCTTTTGCACGACAACGGGCAATAAGAGCATCATCCGTCTCGAGCATATGAAAAAGATGAAGCACAACGCTATCGTCTGCAACATCGGTCACTTCGACAACGAAATCGACATGGCTGATCTAGAGGCCTTAGTGGCGAAAGGCGAAGCGGAAAAGATCGAGATCAAACCACAGGTACACGAATTCAAATTCAAGAACACGACCCACGGACCAAACGGAAAGGGTCACTCAATTATCGTTCTTGCTGAAGGGCGCTTGGTTAATCTCGGGTGCGCTACTGGGCATCCGAGCTTTGTTATGAGTGCATCGTTTACTAACCAGGTAATGGCGCAGATTGAACTCCATAAAAATGCGGAGAAGTACGGCAAGACCGTTGAAGTACTTCCCAAAGATTTGGACGAGAAGGTGGCTAGGTTGCACCTGGATAAGTTCGGCGCGAAACTAACCAAGCTGAGCAAAGAGCAAGCTGATTACATCGGTGTGGACCAGGCGGGGCCGTATAAGCCCGACACCTACCGCTACTAGAGGGGTAGGCCTAGTTTGGCCGATCCGTGCGTTGCTTCACTGCGCTGCCTGCGCAGGTACACAAGTACGCTTACGCGGGCTGCTCGCTTGCGCCTTCGCCTCGGCCAAGTTAGGCCGCGACCCTGCGTGGGCTGAGTAGGTTTGGATCCGCTTCGCGGGTGGCGCTTCGCGCTAGGGAGCGGGTAAGATCGGTGGATGCCGAGGCGTGTTCCGCCCTGTCCCGAAGTTGTGAAAGAGGTACGTGTCCTTATTAAGGCGCACCATCCTCTGGTTGTATTGAAAACTAGAGACGATGCAAGGGCGGATAACATAGGTGCCCATGTGGCAATTGCGGAGCGGATGGATCTCTGGCATTGGCGTCCACACAAGGGACTTTTCCGGCCGTGGTTTCCCGATAGCCTAGAGGAAGGAACGGAAGAAATTGGCAAGGCACTGAGGAAGGTGTTGTCGGTAAAAGAACCGGCGATTTTTGATATGGGCGATTTGAAACCCTTTGGCGAGACGCCAGAGGCGGTGTCTGCCTTGTGCGAAGTTCACGAAAAGTTCTTTCGCTCGACAGCAGCGATAATGTTCCGAAGTGCTGGCACTGAATTGCCACCGGAGCTAGCGGGCAGGATGACATGGGTCGACGTCGGAACTCCGACACCGCGCGAATATTATGTCTTTGCCAACGAACTTATCCAAGAGCTTCGCTCGCGCGTAAACCTAGAAGTACAAGTGTCTGAAGACGATGTCAGAGAAATTGTGGCCAAGCTCTCAGGTCTCACTCTCTATGAGGCGAAAAAAGTACTCAGCCAAGTCATCATCGAAGACAACGGGTTGTCGGCTGCAAGTGTTGAAAGAATTTCAGAGGTAAAACGCCAGCGCCTTTCTCGGTCGGCTTCATTTGAATTTACCCCCACTCCTAAAGATGTCACTGAAATTGCGGGCCTGGAAAAACTGCAGTCCTGGCTGGAAAAACGCAGTTTGGCTTTCAAATCTCCAGAACAGGCTAAGAATTTTGGTTTAACGCCACCTAAAGGACTTCTACTTCTCGGGGTGCAGGGGTGTGGCAAAAGCCTCAGCGCGAAGGCTATTGCTAGTTCCTGGAAGCTGCCTCTACTTCGTTTTGACCCCGGAAACATCTATCGGCCCTATCTTGGTCAAACAGAAGACAACTTGAGAAAAGCCATGGAGTCTGCAGAGGGGATGGCGCCAGTTGTGCTTTGGATCGACGAGTTAGAGAAAGCGTTCGCCAGAGGTGATAACGATGGGGGAACCAGCGGGCGCGTCTTGGGAACATTCCTTCATTGGTTGCAAGACAAGCCCGATGGCGTTTTCGTCGTCGCGACGGCAAACGATATAACGAGCCTGCCGGCCGAGCTTCTGCGTAAAGGTCGCTTCGACGAAATCTTTTTCGTCGACCTTCCCTCGGAAAACGCTCGCGCGGACATCCTTCGTATTCACTTGGAGAAACGTGGTCACGATTCGTCGGCTTTCGATTTACCTGCGGTCGCGGCCGTCTCGGATGGGTTCAGTGGAGCCGAGCTAGAACAGGCGGTGATCTCAGCGCTGTACCGAGCTTTCGCTGGCGAATCGCCTTTCACGACCGAGGCGCTAGTTGAAGAGATAAAGGGAACCAAACCACTCTCGGTGACGCGTTCCGATGTCATCACCCATTTGCGAAAATGGGCTGGAGAAAATGCTGTCCCAGCCGGGGCGTAATCTACAAATTCGATTTGTCGAAGGTTTTGGGGCCGGCGGTCCCGGCAGTGCGCTCGTACTTTCCATCCCCGGTTTTCTCGTACTTGGTAAAGCCAAGCTGGGACAGGCGCTTATTGTCTTTGGCGATGTCTTTTGAATGCAGTCTCGAAACGACCGCGGGGGCGCAGATGACGCGCCGAACCGGTAGCCCGGACTCCGGATGCTCGGTTAGCGCCGGCTCGCACAGCTTCTGGTAAATTTCGAATCGGTCGTATTCAGCCTCGTCCTCGGAAATGGTCTCGTAAACGTACGTTGGCATTCTTCCCCCTGCACAGTGAGCGTAACATTGAATTCCGTTGGGGCTAGTGGACCATGTAGGGAAATGGCAGTCTTGTGATTGTGAAATGGACTGAGTCGGAGATTCCAAGCCAAGAAAATCGCACGGCAATCGTGACTGGAGCCAATGCTGGAATTGGTTTTGAAACCGCACGAATCCTTGCTGAAAAAGAAGGTCACGTAATCTTGGCCTGTCGTAATCAAGCGAGAGGAGAGGGCGCCGTTGAGCGAATCCTCACGAAAACGCCAGGGCTTTCTGTTGAGTTAGAGATTCTTGATCTGTCGAGTTTGACGTCGGTTGAAAAATTCGCCAAACGGATGGAGAGCAAACTCTCCTCGCTTGACCTCCTGGTAAACAACGCAGGCGTCATGATTCCTCCCGAGAGCAAAACCGAGGATGGGTTCGAGTTGCAGTTCGGCGTGAACTACCTAGGGCATTTCGCTCTGACGGGGCACTTGCTGCCGTTGTTGCAAAAGTCGGAGCAGGCGCGGGTGGTCACCCTTAGCAGTATTGCTCATCGAACCGGCTCGGTTAATTTTGACTCGTTCAGAGGGGGAACGCGTTATCGCGCATGGAAATCGTATGAGCAGAGCAAACTCGCCTGCTTGATGTTTGCCCTTGAGCTCGACCAACGGCTCCGCGCTCGCGGAATCAATGTGAGTTCTTTGGCCGCTCATCCAGGGGGAACAAAAACAGATTTACAAAGGCACAATCGTTTTTTTGACTGGGCGACAGACAAAGTGGCCATGCGTGCGAATCAGGGCGCTTTGCCGACCCTCTATGCAGCAACGAGCGCGAAAGCCGAGGGTGGCACGTACTATGGCCCAAATGGGTTTATGGAGATGCGCGGCTACCCGGCTCTGGCGAAGGTCTCAAAAAGGGCACGGGACCAGGAAGTGCGCAAACGGCTATGGGAGGTCAGTTCGGAGCTAAGTCGAGTCGAATACCTTCGGTAACTTGCCCTCGCTTTACTTTCGACGCCACAATTACCGCCACGTTGTCTCTTCTCACCCAATTCTCGGAAGCTTGGATCCCGCTGCTCGCGGCCGTAAGTCCCTTTACGATCATTCCGTTTTTCTTACGGATGAGCGAGGGCATGGACCTTTCGCAATCGAGGAAGCTTGCCCGGGGCGCATCTGTCGCTGGCTTTTCCATCGCCGTGGCTTTGATTCTGGTTGGGCAGCGAGCGTTTCGCTTTCTTGGCATCACAGTCGACGACTTGCGAGTCGCAGGCGGGATCATTCTATTGCTCCTCTCTATTCACGACCTCATCTTTACGCGCGAGAAACGCAAAGCTGACGCTGTGGGGGAGGAGTCCGGTGTGGTTCCCCTGGGAATACCCATTATTGTGGGGCCTGCCGCTCTAACGACGAGCTTGGTTTTGGCAGACAGTCATGGACGTATGGTGGTGTTGGCGGCGCTCACGAGCCAGTTATTCCTCGTTTGGTTGCTCATGCATCACGCACAACGAATTACTAAGATTGTCGGTCCGTCGTTTGTGGCGGCCTTCGGAAAAGTAATGTCATTGCTCTTGGCGGCGATCGCCGTTTCGATGGTCCGCACCGGAATTGCGGCATTTATCTCCTCGGTTCCATAGGTTTCCCGAGGTAAGAGTTTGTGTCTCGGTGTACGAGTGCCCAGAAGGGTATCAACGCCGCCGTGCGGTGGTTTTTTCTCTGGGCGTGTTGATTACAGTGGTATAATGGTTCTGTGGGGAAGGAGCAGAAGGGTTTTACCCTTATCGAGCTGATGATCGTGGTTGCGATCATTGGCGTGCTCGCGGCTGTGGCGATTCCAGCTTTCACGAAGTACATCGCAAAATCAAAGACGTCTGAGGCCAAGGCATTCGTCAAGCGCATCTACGATGGCGCTCGCGCGTACTACATGGAACCAAACTACGGTACTAAAACCCTCAACACGGTACCAGCTCAGTTTCCGAGAAATGACACTATTGCGGGGGCTCTCGCGCCAGGCGGCCAAATCGGCTTTGTCAGTAACACAGGAAAGAGTATCCGACACTCTGCAGGAGAATTCTGCTGTGCCCTCCAAAACGCATTCCTTCCGTCTGATCGCGAAAAGTGCGAGCCTGAAAGTAGTATTTGGCGGGATATCGATCCAGCGACACCGGGAAGCGCCGGCGAATCCTGGGAGGCCCTCCAATTCAGCGTCGAGGATCCTGCCTTTTATGCCTATGGGTATCTTCGGGGAAATCCATTGGTTACAGGGCAAACGGGTACCTTTGTCGATGGCTTCACGGCGTCAGCTATGGGGGATCTTGACTGCGACGGCACCAAATCTCAGTTCGCCATGTTTGGTTGGGTGACCACCGACACCGACGGCCCGGCAGGCACCTCAGCGATTTCTAAATACAATGAGCTTGAGTAATGCCCGTATCGAGGGTTAGACCGACCCGGGTAGGCGTCCGGATTCGCGGTGTTGCTGCCACGGGAGTCGCGGTCCGCTAACCCAGGTCCTCTCTTAAAGAAAATTCATAGACTTGTATGTTGGTTTGGTGTGCGCGCCTACCAAATATACGGCAGGCATCGGTTCTGCGTCTTTTTTCCTGGCTATGAGAACGAAGAAGATAGCGACGTATGACGTCTTGGTGGTTTTGGATGGCTTTTCCGCCCGCCTTGATGGTCTGCGCCGACTGGCAGCAACGCTAGATTCAGAATGTGACGCGCAGAATCTTCTCAACGTCGACATCCATTACCGAACGGTCTCCGACAGCGCGGTAGCGGTTTTGCATCTCGATATGCGCTGCGTAACAGGGCCGCTTCTTCGCGCCCTCGATGAATCCTGCCAGGGTTTTTCATGTAAAACCGTAAGGCTAAATGAACTCCGAGGCGAGGCGCGTACTCCTTACGCTAGCCACCTCAGTATGTTCGATGTTTGTTTGACCAAAACTCGCAAATGCGAGGATGCGATTAACCTTTTGGCCGAAAATATCGGGATTGAGTCGCCGGAAGAGTCCAGCATCGCCACACCACCCTCTTTAGGTGTTCGTTTTCGCCGAGGTGGTACTTGGCACCAAGGTCGAGTCTGTAGAGCAACGACGAGCGGGTTATACGTCGCGACACCCTACCTTCCGCGCTTGGGTGACATCGTGCCGGTAGAACTTATATCTTCGAAACAACGCTTTGATCTACATGCTTCCGTTGTTCAACTCACGCAGGGAGAGTCGGCAGAAAAAGTTGGTAGCGTCGGGTTTGGTGCGCGTTACCTGATTTCCCATACCAAGTACCAAGAATTAAACCGTTTCATGATGGCTGAGAAGTGGCAGACGAAAAAATTTCATCAGCCGCCCAAGCGCTGCGAGGCTCGATATCAATTGAAGTGGCCGGTCAAGATGATTGTCAACGGGCACACTACCTATGCCATCGCCGAAGACATTTCTCGCAACGGTCTTTTCGTTGCCACTCAACACCCTGTCGTTGGGAAGAAGCAGATTAAGATCGTATTTCAATCGGATGACGGTTCTGGACCAATATCCGTGCATGTGAAAATTGTTCGCAAGGCACGGCCAACAACGGGAGGGAGTCGGCGCAAGTTGGGATATGGAGTTGAAATCGCGCTTTCGCCGTCAAAAGAACTTAGACGTTATCGGGAATTCGTCGAAAGAGTTTCAAAAAGAGTGAACCACTACGTGATCGTGGGCGCGGCTGCTGCACGCGTTGACGAAATCATCACAGACTTGGTAGCAGCAGGCTACACGGCTGTTGGCGGAGATAATCCGCGTGCCCTTTATCATTTGGCCGATTCGTCGCGACCAGACGCGTTGGTGATAGATGCTTCGTTAAAAAGAAAAAGCCCAAAGGGGTGTCGTGTTCTCCGCAACCGTCTCAGCCGGAAAATTGCGCTGGTTGACGCTTGCAATACCGGTGCTGAGACTCGAGTTTTTCTCGATCAACTATTGGCGTCTTAACAACTCGCAAACATTCGAGGAGAACAATACAATCTCCTCGAGATGAAACAGGTCATTGCGGTGTCACTGGGCGGAGCTTTAGGAGCTTCGCTACGTTGGGTTCTAGCTGGTCGTTTGGCCCGTTGGACTGGTGCGGCATGGGCAGGAACCTTGACGGTAAATCTCCTTGGTTGTTTTGCGATTGGGCTGGTTTACGGTATGGCGGAGAGTCGGGATTGGTTAACCCCGTCTAGGCAGCTTTTCTTAACCACAGGACTTTTAGGAGGTTTTACAACTTACTCAGCATTCGGCCATGATGCCTATCGACACTTCAGCGACGGTCAAGCAACCAAAGGGATTCTATATGTAACGATTCATGTTGTCGTAGGAATCGCTGCTGCGTGGGCTGGTGCAACAGTCGCTCGCTAACGCGATTGCTATTGGCCCGGTTCTTTGGTTTTTTTGAACTCGACACCTTCGAATTTGTCTAGAGCATGCTCTAGCTGCCATTCACTTTTTGCCAAATAAACAGGCGATCCAGTGTGGTCTTCGGCAAGAAGGCTCATGATGGAGTCAGTATATTTTTTCAACGTGAGGTGGTCTTTGGCGTGAATCCACCGAGCGGTCACAAAAGGGCAGGCTTCGAATCGAACCTCGAGGGAGTACTCTGTACGCAATCGCGCTGCTAGAACTTCAAATTGCAGAGTGCCAATCACGCCGAGAATCCACTCCGATCCCATGATGCGTTTGAATGCTTGCGCTGTGCCTTCTTCCGCGAGCTGATGAAGAGCTCGACCTAAGTGCTTTGTTCGCATTGGATCTTCCGTACGAACACGCTGAAGAAGCTCAGGAGCAAAGCTCGGAATTCCAGTGAAGCTAAGCTTTTCGCCCTGTGTAAGCGTGTCACCAATGTGCAGCGTCCCATGATTGGGAATGCCCACGATGTCACCGGGCCATGCTTCTTCTGCTAGTTCGCGATCTCGGGCTTGAAATAGGACTGCGTTGTTCACCGCCATTGGTTTGCCAGTACGCGCTAGGGTGAGTTTCATGCCCCGTTTAAATTGACCTGAGCAAACTCGCATAAACGCGATCCTATCGCGGTGGCGCTGATCCATATTGGCTTGGATCTTAAAGACGAAGCCGGTCACTTTGCCCTCGGTGGGTTCAACGGTTCGCTGCCGTGCGACTTGAGGTGTTGGTGGAGGTGATAACTCGGCAACACCGTTCATGAGTTCGCGAATTCCAAAATTCTTAAGGGCGCTGCCAAAGAAAACCGGCGTCATGTGGCCTTCCCTGAATGACTGGACATCGAATGCGGGAAACAGCTCACGGGCCATCTCAACGCCTTCTCGCATTTTGCCAAGTTGCTTTTCTGGTATCAGCTCTTCTAGCTTTTCGTCGGTCAACCCCGAGACTTCGATACCTTCCGAACGTACGCTGGCATCCTGCTTATCGGTAAGGATGACACGATCGCGCCTAAGATCGTAACAACCGAGAAAATCATAACCCGTTCCAATGGGCCAGCTAGAAGGGGAAACATCGAGAGCGAGTTTTTGCTCGATCTCGTCAAGGAGTTCGACAGGCTCCTGACCTTCACGGTCGAGTTTGTTGATAAAAGTGATGATGGGGATGTCACGTAGTCGACAAACTTCAAAGAGTTTGAGTGTCTGTGGCTCAATACCCTTGGCGGCATCGAGCACCATAATGGCGGAGTCAACGGCGGTAAGAACACGGTAGGTATCCTCACTAAAGTCTTCGTGGCCTGGAGTATCAAGAAGGTTGAAGACCCAGTCTTCGTAGGCATAGGTCATAACCGATGCCGTGACTGAAATTCCCCGTTCGCGCTCGATCTTCATCCAGTCAGAGCGAGTTCGCCTTTGCTCGCCTCGAGCTCGAACAGCCCCCGCCATTTGAATAGCTCCGCCGTGGAGAAGAAGCTTTTCGGTCAGCGTCGTTTTACCGGCATCCGGGTGCGAAATGATGGCAAAGGTGCGCCGCTTGGCGGTCTCTTGAGCGACGGAAGACATGAGCGAGAGTCGACGCATAGCACAAGCTGCGTCGTAGCCGAAAGGCAACTCTTGGAAACTAGCCAGGAAGGGCAGACTGGTTCATGATTGGGAGGCTCGTGCGCATTCTCTATCTTGATATCGACTGCCTTAGACCCGATCATTTGGGCTGTTACGGCTATCACCGGGACACCAGTCCGAACATCGATAAGCTTGCGAAAGAAGGTCTTCGCTTCGACAACGTATATGTGTCGGATGCGCCGTGCCTCCCCAGTCGAAGCGCGCTCTTCTCTCAGAGGTTCGGAGCAAAAACTGGAATTGTAAATCACGGTGGCGCGAGGGCGGCTCCATATTCTGATGGTGTCGGTCGCGGTTTTGGTGACTCCTTCGGTCGAACGTCTTGGATGCGAGCTTTTCGAGACGCGGGCTACTTCACTGCGTCAGTCAGTCCTTTTGCAGAACGTCATGCTGCCTGGCATTTTTACGCGGGGTTCCGGGACATCGTAAATACGGGGAAGCGCGGACTTGAGATTGCCGATGAGGTCTTTCAGTCCGCCAGCGACTGGCTTGATCGCAATGGAAAGAATGATTCATGGGTTCTCCACGTCAATTTTTGGGATCCGCACACGCCTTATCGAGCGCCTAAGGACTTTGGCGAGCCGTTCGCTTCGCAGGCCTTGCCCAATTGGTATAGCAAGGAAGTACGTAAACAGCACTTCTCTCAACCTGGACCACATTCCGCACAAGAGTCCATGGGGTTTGATGATGAATCCAACCAGTGGGCGAAAAAATTCCCTCGTCAGCCATTTGTTATCGACTCAATGGACGAAGCTCGACGGATGTTCGATGGTTATGACACAGGGGTTGCCTATGCAGATAAGTACTGTGGTCTTGTCCTTGAGAAATTAGAGGCCTTGGGGATACGGGATTCCACGGCGATTTTGCTTTCCTCAGACCATGGCGAAAATCTTGGAGAGTTAAACGTCTACGGTGACCACCAAACCGCTGATCAGTTTACTTGCCGAGTCCCAGCGATTCTTTCCTACCCTGGAGTGACAGAAAAATACGCAGGACAGGTCGATAGCCGTCTTCATTACCAGATTGATGTTGGCGCAACTCTAACTAACCTTGCGGGCGGAAAACCGTTTCCAAATTGGGACAGTAAAGAATTTTCTCAAACCCTCGGCAGCAAAGAAGGTGGACGTTCGGAGTTGGTTCTTTCCCAGGCCGCTTGGGCCTGTCAGCGGAGCGTTCGTTTTGAATCGGATGGCAAGAGTTGGTTATGGCTGCGCACCTACCATGACGCCTACCATGGTTATGACGACGAAATGCTCTTCGATCTAGGTTCTGACAAGCACGAAGAAATAAATGTCGCGCGCGAGAACAAAGCGATCTGTGAAAAGGCGAAGCACTTGCTAGATGATTGGCTAGCGAAAAATCTGGGTGGCCCGCAAAAAGACCCACTGGATGAGGTCCTTCGCGAAGGAGGTCCTTTTCATGTTCGAGGGAAATTGGGTACCTATCTAACGCGTTTGCGAGAGACTGGGCGAGAAGACTGGGCGGCTCGCCTCGCCAGCAAATACGGTATCGATTGACTCACGTAAGTTCGAATGCTATCTGAGTCTCGATATGGCATTGACTGGTAAACAGCGACGTTTTCTTCGTGCTCTCGGTCATCCTCTTCCCGTAGTTGTTCGGGTAGGCAGGGGTGGTGCAAGTGACGCTGTCGCAGACGAAACACGTTCTCAGTTGGAAATTCACGAACTGATAAAGATCCGTGTTGCCAACGGTGACAAAGCGAAAACAGTCGCAGAAGCGCTTTCCCTGGTCGTCGACGCGGAGGTTGCTCAGGTTCTGGGTAAGACCGCTTTACTTTTCAAGCAGCGGACAAAAGAGCCCTCAATTAGCCTACCTGCCGTTCGAAGAACGAATAAGCTCGCCAGTTAGGCTCGCTTAACTGAGCTGAGAGCCGCAGCCACGACAGTATTTTGCGTCTTTACCGTGGTCCTTGGTTCCGCACTTAGAACAAATGATTGGCTGTTCTTTTGGGCCCTGAGCCATTTCAACAGAAATGATTCCAGTGGGCACCGCGATAATCGCATAACCAGAGATCATTAGAACGGTGGCTACGGCTTGCCCCAAAATTGTTTGAGGAGCGATGTCGCCATAACCAACCGTAGTCATGGTTACGACGGCCCAATAAACTCCCCGGGGAATACTTGTGAATCCATTCGCCTCTCCTTCAATCAGATACATCAACGCGCCGACGATGATAACGAGTGTGACCACGACACCAAGGAACACCGTTATTTTGCCTAAACTACTTTTTACGGAGTTTGCTAGCTGTGAGGCTTCTTTAAGGAAGTGTACGAGTTTGAGCACGCGGAAAATTCGCAAAAGTCGGAACGCACGAAGGACCAACAATGTCTCAACGCCAGGAATGATAAAACTCACATAGGTGGGGATAATGGAGAGCAAGTCCACTATTCCAAAAAACGATTTGGCGTACTCCAGAGGTTTTTCGACGCTAACCAGACGAAGAATGTACTCAAGAGTAAACGCTATAGTGAACGCGAGCTCCGCACCTCGAAGAGCAACGCCAAAGTCTCTTTCTACCGCCCTAACACTCTCGAGCATGATGACGGCAACGCTGGCAACGATTGCTACCAACAGAAGAACATCGAACAACTTGCCGCTGGGGGTATCGGCCTCGAAAATGATTTCTTGAACGTTGTCGCGCCACGGTGCTCGCGCCATCCTGGCGGGTATAACCGCTGGGTCTGCCAATAGACGTCACCCCACGGATAAACGTGTATGAATGATATACAAACTCTGTTGTTGATCCGCGGATAAATGTAGGTTCGGCGGATGCGCAACGTTCTTGCAGCCTGGTTGGTCATTTCTTCTCTGTCCTGTGGCGGACGCTCCGACGGTGTTCCGGTTTCTTCTAGTAATACTTCTGTGAAAGCAGAGCCAACGGGCCCAACGACGGGCGAGGCCGCGGCCTTCGTAAAGCGTACGGATGCGGAGTTACGAGAGCTCTGGGTTTCTCAAAGTAAGGTCGAGTGGGAAAAAGCCACGAATATCACTCCTGAAAACGAAGCCAAAGCAGCAACCGCGGCGGAGCGAACGATGAGTTACCTCACGACCGCCATTAAAGCTTCTATTAAGTACAAGCCCCTCTTGGGCGAGGTCGATGAAGACACTCGGCGACAGCTTCAACTTCTACGTCGAGCCGGGATGCCAGCCCCAGAAGATCCTGCTCACTCCAAAGAACTCGCAGAAATCACAGCTCGCATGGACTCCTCGTACGGAAAAGGAAAAGCTTGCGACGCCAAAGGAGAAAACTGCAAAGACCTAGGGCAACTTGAAGCGGTCGTAAACGAGAGTCGGAACCCAGCCAAGTTACTTGAGGCATGGTCGGGATGGCACGGTGTCGGCCAAACTATAAAGGCCGACTACGAGAGGTTTGTTTCTTTAGCCAACGAAGGGGCCCAAGGCGTTGGTTTCAAAGATGTGGGATCGATGTGGCGTTCTGGCTACGACATGAGCCCAGAGAAGTTTGAAGGCGAAGTTGAGCGTCTCTGGGGTGAGGTCAAACCGCTTTACGACGACTTGCAGTGCTACGTACGTCGCAAATTAGAAAAAAAGTACAAGAAGAAGGTGACGTTTCCAGACGGGACGATTCCCGCTCACATACTCGGCAATATGTGGGCTCAGAGTTGGAGCAATATCTTCTCTCTGGTTGAACCATACAAAGGGCAGGTTAGCCCAAACGTCACGCCAGCATTGAAGCGACAGAAATACACGCCGGTCAAGATGGTGAAACTAGCAGAGTCGTTCTTTACTTCTCTTGGAATGGATCCTCTTCCCGCTACCTTCTGGGAGCGATCGATGTTTACCAAACCGAAGGATCGGGAAGTCGTTTGTCATGCTTCTGCATGGGACCTCACTTTCGACGACGATGTTCGCATCAAGATGTGCATCAAGATCGATCAGGAGGATCTAATAACGATTCACCACGAGCTCGGACATGATTACTACTTTCACTATTACCACGAGCTTCCGGTCCTCTATCAGTCGGGCGCCAATGACGGTTTCCACGAAGCGATTGGTGACGCAATTGCCCTCTCTATTACCCCCGACTACCTTAAACAGGTCAAATTGCTAAAGACTGTTAAGAAGAATGAAAAGGCAGTGATCAACCAACAGATGTTCCTTGCGCTCGACAAGATCGCGTTTCTTCCTTGGGGACTCTTGGTCGACAAATGGCGATGGGACGTATTTGCTGGTGATGTTACGCCAGAGGGATACAACGACCATTGGTGGAAACTGCGTCGCAAGTACCAGGGGGTCTCGGCACCCAAAGAGCGTTCCAAAGAGGCCTTTGATCCGGGGGCCAAATACCACATCCCGGCGAACGTCCCCTACACTCGCTACTTCTTGTCATTCATTTTGCAGTTTCAGTTTCACAAGGCCCTTTGCGAAGAAGCTGGCCATAAGGGACCACTTCACGAGTGCAGCATCTTTGGAAGTAAAGAGGCCGGCAACAAGTTCAAAGCTATGCTCAAATTGGGCGCGAGCAAGCCTTGGCCAGATGCATTGGAAGCTCTCACCGGAACCCGTGAAATGAGTGGTAAAGCTCTGGTCGATTATTTCGCTCCTCTCTCGGCGTGGTTGAAAAAGGAGAACGCCAACAAATCGTGCGGTTGGAACTAGGGGTTCAATTCCTTAACGAACCCCGAATCTAAATCTGGCCGTGGTCTTGCAAAACGTGAGAGCATGAAAAAAAGCAGATTGCTTTGGTTGCTCGCACTGGGCGCTTTGTTTCTCTTGCCCGGTCGGGTAACGGCTGGGAACGGCGAGAAAATCGAATATTTCCTGTTAGAAAATCGAATCCTCAACACCGACGGCGATGTCGTCGAAACGAGTACTTCGGTAGCCAAGGAAGTTACTCCATCCGACGAAACAAGCCTGATCTATACGGAACAAACTGTGGGCCCCAAGGGTATGTTTCCCAACCTGGTTTGGGTCTTTCCGTTCGATGGAAAAAACATCGTCAAAATAACGGATCTGGATGGGAAGTTGATAACAACCGGCAAGTTCACCTCACGTCATAACTTTTGGGGGTGGCGGTTCAAGTTTCCAAAGGGGCCCATCGCCAGGGTGAGTGGTCATGACCTTGTTTTTGATAAATCGCTTAGCTCGTACTACGCAAAAGTCGTCATGCGAGACGGTCGAAAACTAACCAAGCAGGGGCGGGTCATAAAGATCTCCGAATCGACATATCGGACGCTTCTGATGGCGAACAGGAAGTAGTCTCTACCGGGCTTGGTGTCTGGCTTGGCGGGCAGGAATACCACTCTTTGTTCTCTTCGATGCCTTTGTGGGTAAGGGCTCCGCTGCGTTGAAGTCTCCGCGACCAAGACGGGTAAAGTCTTTAGTCAACGCCATGCTCGCAGTTTCCCTGTCGACGGCTGTTGCTTCTACGAGATACCGATAAAGTAAACGAGCGAGCCGCTTGAGAGCGACGCCCGAGAAACTTCCGACTTCCTCGTGCAGCCAACGAGTAAACTTTAGGAAACCTATAAATGGGCGCTGCTCTGCCCAAAGGAGGGGGAGCGTTTCAACAAAATTGCCGCTATTGGCAACCATGTCCCAAACCCGGGCGAATCTTTTCATTTCTTGCATCTGGGAGAAGGTGATGAGTTTGTTGGCTAGAATTTCATAAGGCGCGAGTGAACTGTAGACCATGCCCCATTCTTCGGTGTGGCGCGATATTGGCGTTCCACGCAATCGCTTGAGAATGCCCACCTGGATTTCTTGGGGCGCCAAAGAAACGAGGTTGTCAAAGCCTAAACCAAATGACTCTATGTCTTCTCCTGGGAGACCGACAATTAGGTCTGCGTGTACGTGAACACCTGTTTCTTCCCGTAGGAAGCGAATGTTTTTTTCGATGGCTGCGCGGTTGTGCTTTCGTTGAATTCGGTCAGCGGTTTTGTCGTTGAATGTCTGAATCCCCACCTCAAACTGCAAACACGCGGGCGGAAATTGCCGGACCAGGTCACGGAGCTCGTCCGGGAGGCGGTCCGGAACCATTTCGAAGTGAACAAATAGGTCAGGGCCACTTCGTTCCAAAAAGAAAGCCAGAATCTTTTTGGCCGTCGAGATCTTTAGGTTGAAGGTCCTGTCAATGAATTTGAATTGACGCACCCCTCTGTCGTAGAGACGTTTCATGTCGGCGAGGAATTCCTCTAGTGGAAACCCTCGGACTTTTTGGTCGAGAGACGACAGACAGAACTCACAGGTAAATGGGCAACCTCTAGAAGCCTCTACATAAACAGTCCGGTTCGAAATGTCGGTTTCGTCGTACAGAGAGTAAGGCGATTGAAGTTTTGCCAAGGATGGAAGCCCGCCCCGAATGACTCTAGTTTCAGGTGGTTCGCCCGCAAGGATGCTTGATGCCAAGTCGCGGAAAGCCTCGTCTCCCTCGCCTACCACAATGTAATCTGCGAGACTTGCGACCGGTTGTGTTGGAATTTCGTGACTTACTTCTGGTCCGCCCACAACAATCTTCACCTGGGGTGCTACTCGTTTGATGGTTTCGACAACACGGTAGGTCTCGTCGGTGTTCCAGATATAAACACCAAAGCCGACGATGGAAGGGGATCGCGCTAGTATCTTCTCAGCAATATCTACAGGGCGATCCTGAAGCACGAATTCAAGGATTTCCGATCGCGGTTTCAGCGTTCCCACGTTTGCACGTAGATAGCGCAGGGCCAGAGAGGCGTGTGCGTAGCGTGCGTTAATGGTGGCGAGGACGATATCGGCCATTCGAGAATACGGATGAAACCACATTCTTACGTCCTTCGACTGAAAACCGGTCCAGCCTGCTATATGTTGGCAGAATGACGAGGCAGAAAAGAGGATTGGTCGTCGGCTCGGTGCTGCTGTGCCTGTGCTCTGGTGTAGAAGCGGACGTACAAAGACCATCGCTTAGGGGACCAATGCCTTTTGCCGGCCTCCGAAAGTTTCAACGTACGGTGAGCCGACAGCTCACCCTATTTCCCAAATTTGTTTTTGTTGAAAAAGTAACTGCCGAGAAAGTTATCGCACTCACGTTCGACGATGGCCCCGATCCGTTTGTGACCCCTCGACTGTTGAAAGCGCTAAGAGACGCCGAAGTTAAGGCGACCTTCTTTCTCGTTGGCAGGCTCGCAAAGCGATATCCCAAGTTGGTCAAAGCCATTGTCGAGGAAGGGCATGCTGTTGCAGGGCACGGGTTTACCCACACAGATCACCGGGAAAAGTCGGCTGCCGATGCTTTCCAGTATCACCTAGAACCAACGAATAAGATTTTGGAGAAGCACACAGGGCAGCAAATCGGGTATTTCCGGCCGCCTTACGGCGCTATGAAAGACGAGCAGATACGCTACTTCGGGGACAAAGGGGTTCGAACTATTCTCTGGTCGGTCGACAGTCTGGACTGGCACCGAGAGCATGCGACTGCGAAGAAGGTGGAAAAGCGAGTTCTCGAACAAGCGCATCCGGGTGCTATCGTGCTGCTTCACTCTGGCTCCGGCCGCACCCACACAACAAAAGCCTTGCCCAAGATCATTCGAGGTCTAAAAAAGCGCGGCTACTGTTTTGCTTCGGTTAACGAGCTGTTGACCTTAGAAGGTGCTTGTTGGTAACGAGAGTCATTCAAACGGTGCTTTGGCCGGCCATGGGAATGGCCAGGCACTTCGACCATTGCCGACCCGAGTTGTAAGCTCCTCGAATCGCAAGTGGTCAGTTGGCCGGCATCTTGCTTTTGGGCAGGCCGCAATGAATCTCCGACTTTTCACGCAAAGACTGCTAGCCGTCTGCGTGTTCGCTCTCCTTCCTCTTTCGGTTCACGCAGGAACTGCGTCTCGCGGTCCTCGCAAGGCTGCCAGAATAAACGCGAAACCCCTAGGGCAACGGCCCGCGATGCATCTAGTTATTTCACGTATTCCTCGTAGCGCACGGTTTGATGTCAAAGGAAAAAAAGGGAATGCACTCCTCTCGAAGCTGGTTGAACAAGCTCATTGGGTCTCGGAGATTTCACTGCGGCGGTCGAAAGGTGATGAACATCGGGCAATTTTGCAGTCCCGCTCTCTGGAGAGGATGGTGGAAGGCGGCACCTTCGATGTTTCTAGCTCCATGGACCTATTGAGTTTTGGCGGTAAGGCTGGTTTTGAGCAAGCGGTCGCGATTGCCGGGCCTCAGCCTTCTCTCCAAAATATTTACGGGAAGACCCTGGGTGCTGAGCTCGTCAAACGTCGCCTTTCTTTGAAAGCGCCGATCAAGGCCCTCGTTTCTCTCTCTGGTGGTGTTTATGTTGGCGCCCGCTGGGCCTATGGAAATGGACTTCCGTACCTCGAACTGAGAACGCCCCATCCAACATCAGAAGTAGATGACGTTTTCCTAACTATGTCGAGTAAGGGCTTTGGTAGCCCAGTAGCATTTTTCACCGACGGCGAGAAAAAGGTGAATTTTGGTATGGATGACGTGCCTGGAATTACCTTTGACGCGGGTCTTCTTCCGAAAGAAAAAGCTGACGGTGTCCATCCAGATGGGCGCCTCATTCGAATCGACGCATACGTAAGCGACGAATCTCTTATCGAATAGGGGGCTAGTTGAGAACCCGTTGCGATGCTTCGCCGGGGGTGGCCAATACGAAGACCGGGATTTCTGCGCGAAAAGTACTGCCGTCGTCGCGGGCCATCAAATAGGTGCCCTGCATCGTGCCCCTGGGCGTTGAGAGAACGCAGAACGATTGGTAGGAGTGCTCGGCGCCTGGTTCGAGATGGGGCGTCTCACCGACTACGCCCGGCCCTTCGACTTCCTCGGTCTCACCTACCGCGTTGGTAATTAACCAATGCCTTGCCTCCAGTTTGGCTGCTTCTTCGCCTTTGTTGGCAATCGTGATGACGTACGCAAAGACGAAACGACCCTCCGAAATCGATGAGTGCTCCGCGAGGTATTGAGTCCGAACTCCAACCGATACTCCTTGGGTGGTTGCTTCAGGCATGGTGCAGCCATTCTAGCGCGGATCTTGGAGGAAAAAATCATACTTTTGTTCCAAGGTAATTAGTGACTTGAGAGTTCTGACGCGCAAGCGTTCAACGTTCGTGTAAACCTGAAACGGAATGAAGCTGAATGGTCATAAGGGCGATGCTGTTCGCATCACCGCGCTTATTGCCTTCCTTAGAAGTCAGGGGATTGGGTGGCGCCATTTCGCGCTTCCTCTCGTTGCGTCCATCTTAGTCGCGGCGCTAACAGGGGCAATGCTCGCTCTTCTTGCGCCAGTTGTGACCGGTTTGGTGACGCAAGACTTTTCCTTCGCCTACGACATTTTCTTCTTAGGTCCAGTCTTAAAGGCGGTCGTGCAGCAAACCGGTCTTGCAGATTCTGGCATCGTGGGAATTGCTTCTCTTCTAGTCGTGATTATCGCCATCGCGGGGCTTTTGGCTTACGCATTGAACTATTGGCTAAATGCGTACACTGCGATTTGGCGCGGACGACTTTCCGAAAAGCTCAGTGTCGCTGTGTTCAATCAGATTCTCGCTGCGGAGCAGAAAGTACACGAAGAGGTTGGCCAAGGGCGGTTGGTAGAGCTAATGAACTCCGGGCGAAGTGTCGCCAATGTTTTAGATATTGGTCAAAGCTCGTTGCTATCGGCTCTTCAGTTGGTCGTACGCCTTGCCGTCATGCTTTCTCTTTCCATTCCGGGTACGATCGTAGTTCTCGCTTTTTTGCCGGTTCTGGCACTGGGAGCGTATTGGATACGAAAACGCGTTCAAGCATCTGTTTCGACTGTCTGGGACTTACGTCTCGAGCAAGGTCGCGAAATCAACAATGCGCTTTCGTCCATTGATCTTGTTAAGGCACAGAACGCGGCCCCAGAGATGGCCGCTCGGTTTGCCGCGCGAGCGGAAGCCATTCGGAGACAAGAAATTACGGCGCGGAAACTCACAGGAGCGGTCGGCCCACTTCAAGATGCGATAGCACTGCTTGCCCTTTCTATTTTGCTCCTCGGTGCTATCGAGTACATTGGGCTTCAAGACAAAGAGAGATTGGCCTCTTTCGGGGTACTCTTTTTCTTGGCTCGTACCACCGTTCCATTTTTCGCTAAACTGAATAGCAATAGAGTCCAATTGGATTCACTAGGCCCACACATTAGCTCAGTCACAGAAGTACTGGGCACAAAGGCTGAACCGGATGGAGCGGAGACCTTTATTGGAATTTTCGACGGGCTCGACTTTGAGGATATCTGTTACGCGCACGAGAGCGGGCGAAGTGTAGATAACATCCAGATTTCGATTAATCGCGGAGAAACTGTTGCCTTAGCCGGAGAGTCAGGTAGCGGGAAAACGACACTTCTGAAGTTGATCCTCCAGCTCTACAAGCCTCAGCGTGGGTGTCTGCGGATTGATGGCGAGGATTGCCGAAAGTACCGGGTCTCGTCTCTTCGAGAAAAGATAGCATACGTCGGCCAAGAGTCACTACTTAGCCATGATTCGATTCGAGCGAATCTACTCTTTGGGCTTTCAAACGTAGTAAGTGATATCGAGTTACACGCTGCCCTTTCCCGTGTTGGACTTTCAGAGGTTTGCCACGACCTCGATGCGATCGTCGGCGATAGAGGTTGCAAACTGTCGGGGGGCGAGCGGCAACGTCTTTCTTTGGCGAGGGCTCTTTTGCGGATGCCCCAAATTCTTCTTCTCGATGAGCCGACGAGTGCGTTAGATGCGGAGTCGACAGAGCAGGTTTTCCGAGCCATCGCAGAATTACCGAAAGACACAACGGTCGTAATCGCGGCACATAGTGAGAGGGCACTCTCGTTTGCGGATCGAGTGATTCAGCTAGAGGATGGTCACATTGTGGAAACCAACGAGGCTTTAAGCCGTGAAGGCGCTGCCTAAGCAAGCTCGACGGTACCGGTCGAGACCCATTCTTTGAGCTGTTCTGCCACTGATTTCCGAACCGCATCGCTGTGAACGGCGAGGTAGATTGGTCGGCTCACTGGAGCCCAGTCGCTTACGTGAATTTGACGGATTCGTTTTTCTTCTACCGCACCGCAAGTGACCACTGTCGGTAGGTAGGCGAGTTGCCGACTTGAAGAAACAATCTCAAGTGCTATGTCGGCGCTGCTCACTTCATGGCCTCGAATCCGTTGGTCTAAGGGTAGCGGGCAATGGTCCGAACCTGTTGCATAAACACCGTCTTGCCAGTAGGTCGGAACGACGAAGGGATACTGTTTGATCTGGTCTTCTTCGGTGACACTCTTAACTGGATGGTCAGCGGCTGCGTACAAGCCCCAACGGAGGTTCCCAACTTGTTCGGCGAACCAAGTATCGGGCCATGCGAGCTTTGATAGATGCAAGGCGGCGTCGAAAACTCTCGCGATTCCTGCATCGGCAATTCGATCTGGTGGGACTTCAATCAGACGTAGTCGATGGCGGGCGGTAAGGG
>CAYPIX010000002.1:0-89967 GCA_964410875.1 uncultured Kofleriaceae bacterium
TCATGTAAGTGCTTCCTCCAAAAGGCTGGCGACCCGATCAAGATCCGCTGATCGCATGCCGGAAAATAATGGAATAGCTAGGGCGTGGTCGTGAAGTTTTTCGCTCATTGGCAGCGCTTCTGTTGAGTTTACATAGGAAAGTACTCGGTGTGCTGCGTAGGTAGCTGGCCCGCATGCTACCAAGGCTTTTCCAAGATGTTCAGCCACTTGCTCGCGTGAGGGGCCGTTTTGGGAAAGGAGGACCGCAAAGGTCTGGTTTGCTGGGATCGCTCCGGTCGGGGGGATCTGCCAACTGAGGCGTTCCTTCTTCAAGAGATCAGAGAGTCGGCTTTTGTAGCCGTCGACGAGGAGTTGTCGCTCTGAGATCATGGCGTCAAGCCGTTGCAGCTGAACTCGTGCAATTGCTGCGGCGATATCAGAGAGCCTTGCGTTGGTGCCCATTTTGGCAAAGTTACCCGGGGCGATTTGTCCGAGGTTACGACGGGCCCGCACGTCGTCGGCGAAATCATCGTCATCGGTGACGACAGCTCCACCTTCACCGGCGGCGATGAGCTTTCTCGGATGAAAAGAAAAAATAGCTGCACGACCGTTCTTACCAGCAGGAATGCCACTTGGAGCCGAGGCTCCGACTGCACAGGCAGAGTCAGAGATCCATTCCCAATTTCGGGCGTTCGCTATTTGTTTAAGCTCTTCTGAAGAAGAGACCAGCCCGAACTGATCTATGGAAATAAGTGCTCTAGTTTTAGGAGTTGCTACCGCTTCAACACTTTTCGGGCAGAGGTTCCAGCTCTTCGGTTCAACGTCTGCCGGAACTACGACGCCTCCCAGTCGAGCGACGGCGGTCGCTGCGGAAGGGAAACCAAAACCTGGGACGATGACCTCATCACCGGGCTTTAAATCGATGGCCCACATACTAAGCTCTAAAGCGGTCGTACCTGAAGATACAGAGACCGCATGTTTTCGGTTGGTGAGCGTAGCTAGTTCTGACTCAAAGGCATCGACTTCGGGACCCCGAGTCATCATTCCCGTCGCAAGAACCCGCCCAACGGCAGCAAGTTCAGCGTCGCCAACCGAGGGCTTCGCTAGCTGCAGCTTGTTCACTTGTCTCCGTGCCGTCGGTACCACTGAATGGTTCTAAGAAGTCCCTCTTCCAAATCTATTTTGGCCGAAAACCCCAGCTTTTTCTGAGCTTTTTCGACTGCCGGCACCCTGATTTCTACATCTGTGTGGGGCCATTCTACGAATTCAATTGATGAGCCCGAAGAAGACAGCCGCACGATGTCTCTCGCTAGGTTGTAGATCGTTACTGTCGAGCGTGGGTTGCCGATGTTGAACGCATGTCCTATACAATCATCGTTTTTCAACGCGAGCATAATTGCGTCCACCATGTCATCTACGTAGCACCATGCGCGAATCTGAGCGCCGTCGTTGTGAACTTTTAATGTTTCCCCCGCAAGTGCGAGCCGGATGAAATGATGAATAGCTCCCTCGCCAACTTGGCGTGGACCAAACACATTGAAAGGCCGGATTGAACAGGCACGTAGGCCGAACTCTTTGTGGTAGTTCATCGCTAGATGTTCGGTAGCAAGTTTCGCAACCGCATAGGTCCATCTTGCTTCACCTACCGCACCTAGGGTGGTCGAGTCAAACTCCGTAACGTGATAGGCGTAGCGCCCGAAGACTTCGCTGGTTGAAAAATCAATAAACCTGTCAACCTTGAGGTCGCGCGCAGCTTCAAGCGCGTTGTCCGTGCCCCTCATAGCGATGCGCATAGTAAGGACAGGGTTTTTCAAAACTGTATCGACGCCTGCGATGGACGCCATGTGTATGACGGCGTCACAACCATCCATTGCCCGCCTCAACCCGGCGCCATCGAGTACATCTCCCTTTACGATCACGACGTTAGGGTTCTTTTCTAGGTTGGTTCCAACGAGGGCATTTCGACGAAAATTATCGAAAATAACGACCGTGTTCTCTGGAGCTAAACGTTCGGCAAGGTGTGAGCCAATAAAGCCGGCACCACCTGTTATTAAGATTCTTCGTCCCCCGCTCACCGGGGAATACTACAACGTTTTGTTACCCTGATTCGCTACCAGCGAGCGCTCTCTTGAGTCGAGATCGAACAAATCTTCGGAAGCTAAGTCGATCCCCTTTGTTGAAGTGCCATTCATTGCACAGGCACCGAGCTCCAATATGCTTCCTAGCTGTTTGGGAAATGGAAATCTGCGTAGGTGACAGAGTTTGAGCTCTGCGAACAGTTTGCCAGTTCTCGGTTGGACGGTTCGATAAAACCAGGTCATCAAATTGCTGTTGAGTAGTGCAGCAGCTCCCCAAAGGAACTCGGGGGAAATGGCTTTTGTGGTTGGAAGCATCACAAAGAGATTGTTTGAAACGTAGAGGCCAGTTTGGTCGACCGCCGCTATTACGCGATCGCCAGTCCTTCGCACAACGATTTTATCGTTCTTGAACCATTCTGGACGTCCAAGATTGGCATATTGGTCTGCTGCCAATACTGATTTGTTATTTCGAAGGTACGTGCCGGCCCAGTCCAAACGGAAAGGCGCTAGTTCTTTGCCACCGACTATAATCGGGACCGTGGCAATCTCTTTTGTTTTGGTAAAAAGAGTTTCCCTTGCGTTGCCCGTGTGAACTCCTTCGTGACACTCAAACGCATCTTCGAAGGTACCGATGGAGCGCAGACGTTCTACTAACGCCAATTTTTCGTCGGTCATGAACAAATTAAATTTGTGACCATCGAGCTTCTTGAATGTGCCTTGTGCGATCGGTTTGTAACTTCTTCTTTCTTCGCTAATTCGAATGCGGTGAGCGGGGTTGGGCGCAGAATGCTTTTCTGCAACCATCAACACGACGTCCAAATTTACCGACGGAAAAACGCGGCCTAGAGTAGCGATTTCTTCTATTTCACAAGAATCAAGTATTAGATCGCGAATGGGTTGCTGGTTCTTGAGGAGGACAATGTCTGGAAGCACCATTGCCCACATTCCTTGCGGCTTCAGTAGGCCGATTGCTAACTCAACAAAGAGTGCGAAGGGATCAAAAGCACCTTTTGCCACAGCGAACTTAGATCGGAGCTGATTTTTCTCCGTGTCCGTAAAACGTATTGCCTTCTGTCCCCACGGTGGATTGCCAATAACTAGGTCAAAGTCCTCTCCAATATTTAGAGGTTCCAGTAGTGCATCCTGGATGCATAACTGGGGACACGTGTCTTCGGCAACGGTATCGAAGGCAAGCCGGCCGGCGTGTATGGCTCCAGGGTTTTTATCAATGCCAACGAGGCATTTCTCTGCAATTTGCCGCCTGAGTTTCTTACCTGGTTGGAAGCCGAGTTCGATACACCGAGATTCGATCAGTCTTTGAGCCCGAAGTAAAAAAATCCCGGGGCCACATGCTGGATCGATGATTCGTAATTTAAGGATGTCATCTCGGGAACGTCGCGCCAAAAGCGGACGAAGGCTTTTCGATAGCAGCTCATCAACTACAGAAACAGGAGTATAAAAACTCCCAGTTTTTTTCCTGGTTGTGGCGTCTTGAGATAGCCATGATTCGAAGGCTTGACCAATTGCTAGTTCAGGAGGAGTTCTTCCGCCAACTACTAGTTCCCGGGTACTGGCTAGGACGGAGCCAGGAAGTGAGAGGTGCAAACGTTCAGCCCGGGTTTCTAGGTGCTTAATGGTGTCGCGATTTCCCCTCAACGGACCCACTATGTAGCATGGAGGCAGGACAGAGGTTGCGCCGGCGAAGCCGGACCTTGTAAAAGCAAGCTTGAATGTTACCCCCCGACAGTTTGGTCATCGATCTGATATTTCGCGCAGGCGCGGAGCTCGATCCAGAAAATCTGGTCCTTGCGATGGGGGGGAACGAAGTAGCTGAATCGAGGAAGCTTCTTGACCCCGACATGGTCGACCCTCGTTTCGAGTTGACGATGTCTCCATCCATGCCGTTTCGTCGGCGTGGGGAACGTCGCTTGTTGCTTATCGATGATTCGGTAGCGCCTCTTAGGCCTGACATCGAAAAAGACCCTGTTTGTTCTGTTGATCTTCGGCCGGAGAAAGAAAGGCTGTTGGCACTTTGTGACGCAGCTGACGTTCGGCTTGGACGTATTTCTGGTTTTTCTGTTTGGGGTGATGCTGTTTGGGTTGCCCGCTCAGCGACGGACCTTCGCGGCGTCTGCCTAATTTCCTGGGCTCTGGATCCGACAATGGACGTTTCGGGTAAACGCAGAGGTTCACAGCTCACTCAAGCCGAATTCGAGGAAAAGCTAGGAGCGTACGAGAAGCGATTGGAGGAAATGGACGAAAAGAGCATCCTCGCTAATATCGGCGCGGCCAATTTCGCCCGGCACGGTGACTACATAGTGGTTGATGTATTGGAAAATGACGGTACCTGGGATGTGAGAAAATCCCACGCGGTAGAAGCATCGATTGCAGCAATTTCTCAGTTTTCGGTTCTTCCAGGAGCACCAGCGTCTGCTGGCGCAGAAAAGGGGCCGCCGCCGGAAACAAAGAAAGAAGAGCCTGTGGCCAAAACGGAACCTACCCCAATCGAGGGGTCGTCATCGATGACGTTGAAAACGGCCACCCTCGCCGACGAGTTCCTCATTGTGTATTCAGAAAATCAATTTGACCTAGACTTAGCGGCGGCGTTTGGCAAGAAAGATTGGGATACCGTTCTTCGGACCGTGGGAGGCATCAGTGGACAGGACCGAGATAAAGTGTACGGGAAGGGAGCGCATTTTTTGGCACCCCTAGAGTTCCTCTCAGAGGTGTTTATTGATGGAACGCCTCTTTCTAAACCCTATTTCGAAGAGCATTGCGAGGGACACGACGCTGGGCGCTCTTTACAGATTCACTATCCTCGCTTTGGACCAGCGCTCTTGCTAGAACTTGCCGACAAACGTCGCTTCGTCTGCTCAATTCTTAACCAACCAGAAGCAACGTTCAAATTAGTAAACCAGTAAGGAAGATGCGCCTCCTATCCGCTTTCGTTTTTCTATCGAGCTTGGTTATTGCCCCTGAGGCCTTTGCTCAAAGCCAAGACATTCTTTTTGTCCGGCAAGGTGAGGTGTTCACTTGGTCAGCCGAGGAAGGCGAAGTTTCTGTGCCAGCTCTGCCCTGTCCTATGGATTCAGTCCTCCCGGAGCAGTTTCGACCGTATATGTGTCGAGCGTTGCGGGAAACCATGCTCTCTCTAGCGTTTGGCAATCGCGAAATAGCAGTTGATAAGGTGGCTTCCGTCTCTCCGGACGGAAAAGTCGCTGTGGCAGTTTTTGAGAGCGATGACTGGCCCCGTCTCTATTCCTTTGAGCCAGAAACACCTTCTGTACGTCGGAGTCTCTTCGATGCCGGTAAGGTCATAGAGTGGTCAGAAAATTCGGAGTGGGTCCTTCTACAAGCGGACTCGCGGGCATGTCTCGTAAGGGCAAGCGGAGGCCATTCTTTGTGCTGGAACCACTTCCGCGCTGTCGCAGTCAATTCGGCTAGCAACGAGATCCTCTTGCTGCGAAAAGGGGCGCTTTATATGGTCGAGGTCCGAGGACCCAATGGCACTCGACCCAAAAAACTCATCACAAATGTTGATGCTGCTGATTGGCTAGCTAATACCGAATTGCAAAAAAGCAACTGAGACCACGGGTTACATGACTTTATGGATTCGGTCGAAATGCTTGGTGAACATTAGTGATGTCATCTAACAGCGCCAGGAAAATTGTTTGTTGATGCGGGTATAGCGGAAATGCATGATGCTTTTCGAGTATGCGCCTTACTATTTTTTCTGTTGTAATTGGGTTGTCCTTAGCCTGGTCTTCTTTCGCCCACGCCCAAAATCGGACGGTTACGGGAACAGTTGCCGACACAGCCGGGCAGCCACTAAATGCAATCGCGGTTAGCGTTGATGGTTCCAACCAGGGAACGCTCACCGACGAGAGTGGTGCGTTCTCTCTCAGTGTTCCCAAAGGGCCTGTGGTTCTCCGGGTGCAGGGCGAGGGGTTTGCGACCGTTACCGTCGCTGTAGCTGCTCGTTCGAAAACTCTTTCGGTTGGTTTATCAGCGTTGAACCCAACGCGGGTCGTAACCGGTATCGTAGAGACACCGACCGGAGAGGCTCTCCCAGGAGCGGCTGTCGGCGTTGCAGATACAGGGATTCGAGCGACTGCCGACGAGCGAGGTCTTTTTGTTTTGGAAGGTGTCCCCAAGAGCACCGTTACTGTCATGAGCCAAGCTGAAGGACTGCCAGTTGCAAAGCTTTCTGTCGGCCCCGATCAGACGCAGGTGGTTATTACTGTAGGCGCGGAAGAGACCGAGAAGCGCACCATTCGCGGAAAGGTGACCGAGGGAGCGACCAACGAGCCGGTGATAGGCGCTTTCATCATGATTCCCGGGACGGAAGCCACAGCCATTACCGATGAGACTGGAAGCTTCGAAATTGTCGACGCCCCCGAAGGCGCCACCAAATTAGCTATCGAAGCAACTGGATACAAATCGCGAGAAGTGGCGGTCCTCGACGGAGTCTCAGAAGTTTCTATTGGCATGAAGTTCGCGACCAGCGAGCAGATCTTAGTTATCGGGCGTGCGCCAAAGTCTCAGCGACAGAACTTGGCCAACGGTGCCTCTGTTGTGAAATCGGAAGACATAACAGCGGTTACAGCGCAAACCCTTGAAGACGGACTCGTTGGGAAGTTCTCTGGCGCAAACCTTCAGCGAAACAGCGGCGCTCCGGGTGGCGGTTCGGACCTGCGTATTCGCGGTATCTCGACAATTCTAGGATCTACCTCTCCTTTATACGTCGTTGACGGTGTCATTGTGAGCAACACGTCAATTGCTTCTGGCGTTAATGTAGTTACAGCGTCGGGAGGTCCAGCTCAGGACAACCCAGTCAACCGTATCGCCGATCTCAACCCAAACGATATTGAGAGCGTGGAGATCCTCAAGGGCGCGTCTGCTGCAGCGCTTTACGGTTCCAAAGCGAGCAATGGTGTCGTTATCATCACGACTAAGCGAGGGAAGAGCGGCAAGGCGAAGGTGAGTATCACCCAGCGCGTGGGTTTTTCGCAGTTGGCGAACAAGCTGGGTTCCCGACAATTTGAAAACCTTGATGAGGTTCCTTGTGCGGACCCCACGTCAGCGAGCAATTGTCTTCGAACGACAGCAGCGCCGTACTTTGATCCTGCGACTGGAGCGCCTCTTCAAGTCTTTGATCACGAGGCAGACCTCTTCAACAACAACTCTCTCGCTCGGGAAACTGTGGCTTCTATTAGTGGCGGCAATGAAAAGTCGAACTACTTCGGCTCACTTCTGGTTCGCGACGAGCCAGGAATTCTTCGGGGGACTGGGTATGGAAAACAGTCGGGTCGTATAAGCGTTACGCAAAAACTTGGAAAGAAGTTGACTTTAGGTTTTTCGACCAACCTCGTTCACAGTATTTCTGACCGCGGGTTAACCCAGAACGATAACGCTGGCGTTTCTCACTACGTGGTTCTTGCGTCCACGCCAAACTTCGTAGACTTAAGGCGAAACGCTGATGGCTCATTTCCTACGAACCCATTTGTTCCCAGTGAAACCAACCCGTTTCAAACAACTCAACTGATGACCAATAGCGAGGAAGTCTGGCGTTTGATTAGTTCGCTAAACGCTAACTTGAACCTAATCGACACGGATCATCACGTACTTGATTTAACTTCTACTTTGGGTGTGGACTGGTTCCACCAACAGAATGAATTGCTGTTTCCGCCCGAGTTGCACTTCGAAGACAAAGATGGTCTTGAGGGCACTGCTGTGGACGGCTCTGCAAAGAACCGAAACATCAACGTTCGGTTCAGTGCAATTCATAAATACGAGCCAAAAGCGCCGCTCAAGCTAAACAGTACATTTGGACTGGCTTACGAGGAAAGGCAGCTAGACAGAGTCTCTGTCATTGCTCAAGACCTAACCGCTGGGCAACCGAATGTAAGCTCGGGCAATTCAGTAGAGGCGACGGAAGCTCGACTAAGAACCCGTGAGCGCGGTGCCTACCTCCAAGAGGAACTTCTCCTCCTAGACGACGATCTATCCATCGTCGGCGGTGTTCTGGGCGAGCAGAGCAGCACTAACGCAAATGAGAATGACGTCTTCTTCTTTCCGAAAGCGTCTGTCGCCTACAAATTGCCAAAGCTCGCCAAGAATATCGATTTGATTCGTGTTCGCGCGGCATATGGTGAAACTGGGAACCAACCTACCTACGGCCAGAGGTTTACTCCTCTGAACGCTCGCGGAAAGGTGGAGGGCATAGGAACCGTCCGTCTGACCGGCCGCATTGGAGCGGACGACCTTCGTCCCGAACGGCAGCGTGAATTTGACGCGGGCTTCGACTTCTCTATGGGCGATGGCCTTTTGACCACTGAGTTCAGTGCCTACCAAAAGAACGTTTCTGACTTGCTTCTAAGCCGAACTCCGGCGCCATCGACTGGTTACGGAAGCGAGTTTTTCAACGGCGGTGAAATGAGAGTTCGAGGGATGGAAGCGATGGTTGAACTCAACCCCATCAAGAAGAAGAACTTCTCGTGGACCTCAAGGACGACATTTACGCGGACCATAAGCGAAATCACCAGCCTGTCTGTGCCTCGGTTTGATGTCCCTGCCGGTTTCGGCGCCACATTTGGTGCTTTCCGAGTGGAAGAGGGCAAGTCTGCTACTCAAATCGTCGGCAACGTGCCAGACGCCGATGGCAACGTATCCGTTCAACCTATCGGTAACACGGAACCAGACTTCCGAATTTCGTTTGCAAACAACTTCAAGTTGGGTGACTTCGGGATTCGCTCGCTCTGGGACTTTTCTTCGGGTGGTGACGTCATCAACCTAACCCGTCTGCTTTATGATTCTAGCAGCCTAAACAACTCTGCAGATTTTGAAGAGAACGGAATGGAGCGACTTTCTGCCTTCGGCACGGATGCTCGCACTTATCTGGAGGACGCTACATTCCTCAAGTTGCGGGAGGTTTCTCTCTCGTACGACATTCCGAGCTCCATTGCAGACAAACTCGGTCCCATGACTAATGCTAGGGTGAATTTGAGTGGGCGGAACCTGCTGTTGATTTCTGGCTACAGCGGCCTAGATCCCGAGGTTTCAAACTTCGGCAACGGAGCCTTAGGGCGAAATATTGACGTGGCCCCTTACCCGCCCAGTCGGAGTTACTGGTTTTCCCTTTCCGCGGACTTTTAGGAGCTAGGAGACAAGAATATGAACAAGCAAGTACTACTAACCGGTCTCTTTTTGGCGGCTTCTGGCTGCTCTCTTGAAATTGACGATCTAAATAACCCTTCTCGGAGATCGTTACAGGAAAGTCCGACGTCGTCGTTGGTGAACGCAGCCGCTGTTGGAATGGTTGTTGGAAATCGCGTCGACATTGCCGATCAGGCGGGATACGTGTCGGTCCTCGGAATTATCGGGCGCGAGTCTTACGTCTTTGATCCGGCAGATCCACGCTTTGTTTCTGTGTTATTGGAATCGGAAGAATTACCTGGCGACGGCAGGTTTGGCGGTGGCTTCTGGTCCGCGCCATATCGCAATATTCAAACAGGTAACCTGACTCTCGGCGCGTTGGAAAAAGTAGCAATGACCGATGAAGAGAAGGCGGGTATTGGTGGATTCGTCAAGACCATGCAAGCTCTCGATCTTCTTGTTGTTATCAATACCCATTACGATTCTGGGGCGGTTGTTGAAACCACCCGCGAATTTGGGGACGAGTTGCCACCTATCGAAAACCGAGAGGTAGCTTACAATAGAATCGCCGAGCTTCTCGATGACGCGCACGCAAACCTTCTCGAAGGTGGTAGTGCTTTCTCCTTTAAGCTTCCTTCTGGCTTCGATGGATTCAATACGCCAACAGACTTTGCGACATTTAATCGTGGAGTGCGAGCCCGTGTTGCTGCCTACCAGGAAGACTGGGACTCGGCGTTGGACGCTTTAGAAAACTCATTTTTGAGTACAGAAGCAAGCCTCGACATCGGCGTGTTTCACAACTACGCCTTGGGGCAAGGTGATGTTCAAAACGGGCTGGTAACACCAAATCTTTTTGCGCATCCGAGCATACTTGCCGATGTTGAGCTAAAGGCGGATGGCGAGCCCGACGATCGCTACACGAGGAAAGTAAGAGAAGTTGAAACGGGAGGCGCTCAGGCCGGATTGAGCTCAAACCTCAAGTTCAATATTTACCCGTCACCGACGAGCCCCGTGTCCATTCTTCGCAACGAAGAGCTTGTGTTGCTCCGTGCAGAGGCAAATATTGGTCTCGGAAATATCGCCGCGGCAGCAGAAGACTTGAATTTTATTCGAGAGACGTCTGGTGGCCTTGCTCCTAAAACGGATATCACAGCCGAAAATGCCATTGACGAGCTTCTAACCCAGCGTCGCTACTCGCTTCTTTTTGAGTATGGGCATCGTTGGATCGATATGCGTCGCTACGGCAAGCTTGGTGAACTACCAAGGGACTTGGAGAACCACTTTGTTCTAGAGTCGTTCTCTTTGCCTCTCGACGAACAAAACGCTCGCGGCCTGTAAGAACGAGTTCTTCCGACTCTTACGTTGTCGGGAGATCTGTAAATGATACTCCAGCGACGGCGCGAAGGGATTTTTCAATAGCGGCGCGCTCGGCTTCGTCGGTGGTGTTTTCGAGTTCGCGTTCGAGAGTCCAACGTACGCCACTAGCGTTGTTTTGAGCCAAATACATCCGGCGTAGGCAGCGAAGTGCATTTTGGTTGTAAGCTCTGGCGTTTGCTTCTAGATAACATTGCTCAGCGAGGGCGGTCTGGTTCTCTTCGGAATCGTAAACTGCTCCAAGCCGGAACAGGATCTTCGATTGAGTTGCCACTGGCAGATCTAGGGACAGTTGCTGTTTACAAACGGCAATGAAAGCCTTCCAGTCACGCCTGGCTTCAAAAGTACCTGACAGGATGGCAAGTGCTTCTGGGTGCGCTGGATCGATTTCTAGAACCTGCTCGATGGCACGAAGAGCTAGTGGCTCGGTATCTACTGCGTCTCTGTGTTTTCGTGCAGATTTTAAGAGCATTTGTAGCCTCTCAGTTTCGGTGCTCATTGACGTGCTCCCCGAATGAGTATTGAGGTAACTACGAGGTAGAGAACGACAAGAGCTGGGAAGACGAACCACGTCGTATATTCCGTGGAACGAAGCGCCCAGGGGATTCCACCTAAACTCCAGAATGTACCCAGCCGAAGCAATGCGAATCGACGTTTGGCACTGGTGAAAGCGGAAGGGCCAGGAGCCAGAGAGGTGGCTAGTCGAGACTGCTCTATTGGTGGCAAATCCACGCGCCTGCGCATAACTGCAGCGTAGAGGGTACCTGTTACGAGAATGATAGAGCCCGTCGTCACGTGCGTGTCAGGCTGAAGGATTGCCACTCCCCAAAGGGTCAGGGTCGCGACTGCCATCAAGAAATAGGGCAAAGGAAAGCGGCGCCTGAGCGAACGTGCATCCTTTTCCGCAACTAACGCCTGGGCGGCCGGCATGGTCATTCGAATCCAGAGTCGCTCCAGTGCGGATGGTTCGGTTCTCTCCACGTGCGCAAGCCTTTCTTGATCGAGCGACGATACTTCGCGGAGAGCAGCCGGCATGGTTGCGGCGGAGGAGCGATACGCAAAAAACAAGGAAATTAGTGGTACCCCAAGACCAATTGCCCAAATGATGTGGATGGAGCTAACCACGGGATAGCCGCCTGTTGACCAGTCGCCTGAGGCGGCCACGGTTAAGATCATTGCGGTAGCGCCCACTGCTGGCAAAGCACCCAGTAGGCTGTTTCTTGGTGCGGCGAATTCTCCCCCTATGGCGGCGATGGCAGCCTGAGTTTTGTCGTTCGCGACAGCGGCCCCGGCAAAGAGCGCCAAGCAAGGTGCAAATAGCGCTGTAAATAGGAAGAGAACTCCTGCCAGCAAGAGGTGACGCACGGCATAGATTGCGTCCAGGCCGATAAATCCAGCCGCCGCTGCACACGCTGGGATTGCGACCAGTATGCACTCGTTGATCGCTCTCGATAAACTGAGGCCGAAGAGTTGGTCCCCGTCAATTGGTAGACGAGCGAGAAGTTTTGAGTCGCGGTGCCAGTAGAGCCGAAAAGGGGCTCTAAAGAAAACGATTACGTGCGCCGCTGCAGCAAGAACAAACCACTCTCTACTCAAGCCAGCTGGGTTAGAAGTTCCGGCGGCTGCAGATGCACGGAAGAAGTAAAAAAAAACAATGGCGGCAGTCACGGACGAAATGAAAAAAGGAAGTGCCGAAGAGCCCGCGCGGCGGCTGTTTTCTAGTCGGCTCCACCTTGAGAGTTCTTTCGTCGAAAGAGACAACTAGTCCACACTTTCCAAATATAAATTTTCGAGAGCCCCAGGTCCCTGATTGAGCAGCTCTGCAAGTTGTTCCTTGCCTAGGTCTTTGACTACTCTTCCGGCATTCACGATTACTATGCGATCGCAGAGCCTCTCAGCGACGCCAAGTAAGTGGGTTGACATGACCACTGCCACCCCTTCCTTTGCAGCGTTTGTTAGAGCTTCTCTAGCCTTCTTGGCAGCTTTTGGATCTAGTCCGTTGAGGGTCTCATCTAGAAGAACCAGCTTAAGGTCACCTATCAGAGCTGCGGCAAGCCCAACCCGTTGGCGCATGCCAAAAGACAATTCCCTACATAGCCGATCGGCGATATCAGCAAGTCCCAAATCGTCAAGGAGTGCTCTTTGCGCGTCTAGGTCTTTATGACCTCTGCTGGCACCCACGAACTCCAAATGTTCTGCCACCGTAAGAAATTCGTACAGGGACGGTGGCTGGTCTGCAAACCCGATATTTCTCCTACAGTCTAGAGGGGAGTTTGAGAGATCTTGGCCCGCGATTCGAATTTCGCCCGCGGAGGCCGCAAGAGAGCCAGCAATTGACAGCAACGTGGTGCTCTTGCCGGCACCGTTAGGACCCAACATCCCCAATATTTCGCCGCTGGCCGCCGTCAAAGACAGTTCATCTACGGCTCGTCGTTTGCCGTATTGCACGGTGAGACCGCGAATCTCGAGGGCATGCATCTTCTGGCGATACTACATGAAAGTGCTTGACCCTATAGTGGGGCGGACTCTTGAACAGCTTTTTTGGGCGCAATGAAGAGTGTTTGCTACCATTTGGTATCGTGCCGAACGACAATCCTTCGCGAAACCTCGATCCACTAACAGAAGAGCAAAAGAGTTCTCTTCTTGGGCGTGAAAGTGAGGTTGGTGAGTTAGCAGATTTAGTGGGCGGGGATACGTTCCGGGCAGGGCTTCTATATGGTGAGCCCGGTGTTGGAAAAACCTCTCTTCTTCAAGCTGGCGTTATTCCGGAACTTGAGAAGCGAGGGATTACACCGCTACTTTGTACTGACCCAACCAACGCTGTGGAGTCGCTTGCTAAGGCGATGCAATTGGCCACGGGGTTGGAGCCGCAGAGTAAAGAACCGGCAGTTAGCTATCTCGTTCGGTTGGTTAGTGAAGCCGTAGAAGGGCAACTCTATCTCTTCATTATAGATGAAGCGGAATTGGTCTTGCGAAATTCGAATATGGTCAACGAAGTTGGAGACCTCTTCGCTCGGGCAGCAGCTCGCTCGGGCGGCCGAGCGAGGTTTTTGTTTGCAGCGGCAACCGGCCGAATCCATATGTTTGGCGCGCTTGAGAAACGTACGGGTTCGTTGTTTCCCCCACGAAACCGCTACTGCCTTGGCCGCTTGAATACCGATAGTGCAGGTGAGGTCGCGGCGCAAATGAATGGCGTAGATGCCAAAATTGGGGCTGCCATGGCCGAAAAACTTGCTGATCAAGATGGTGTCTTACCGATTGACTTGGCGCTGGCGACACAGGCCTTGTCTGAGAACGGAAAGCCAACACTGGATGACCTCGAAAAAGGAGAGGGACTCAAGGAGAGAATAGAGAAATGGTTTGAGGCTCGAGTTTCTGGAGTTGAGAGTTCTCGTGTGGCCATGAGGCTTCTCGCGGCTCTTGATCACCGGGATGGGCAAGTCCCTAGAAGCATTGCGGAGATTGCTAAGAAAGCAGGGCTCTCCGTTGCTTCTGTAGAGGCTGCTGTCCCGGTATTGGAAAAGAACGGTCTAATTTCCAAAAGTGCAGGTACGGGAGGATCCCGATGGATTCTTCGTCATGAAGTCATTGGGACAAAAATTCAACAGTCGGCTGCCAGTGCTCAGATGGCGGCCAAAAAAGCATTTGGGATTTTAGGCGCGAAAAAAGAAAAGGGCGGGTTGCTTTCTTTTCGAGAATGGCGAGAAGTTGTTCGCGAAAAAATCGAAGGCAGCGACTCTAAAGAAAAAACTCTACTCGCTCGGTCTAGTCGCTTCTGGAAAGGGATCATTATTGGAGCCCTTGCGCTTCCTCTTGTCTTGATCGCAATTGCTTATTTCTCGTTGTCCGGAAATTTTTACCTCTCTATTGACCGGAGTACCGGCGTACAAAGAGTCGTTGTAAACAAAGGACGGCTGGGACTTCGCAGTTTGTTCTGGCTGCCAGCGTCTCCAGGTTGGGGGACCAAGATCGCAGAGTCTTCCTACGGAGTACGCGCCCTCTCAGAGGGAAGTGCTCAATCGATCGAGAACGGAGAAGTTGGCGGGGAAGGCGATTATTCTCGTACCGTCGATTCGGTCTTACATAAAGAGACCGTGGCCATCCGGGCATATGCAAAAAACGGGGATGCTGACGCCCTGGCATTTCTTGTATCCATAAGCTCTGACGACGCGGCTAGGATTGGGCTACTCAAGCAAATCAGTTTTATTACAAGGGGAACTGACGCAGAGTTGGCCCTGATGAATCAATTGCTCGAAGGTGGATCGTCGGCCGTAAAGAGAGCGGTTGTCAGGGCCGCCACCCTCTCGTTTGATAGAGGAGTACCCAATTACAACTCTTTTCTAGCTAAACTCTTGGCTGGCACCGACGTTCCTCTCAGAAAGCGTGTTACCAGCTCTGTTCTAGGACTGAGCCGGGAACGGGCCCAAGAACTGTCTCAACTTGCTCTTACATTCTCTCCGTCGGCAAATGCCAAAAAGAATCTGCGAAGGCTTGGTGCGGATAGCAACGCGGGAATCGAAGCTTCTCGAGATAGGCTCTCGGATGCTATCGCAGGGCTGTCTCTGGAAGACACCAAGTCGGGAGTAAGGGTTCGGCTCGAAAATATCGTACTCAGTGCCATCGCCAAAGACTCGTCTGTAGCGACGGAAAGACTTTTGGGCTTGGCGAAAGATGAGACGGCCGATGTGGTTGGTAGGAAATTCGCTCTAGATACGTTGAGAAAATTTGCTGATGAATCAGAATTTCCGCGAATAGAAAAAGAATTGGAACCCGTTTGGAATAGCGGAGACGACAGCATCTTGAATTCTTCCATGCCCTTGTTAGCGCGCATCTCGCCCGAAAAGGGAGCGGAACGCTTGTCCAAGTTGCAGGAGAATTCTAGTCCACAGGCGCAAGCAACTGCTGCTCTAACATTGGGAGAACTCCTCGCTGCAGGCGACGATACGGCCGAGCAGGCTCTTACAGAGCTCCTCGAGAGCAAGAGAGCTATCGTAAGAGCCGCCGCCGCAGAGGCCATAGGAGCCTCTGGACGCTCATCACAGCGGCAACTGGTCAAGCTCATAAACGACGACAATAATCTTGTTGCAGCGGGGGCCGTACGAGGACTGGTTCGTAGCGTAGAAGAGGGAGGGTCTGCCAATACAGCGGTAAACGGAATCGTTACCCTCTGGAAAAAGGACGGGCAGCCCAAACGAGTTGCGGCGCGTGCCTTCGCTGACATCGCAAGGAAAAGACCAAAACCGGTCGTGTCGTATCTAGCAGAAGCAGCTGTGGACTCTGGAAGTAATTTCCTACGAACGACGGGAATCTCAGGACTGTGCATTTCGTTGGCGGAAGGAAATAGGCGCGCTCGCCAGGGATTACTGGCAGCAGCAAAGGATGCTGGTTTCGAAAGTCGAAAGTCTGTAGCTGATTGCGCCATCGAGAACGCGAGTAAAGATTCGGTGTTTGCTGAGAACGCAGCGTCTCAATTGATTGAAGACCCACGGGCAGAAATACGACTTCTTGTCGGCGAAATATTGTCGCTACTTTCACCCAAGCAAGCGGGAAATTTTAAGAACAGACAACTAGTCGTGTCCTTGGCGCGCGACACCAATAGCAGCGTAAGAATTCAAGCTCTCAAGCTGCTCGCTGCTCTCGGAGAGCAGGCACCCGGCGAAACAGACGGCATTCTTTCGGGTAGCTTGTTGAATGGCAGCGTGGCTGAAAAGCTAGCGGCTTTAGGCTCCGCGAGAGAACTCGGTCGCGGAAAAGTGATTCAGACCGCGTTTCAAGACAATAGTGCAATCGTTCGCGAAGCAGCGTTGGAAACTGCTATAGCGACGAACACCAATGTTCTGGAAGCGGTAAGTGCGTCGATGTCTGACTCAGATCCAATGGTGCGAAAGGCTGTTTTACAAAAACTCGGCGAAGAAGAGACTGGCTTGGAAGAAGGAGAAATCATCTCCACGCTGTCCGTAGCCATGCAGGACCCAGATGTCACCATTCGGGACTATGCTTTGAAGATGGTCGCCAAAAGAGCACCGATAGAAGAAGTAAAGGAGCGGTTAAGGGACGGCCTTTCAAATCGCTCCGAAGACGACCGAGCGAGAGCAGCCCGGGCTGCAGAAGGCTTAGCAGAACGCGATCCTGAGCAAGCACTGGCCTTTCTTGAACCGTATCTGGAAGAACCCTCTCACGATGTACGAGTCGCCTTGTTGCCAGCATTCGCTAAAGCGCTGTCGAGAGCGCGGACAGCGAACGAACTGTCGGCCGAACTCGGAGAAACCGAAGCAAATGCCTCTAGGCGGATCTTTATGGCAGCGGCTTTAGGTATCCAAGCCGAGACGAATGGCAGAGAGGGAGATGCTTCTGTGGTTTTGAAACAGCTAGGTGAAGACGGGAGCCCCTTTGTTGCCGAGCTCGCGAAAACGACCGTAGGGCTCTTGGAAAACCGATCAGATATTCTCGGTTTTTTCTCTCAGCTGATGCCTTGATCGGGAAGGCATTGAAATCCCTGACTCGCTTTTTGAGCAGCGACAGCTCGGCACGGGGGGTAGTCGAATTTCGGCTAGCAGACGGGTCTCTTGGGCTTGCAAGAGCTCGTAAACACTGCCTATAGAACTGGCTAGTCGATTGCATCTACCTAGTATTGCTGTGCTTGCTATGACGAAGAAGAGTTTGTGCCTCCTGAGCGCAACCATCGTTTTAGGGCTGAGTGGGCTCGCTGCCGGCGAAAAGCTAAACAAGGCTGAGAAAACGCACACGTCCAAAGTCGACGTTAGCGGAGTCACTCAACCCGCAGAAGGGCTTCCAAAGCTTTCGGCTGAGGAAGTAGTGAAGTTACGAGAGTTTATTGGATTGCACCCGAGCAAGCTCGGACGAGCGGGGAATAACGGAAAACTGGGCGAGCTGAAACAAAGGCTAGGAAAGAAGACCGACGTAAAACAGGCGGCGCGTTCAGCGAAGCAGGTAGCTCTAGGGCTACCTAGAAAAACGAAACCCGTTGGTGCACCCTCGGTTCTTGACCCGCAAGGTCGGTGGCTCGGGGAGGTTAGCGATGTGGCCCCATTGCGTGACGGAAAGACAATCCGCGCAGGTGCAGTGTGGAGCGCATGGGTTACGCGGAAATACGACGTAACGACAATTCGCAAGCGACCGCGTGGATGGCAGGGGCCCCGGGTGCCAAAAAATTACAAGCTTAGAAAACTCCCTTTGGATTGGCGGGGACTGTTCGCCGAGAGTTCGACAGGCGGCCTTGAGAACGGGATGTCTCGTGGCCACATTATGCCCAATGCAAGTGCGACGTTTACGTTAGAGGATCAACGGAAGACGTTTAGGCTCTACTCGAATGCTTTTCCGCAATCGCGCGATTCCAATGCGGGCGCATGGCGCAATTTGGAAAAAACCATTCAAAATATAGCGCGAGGAGGAGAGCACGTTGTTTACAATTATTCCGGTGTTCTCTGGAACCCTGTAGAGTACAAACGACTAGACGGAAGTACTGCTCGGGTCGAACCGGAAATGTTGAAGTTCTCGGGTGGAATTGTCCCTAAACCCAGTGCCTATTGGCGTGTTGCAGTCGTGATTCCGCTGCGATCAGTGGATGGACGTCCAATTGATTTAGCTGAGGGAATCATGCGAGCGCGCCCAATCTCGGTGATTGTACCGAATGCGCAAGACGCAGATTTATTTGTTTCGGATTGGGCACGCTTTTCAACCACCGTAAGCGAGGTCGAAAAGCAAGTCGGAGTGAAGTTGTTCACACATCTCGAGGGTGCGCCGCGAGGAAGAGAACTCTTGCGAGCGTTGAGGTCTCACAAAGACTCCGGTGTTGGTCTGCCGCGCGAGACTGGGATGCCAAAATGGAAGATCGGGCAAATTCGCGAACTCCTTGAAAAGCCCCACACTGTCAGCCGTGAGGCCCTGTCTGCAGCCAAAAGGATGTTGATTCGCAATAGGATTCCCTTCAGGAGAGGAGCGAGACCAATGAGTCGGTCCTCAGTAGGGGGCAAACGACGCTTCTCGTTCTCGAAACTGCAATCAAGGAACAGGCGGGGAGGCCCTGTTGTACCAGGGCAGAATCTACGTTCCGCAGTAACTGCACGAAACCTGCGTTCTAAGAGTCGACAATCACCACGAATTCGCTCAGCTAGTCCGAGATTCCGAGTTAGAGCTCGCTGATTCTCTTTAGTAAAATTGTTGTTGTGCCGAAACGAAAAGAAGGGACCCAGAATGGGGTCCCTCCTTCATTCACATACTGACAAAATGTCAGGTAATTAGGAGTGTTTCTCCTGGGTTGATTGATTAGAAATACATTGACTCATATTTTCTGCACCTCCCCTGGCAACACGCCAGCACCCAACCAACATGGCCCGCTGAATCAACATCGAAACGTTTTCGTCTTTCAACGACCTCGTTATGACAGTAGCGGTTCCCAAAAGTTGGATGTTTCGTTGTGGGCCATTTCTCGACCCTTTACAAACCCCCACTTAGCCCCAGAATCGGAATCTAAGCGGATACGATTCGACGGTCTTCGACAAATTGATTTACGACCGTACTTCTATTGTAGTCCGTACTTCGCTATAGCGCCAACAGACATGTCGACAACACCTAGTAAGAGCCTGCAAACCTTTGAAAATCCAAGCCCTGGTCGGGACTACACCATCCGATTTGACTGCCCGGAGTTTACATGTGTGTGTCCACTTACAGGGCAGCCGGACTTTGCCAAGATCGAAATTGAGTACACACCCGACGCCAAGTGCGTGGAGTTAAAGTCACTGAAACTCTATCTTTGGAGCTATCGGGACGAGGGAGCTTTTCACGAGGCTGTCACCAATAAGATACTCGACGATTTGGTTGCCGCATCTGCCCCCCGGTTTATGAAAGTAACCGGGCGTTTTATGGTTCGTGGCGGGATCGCGACAGACGTTATCGTCACCCACGGGAAGCCCCGTTAGTTTCCAACGCGGTGTAGCTCACCCCAGCAACGTAAATGCTCGAGAATTGTAGGGCTTGGTATTTCGCTATTTTCTTCGCGAAACAAAACCCTACGCTGCGGAACAGACGTTGTTAGACAGGGGGCTTCCTCCGAAGACCCAGTAGCGCAGCGAGCGTTACGTTAAAACGTAAAGATGTGCGAAGCCTGCTGCTCGTTCGAAGCGGAGACTGTTTTTGTCACAGCTGCGGGAGCAGGGATCGGACTCTTTGGAGTCGGCTTTGGAGCGATTGGGGGAATGGGAGCTTGAGATCCCATAGCCGCAAAGAATTCTCCAATGCGTCCTTCAACGAATTGGCTCATGGAAATTCCATGACCTTCGCAATACGCTTTTAGTCGTTCGTATGTTGGACGACTTACACTGATGCTGCGGCGAGTTTGAACCTTTGCCATATAGAGATCTTTAACCTCCCAATTTGGGGAACGTCAAGTCTCACCTACTACATCTGGTAGAATCTGTTGATCAAGTCAGTGAAGAAACTACAGAAGAGTGCGGTGCATTCTGATCGCGCGTTGCCCGCCGTCATATGATCCGTGGTCAACATCCAGAACCTGAAAGCCCGAACTAGAAAACAAACTCTGTCCCGCTTTGTTTGAGTCGGCCACAGTGAGTCGGATTTCTGGAACGTCGCCTGAGCGACCTGCCAACTTTGCTAGGCCAACAGCATGTTTGAGCAAGCGTCGGCCCACACCTTGTCGTTGATATTCAGGTGAAACACCAATAGCCAGGAGATCAGCGAGGTAGGCCTTTGTCTCAGGCGGTGTTTGATAGAAACCAAGAAGGATGAAACCCCTTCTATTCTGAGTCTTGTCGCATTGCTCGATGTAGGCAAGCACACCAGGATGCGAAAGCCACGTAGGCATAACGTCACCGTAATTTCCGAGATCACGATACACGGTGGAGGCTAGCCCTGTGATCCACTCGTGATCCGAATTGTGTGCACGACGAATCAAAGCCTCTCGATCGTAACTTGATCGGGAGCTCTCTCAAAGCGATTCCCTGAACTTGACTCCAACGTTCGCAGATCTAGAAACCTTCGATCTGACCCCTATGCAACGCAAGATCTTACGGCACTTCTAATCAGGCCCACTGGGGGCCTGAAAGAAAAGCATCCGCCCGCTCACGAGTTCCCCCCCCGAGCGGGCAGTGTAATCACAACACCTGTTTTTCAGTTGTTATGCAGGCATCGACGAAGAGTCACTAGAGTCGTTTGACCCTGTTCCTCTCACACCAATACGTTCGTTCTGCATTGCGTTTTCGACAACCGACGTCGCCACAGGCGTCGCCACAGGTTGTGTCACGGGGTGAGTCGGAGTGATATTGCCACCAACTTTTGCATACGCCTCTTTCACCACGTAACGACCTGGTGAAGTGCGCATGAAAATTGAGGCATCCCCCTTTTTCTTGATGTCCATTGACAAGTCTCTAGCCACAACAGTGTCTGGCGTTTTCGACTTGGTGGGCAACGTTTCCCCCGCACGCTCTACAATCTCGCGAACCGACATTGGGTTCGCAACTTCGCGCAATATTTCTTCCACAATAGCAAGCGTGCTCATCTGTCTTTCCTCCCTCTTCGACCTTAGATGACAGCTGAAAGCGGTCCCCATCCTAACGGTATTTTTCAGCAACACCAGCCTTCAAACCGATCTTTTTTCGAAGAGTTTCGTCAGGTCCTTTAATTGCGCAAGTTTCGACGCTTCCAAACCGAAAGAAATTTACTTTCTTTGGTGAAGCTCATCATTCTTGCGAAAAGCCCTTGACCAGGACTAATTTTTAGTCTGGTCGAAAAATTAGGGGCTTAAAACCGAACATCAGTGGTTTCTTCTGCAATATCTGAAGGCCTGGGAAGAGCTTCAGACAGAAGAGTTTCCCCAATTATCATGTCGTCATCGACCACTGTTACGGCGTCGGTTCGAAGGGCTGTACCGCTTTTGCGGCGGCGCTGCGCGCTTCGGCGGTTTCTCTGTCCATCTGGGAGCCCTCGCTTGCTGAGCCGTCGTTCAACACTGAGGCGCCTTTCGCGTCGCAAACGCTCACGGACCTCGTTCAGACTGTCTGGCATGGGCGAAAGGGATGTCGCTCTGGCTGCGCAGTTGTGGCAAGCGGCAACGAAAACTTCTAGGAGCTCTACACTCTTTAGATTTACGCGCCTCTGGTCCCCACAAAAGGTACAACTCGCGCCAATACCGACGGGTCTCGATTCAGACCATCTGCGGTAGCAACCCCAACAGAGCCCTCTTCGTCTCTCCGACACCTTTCCCCGACACACATCGCACGTCTCCATTCGCATATCTAAGCCTTATTTGTACTCTCCCTGCAAGTTCTCACGATACCCACCTGAGTTTTTGAGGGGTTTTTCAAAAGTCCTGTTAGGGTATCTACCGTGACAACGCCGCGTGCACGTATCCACGCGCCCTGGTCCGCTTCCAAGATCCAGATGGCGCTGCTTTGCCCCCGGCTCTTTCACTTCCGTTACACCGATAAAGTGCCAGAGCCCGAAGTGATGCCAGAGACTCGGATTGGCAAACTAATGCACAAGTTGCTTGAAAGGGTTCTTAAGGGGGAACACCTAGAACAGGTGCGTGAGGAGATAGAACCAGAGCTAGTTGGGGAAATCGAACTACGGCGTTTTCAGCTGCTTCTTCCATCGGTACCTCTCTACGTGGAGCGGATAAAGAAATTCAAAAACCAAAAGCATGTTTCAAGGCAGCTAGTGGAATACACGCTTGGTGTTCGAGAGGACGGCGCTAGTACTGCGTTTTACTCAAAGGATGCATTTTTTCGGGGTGTCATCGACGTTGCGTACCTTTTTTCGGATGAGGTTGCGCTTGTCGATCACAAGACTGGATACCGGTCAAGAACAGCAAAAATCAACGAACAGTTAGAAGGCTACGCGGTTCTGGCGGCGGCCCAGTTTCGGCGAATAAGGAAACTCTGGCTAGGCGTTCATTGGGTGGCAGACGCAGACGTGGAGTGGGGCGAACCTCTATCGCTTGACTACGTGCAGCGAAAAGCATGGGCAAACGTTTTGGACAATATTGAGGCCGCTGCGCTTGCTGCTGGTGATGGGCCTCGGCCGAGTCCAGGAGTCTGGTGCTACAGGTGCAGCTATCGGACAATCTGCCCTGCAGGGCATGATGTGCGTTTCGAGCCGGTGGATGAGCTTGAAGAATTTGACTAACTAGCGACGCCAGCGAAGTACACGCGGAGGCCACGGTTTAAGGCCATCCTGTTTTTTTCTGGCTGCTGCCCGGGCAACGGATTTTGCGATATTTGTCAGTTTTTTTTCTAAATCGGGTGGAGCGACTGTCCCGGAATTCTCCAGAGTAGCTGTGCCGTCGGAATTCAATCTGATCTGATATTCGAAAGTTGACTCGGTTGTGTGGATAGAACCTGTGTATTCAGCGGAGAGGTTATCTTCACTGGTCAGCTCAAGGAGTAGGCGGACGCCGTCGGTTGGATTATGGGACATGAGTGACTTTTTGTTTGCTAACATAGGGAACGGATTCGAGCCGAATGACTGTAGATGTTGAACCTGCCATGGCGCGCGAAACCACATAGCGTGAGTCGAAAGCGTTCGCCAACATCGACGGCAAGGCTGCTAGGAGCGCTGATTGCACAGACCACCGGAATTTGAGCTCGGACCGCTTTCTGCGCGATTTCAAAACTCAGACGACTGGTGACGCCAAGTAAACACCTGTCGAAAGAGATTGCATCGTTGCCCAGTGCCCAGCCTATGACCTTGTCAACGGCGTTGTGACGTCCAATATCTTCTCGAAGAACTAGCATCGTGCCTGTTTCATCGAACAGAGCGGCGGCATGAAGTCCGCCTGTTTGTTGAAATTGCTCTTGATGGGTACGCATGGTTCTAGGAACAGACGCTACGACCTCAAAGGAGAATTCCGCATTGCTCATAACCGGTTTGTGAATTGAGAGAGACGGCTCCTCGGACGTGCCGCAAACGCCGCAACTCGAAAGCGCCGGGAGGCCTCGCTTTGGCCAGATAAGTCGTTTCTTTCCTGTAGTGGCAACAGTAACTTCAGCAACCTGCTGGCGGCTGGGTGGGGCCTCGGTCAGCGTGATGTTTGCGAATCTTTCGTCGAAGACGACTTCCTCTGAAAAGAGAAGGCCTCTTACCAGTTCGAGGTCGTTTCCCGGGGTTCGCATGATGAAGACCGGAGGTTGCTCTGCCAGCGAAATGCGAAGCGGCTCTTCTACCGCCAAGGTGTCGGTACTGGATACTCGTTGCTGGCCGTCCAGCCGTTCCATGGGGCGAGTTGCTGAGCCAAGAGCCACGCCGCTAGTTTGCTCGTGAGAAGCTCGTTCGCAAAATGATTTTTTTCAGAGGGAATCAGGACCGGCTGATAGAGTTCTATCCTCATGAAAGAACGCGTCTTTCGAGATCCCGTACATGGGCTTATTGAGCTTCGTGGCGAAAACCGTCTCTTCGGAGCTGTTTTGGATACGCGTGCTTTTCAGCGGTTACGTCGAATTCATCAAATGGGTTTCGCGTGGCTCGTCTACCCCGGAGCTGAACATTCTAGGTTTGGGCATGCGCTAGGAGCTTTCCACCTTGCAGGTCGCGTCGTGAAAAGCCTTGAGCTCAAACCCGAGGTCGCTTTGCATGTCAAAGCTGCGGCACTTCTCCACGACATAGGGCACGGCCCGTTTTCTCATTCGTGGGAGCAGGTCTTTCCCGGTACCTCTCACGAAGAGTGGGGAGCTCGGTTGGTTTCTGAAAATCAAGAATTGAATGCCGCGCTTAACCAACTAGAAGCTGGGCTGGCCGAAAAAATTTGTGGGTTCTGGGACAAGAGCTACAGACCAGGGTTTGCCAGGAAATTGGTTTCTTCTCAGTTGGATGTCGATCGCCTCGATTACCTCCAGAGAGATGGTCATTACTCGGGGGCTGGTTATGCGTCGTTTGACCTTGATTGGATTTTACACGCATTACGCTTGGACTCTGTTGGTACAGGCGATGACAACAGAGAGCTTGTGGTCGACTACCGGAGAGGTCGCTTCGCGGTTGAACAATATCTTTTTGCGCGCAGCTATATGTACGCTCAGGTTTATCACCACAAGACTGTGCGAGCCGCGGAATGGATGTTTCTTAAATTGATGGAACGCTTTCGCGACTGTATAGAAAGTGGCGTCGACATAGATGGCTTAGAAAGTGTGCAGTCATTAATAACAAGCGGCGAAATGAGCGCCGATTCCTACCTCGGGTTGGAAGATGTCGCAGTTACTGCGACGGTCAACCGTTGGGCAGGTCTGGAAGGGGACAAAGGACAGACCTCTGACAGCGTTATGGTGGATCTGGCGAGACGCTTAGCAAATCGCAGACTCTTTAAGACTCTGGATCTTGGAGACGATCCTTCTGCGATCAAGCGAATTGCGCCGGAACTCTCTAACGCGCTATCGGAAGCTTCGACTGAAGTCTTCGGCGAGCACGGCAAGTACTACTTTCATTTGGATACGGCGACGCAAACTGGTTATTCGCGGCGGGCCGACGAACTTCACGTTGTTGGCCATCCAGTACACGGAACTGTTACTTTAGGCACCTTGATGGATGAACTCTCCATTGGGCGTGATGTGTCCACTGTGCGGGTTGTTTGCGCTCCGGAACTACTCAAACCGCTCAGGGAAGTGGTGGAGAAGTTGCTCCCTCAGAAAAACTGATTTTGAGAGTTCCTCACTGGATCGAACACTCCTGTCTCACTCCCGTTCACCTGTTTACTAATCAGCCAGTTGACCGCTAACTGACCGGGAGCAGGAGGGCAATCAGCTCTGTTACACACAGAATTCTCAGGATATCCACAGGGGTGATCAAGAAAACGACAATGTTGTCAATTGGCTTACATCTGTGGCCGCTTCAGAGCTTGAACCTGAAATCAGCAGGGGACGTTACCTGGAAATGACGTGAAAAGGATGGTGTGAGCGCACGTGCTAACTCCTTTCATTCCACGTCATGGAAGGAAAGGAATCGTTACAGCGGACCAGCCGACGCTTTCTTTAGTGTGGCTTCTTTTTTAGAAGCGCCTTGCTCGAACAAAGTAATGGTTGCACTCGGCGTCGGTCTTTTTTGACACGAACGAGGAACTGGAGTTTATGGCCGCGCGTACGGCAAGGTTGACTCGTCAAAAAAAAAGCGCGAAGGGTTAAAACCTTCGCGCAAAAAATCACTATTTTTAGCTTAAAAGACTACCAGTCGCCACATGGGTTGCATGGGTTAGCACCACCACATGGGTTGCATGGGTTTGCACCACATGGGTTGCATGGGTTTGCACCACATGGGTTGCATGGGTTTACTGCGCTACCACATGGGTTGCATGGGTTAGCAGCGCCTTTGTGGCTACCACCACAGGCAGCGAAGCTCATAAGACCAACGGCGAGAAATGCTGTACGAAGAGTTTTCATTTGATTTGCTCCTATTAAAGATAAGGTTTCAGGTCAGGAGCGAATCGCGATGGACGATGAGAATCATTTCCAGGCAACTCCTGAGCTATTTGAGCAAACCTAGATCGCCTTGCCCTCTTTAGCCAACATTTCAGAGTGAGAAAAAGCGGATCGCCAAACGATTCTTTCTGCTGGCTTGATGCTTGTTCAATTGTCGCGTTTTACGTACTCGAATTCGAATTCGTTGTTATTGATCCCACGCCTGGGTGGAGCGATCCATCCTGCGATTTTTCCCGGTTCATGAACGGGCCGCATAAGGCTCTTGACAAAGGTTTCATCCTCTTCCGTTGGAAGCATGTCGCCCTCTTTTGCTTTCCATTCAGCTTTACTTAACAGGTTTCCCGATGTGTCAAAGGGCTGCCCGGCGAATTGCCCTATGTTTCTATGGAAGCGCCGACTGGGAAGCTTTAACTCGAAGTCGATCCCCTCTTTCTTAAGTGTCTTGTTCCATCTGTCCACGCCTCGTTGGCAGTCTGCTACGTAATCGTCTCGTAAGACCTCGTTCATGGCTGTTCGGAGGGCTACTTCTTTCTTTGATACCGAACCACTTTCGAAAACTTCCATCTCGTATGTGTCTTCCAAGCAATCATGATTTTCGAAACGAGCACCTTCTTTGTATCGGTGCTTGATTCCTGCAGCAAATGCATCTGCTGCATTAGAGGAGATTTCTCCTCCAAACAAATCTAGAGAGAGTGTGTACCAAAGGTTGATGTATTTCTGGATAGTCGGCAAGTCGAAACCGCCGCCAGCTCGAGCATCTTCATTGGAGTCTTGTTTCATTAGCTCCGCGGTTCGCTGAACGATTCGCCCAACACCGGTTTCGCCAACGAACATGTGATGTGCTTCTTCTGTAAGCATAAAACGGCAGGTTCGCGCTAGCGGATCGAAACCACTCTCAGCAAAAGATGCTAGTTGGTACTTCCCGTCACGGTCAGTGAACATTGTGAACATAAAGAAGGACAGCCAGTGGCTAGTGGGCTCGTTGAAAGCACCAAGAATTCTAGGCCTATCTTCGTCTCCTGATCTTCTAGCCAACAGTTCTTCAGCTTCTTCGCGTCCGTCTTTCCCGAAATATCTATGCAGAAGGTAAACCATGGCCCAAAGATGTCGACCTTCTTCTACGTTCACTTGAAACAGGTTTCGGAGATCGTAGAGCGACGGGGCTGTCTGACCGAGCCAACGCTGTTGTTCTACGGACGCAGGTTCGGTATCTCCCTGGGTGACGATGAGGCGGCGAAGCATATTGCGAAATTCACCGGGCACCTCGTTCCAAACAGGTTGACCTATTTGATCTCCAAACTGGATGGTTCGATTGTCGTCGCCTGGCTCGAGAAAAATTCCCCATCGGTAGTCCGGCATTTTTACGTAGTCAAAGTGGGCCCAGCCTCCCTTTTCCACTGAAATTGCGGTCCTGAGATATACATCATCGGCTTGGAACCCTTCGGGGCCCATATCTTTCCACCAGTCAATAAAGTGTGGCTGCCATTTTTCCAACGCGCGCTGGAGACGCCTATCGCCAGATAGGTCGACATTATTGGGAATTCGTTCGTCTGAGATGTGGTTCATTTGTTTCCCTTCGATTTGACTAAGTTCGGTTCCAATTAAAAGCGGGGCGTTCCGGTTTTCCGTAAAGTGATAGTGCTCCGCTCTTTCCGGTGGCATTCGGGCGGGTAAAAATCCAATTCTGCCAAGCAGAGAGCCTTCCAAAGATCTTGGTTTCAAGGGTCTCCGGGCCAACGAAGCGAAGAGAGGCTTCCATTCCAGTTAGTGCATCGGGCGATAGCGAAACTCGTTCCTCAACCGCAATTCGAAGTTCATCTTCGAAGTCGATGTCGTCAAGGGCGAGAGTCGCAATGCCGATTGCTTCTGCTTCCGCGCTGGAGACAGGGCTCTCACTTGATTGGGATAGCGCTTTAGAAAGGCCCTCGTCGTCTCCGTAGAAACGCATTGCCATTCTACTTAGGCCATTGCCGACGGGAAGGGCGCCATGATTGGCAATGGAGCATTGCACGGAGACTTTTCCGTCGTCGTCTTCGAGCATGTAGAATCTGTCTGAAGCCAGAGCCACTTCCAAAAGCGAGCCAACGAAACACGAGCCTGTTTCTGCGACCGCAAAGAAGGATCGAGCTGTCACATCGAGAGCGCGCAGTACTCGGGCTTGGAGAAGTCGAACCTCCTTGCAAAACCCGTCATTTTGGTTTGCTTCAAGTGCCTCATCAACCGAGAGTACATGTTGCGCTTGCCCGTTTGTGTGAATGAGAACGGTGCCAATTTCTGGGTAGTTGAAGCGAAGCTCCAAAAGAGCATCGTCGAGTTCTCGAAAAGCGCGTAATCCCCAATAAGCCGACCCCTCTTTTCCTATACCGGCCGCATCCGTCGGTGGTTTATTTTCTGGCGCTGATATCGTGAGAGACGCGGTTCTTTCGCTGGGCTTCATAGCGAGTTCAACGTGGTTGTACGTGAGAGTATCGCCTTTTCTCGTAGGTGTAAGTGGTTGGAGTTTGACCGCTGGTCCCTTTAGCCGTTTCGATTTACTTGCTAAGGCTTGGGCGCGCTCCTTGACCCCGTCAGCGAATTTCGAACGAGGAATAACTGCGTCGACCAACCCCCATTCGACAGCTTTTTTGCCCTTTATTCCCTCTGCTAAGGTGCAGAAAACGTCTGCCCTATCTCGTCTGACTTTTCGTTTATCTACTAAACGCGTTAGTCCTCCCGTTCCGGGCAAGACCGCGAGGAGAGGGGTTTCAGGAAACGATACAGAGGAAGAGCCATCGTCGATAAGCACAATGTCGTCGCAGGCTAGGGCGAGCTCATAGCCTCCTCCAGCAGTGGCGCCATTACACGCTGCAAGAAAAGTGATTCCGCTGTTGCGAGAAGCGTCTTCCATGTAGAGCCGGGTCTCGTTGGTGAACTTACAGAAGTTAATTTTGAAACTGTGCGTGGAAGCACCGAGCATGTAGATGTTAGCGCCCGAACAGAATACTCGGTCGATGTCAGCGGAAATAACCACGGTCTTGACCTCAGGATGTTCAAAACGAATCCGCTGAACAGCATCGGAAAGCTCGATGTCGACGGATAAGTCATAGGAATTCAGCTTGAGTTCGTAGCCTGTCCGAAGCGGGTGGTCATCGTCGACATGCATCGTAAGGGTGGCAATTTCACCATCGACGGAAAGCTTCCAGTGGCGGTACGTTTCCGGGCTAGTCGCAAAAGAGATCGGATCCATCTCGCTAATATTGCAGGATCTGCTCTGATTTAAGCAAGCATTTTATTGCCTATTGATTACTTGCTGGTGCATTATAGTGCACATCAGCAATTCGTCATTACTAACCCTTGTCGGTACGAAGGCGCGGAAAGCCCGGATAGCCAAGGGGCTGACACGGAAAGCGCTCTCGAAATTGTCGGGAGTCTCCGAGCGATATCTTGCTCAGTTTGAATCAGGTGCAGGCAATATTTCTCTGCTTCGATTTGCCGCGATTGCTGCCGCGTTGGAAACCACGCCGGCTTCACTCCTCGATGGATACAAATTGGGCCAAGTTGAAACGAGTCCCTCTGTGGTTGGACTCCTAGGAGTTCGTGGTGCGGGTAAGTCCTCAGTCGGGAAAGCGGTCGCAAAGATAACAGGCTATGAGTTCATTGAAGTGGATCGAAAAATCGAAGAGGCCGCCGGGCTAACTCTCGGAGAAATTTTCGAACTGCATGGCGAGTCCTATTACCGCCGTCTAGAGCGACAAGTACTTGAGGAGCAGAAGAATGGGAAGTCGCTCGTATTGGCAACCGGAGGATCCATCGTTACACACGCTGAGAATTTTGCTTTCCTTCGCGAGTTTGCCACCACGGTTTGGTTAAAAGCTATACCGGAAGATCATTGGCAGAGAGTAATTTCTCAGGGCGACAAACGACCCATGGCAGAGAATCCAAAGGCTTTCGAAGAACTCAGAAGTCTACTTGCATCTCGAGCGCCACTCTACGCTCAAGCCGAACACCTTTTCAACACCAGCGAGATGACGCTTAAAGAAGTAATAAAAAGTGTCGCCGACCTAATAAAGCGCAACCAAAAGGTTTTCGAAGCGCCTGCTAGGTAAGCAGATCGTTAAGCTCGTCTTCCGAAATAACTGCAACGGCATTTTTTTCCGCCGCTGCCAGTTTCGATTTCCCGGTTTTCGCCCCGGCGACTAGGTAGTCTGTGCTCTTCGACACAGAACCTGTCACTTTTCCGCCGCTTTCCTCGATACGAACCTTAATTTCGCTTCTTGGCGCGGAAAGCGTACCGGTGATGACAAACACTTTCCCTGTTAGTGCACCCGTTTTGGCTTCTTGGATTGGTTCTTCTGGGTTTACCCCTCGGGTCAGGAGCAATTCGATCACTTTCCGGTTCTCTTTCTTACGGAGAAATTCATCGAGAGATCTCGCGATGACTTCGCCAACACCGTCTATAGAAGTTAGCTTTGTCACGAATTCATCGGTGTCGGTGGACGCATCGATGGCGGAAAGGAGCTTTTCCATGGACGGGTAGGATTGGGCAATTGTTTTTGCGACCACACCACCTACGTGACGGATGCCCAGCGCGGTTAGCAAACGAGAAAACGTCGCGGTTTTCTTCGCATGGGCAATGGCTTCTACCAGGTTTGCAGCGCTGGTTTCTGCGAATCTTTCCATGTTCTCTATTTGCCTTTTTTCCAAGACAAAAAGGTCTGCAATATTTTCTACGAGTCCAGCCTCTACTAACGCATGGGTGATTTTCTCGCCCAGGCCGTCTATGTTCATCTGATCGCGTCCGGCGAAAAAGCGCAGGCCTTGAAGAACTTGTTCTGGGCATGCCAGTTGGTTTTTACAGAGTAAAACCACCTTGCCATCTTCCTTTTCTAAGTTGCCCTTGCAGCTGGGGCAATGGCTCGGAGGAACGAACCGAGCCCCTTTACTTTTCTTGTCTATCTCAAGGACTTGAGGAATGATCTCGCCTGCTTTCTCGACTTTCACCGAGTCGCCAACACCGATACCAAGTCGCGCGACTTGATCCCAATTGTGTAGAGAAGCGCGTTTCACGGTTGTACCCGAGAGCTCAACCGGTTCAAGCACGGCAACTGGCGTCACCGCACCGGTTCGGCCGACGTTAGTTTCAAGTCCAAGGATTTTTGTTGTGGCTTTATCTGCTGGAAACTTGAAAGCGATGGCCCAGCGGGGAAATTTAGAAGTTGTGCCCAAGTCTGCGCGTTGATCGAACTGATTGACTTTAATGACGAGTCCATCTACCTCGTAGGGAAGGGTAGCTTTTTTATCCCTCCATACATCGACGATAGTGAGCAGCTCCTCAATTGTCGTGGCCTTCTCATTGTGACGAGAGGTAGGGATTCCCAAGGCCTTGATCTGATCCAGAAGCTCCAGGTGGGTTGGTGCATACTGCTCGCCATTGACGGCTTCATAGAGAATGACTCGTAAGGCACGTTTGGAAACTGCTTTGGGATCTTGAAGTTTGAGCGAACCTGCAGCCGTATTCCTGGCGTTTTTGAAAAGCTCGAGACCTGCGGCGGCGCGTTCTTTGTTGATACCAGCGAAGTCATCTTTGGTAATAAAGACCTCGCCGCGGACAGTTATATTTGATTTTTGTTTAAGTAACAGAGGCACGTCGCGCAGAGTTCTCAGGTTGGCAGTGACGTCTTCGCCGGTAGTTCCGTCGCCCCGTGTAGAACCGAGAGTAAAAGTACCTTCTTCGTAGGTCAGTTCAACACCAAGTCCGTCTATTTTGGGTTCGACGCTATACTCAAAAACCTCTGTGCCAAGTCCCTTTACGACCCGTTCATGGAAAGCACGGAGGTCGTCGCCATCGTAGGTATTGTCGAGAGAAAGCATTGGGGTATCCCTCGAGACCTTTGCGAACTCTGACACTGGGCTTCCTCCTACCCGCCCAGTGGGAGACCAGGGAACGACCCAGTCTGGATGAGCTTCTTCTATATCAACAAGTTCTTTGTAGAGCTTGTCGTATTCAAAGTCGCTAATGGATGCGTTGTCGAGTACGTAGTACCTGTGATCATGCTCGCCAATGGCCTTGGCGAGCTTCAAGTACTTCTCTCTCGGTTTCATCAGACTTGGTTTGAGTACAATTTCTTGCCAGCCCGAGCAAAGTCTTTCGACTTCGCGCTCATTCCTTCAGCAATAGCCTTGTCCGGAGCGACGTTGTTTTCCTCTGCATATTTTCGGAGGTCCTGAGTGATTTTCATCGAACAAAACTTTGGCCCGCACATGGAGCAGAAGTGTGCTCCTTTTGCCGCAGGCGCGGGGAGTGTTTCGTCGTGATAAGCGCGAGCGGTTTCGGGATCGAGAGACAAGTTGAATTGGTCTTCCCAGCGGAATTCGAAACGAGCTTTGGAGAGTTCGTCATCCCAGGCCTGTGCCCCCGGATGCCCTTTTGCCAGGTCAGCCGCATGTGCTGCAATTTTATAGGCGATTACTCCGTCTTTGACGTCCTGCTTGTTTGGGAGGCCCAGGTGTTCTTTGGGAGTTACGTAGCAGAGCATCGACGTCCCGAACCATCCGATCATGGCAGCACCAATAGCGGAGGTAATGTGATCGTAGCCAGGAGCGATGTCGGTAACCAAAGGCCCTAGGGTGTAAAACGGTGCACCGTCACAGAGGTCTATCTGTTTGTCGACGTTCTCTTTGATTTTGTTCATCGGGACATGCCCGGGTCCCTCAATCATGACTTGCACGTCGTGTTTCCAAGCTTGCTTGGTCAGTTCACCAAGGGTCTCAAGCTCGGCAAATTGCGCTTCATCGTTTGCATCGGCAATACAGCCAGGTCGCAGTCCATCGCCAAGACTGAACGCAACGTCGTACTTTTTCATGAGTTCGCAAATTCTATCGAATTCGGTGTAGAGGAAATTCTCCTTGTGATGAGCGAGGCACCACTTCGCCATAATAGAACCGCCGCGTGACACGATTCCCGTTACCCGGTTGACAGTCATGGGGATGTAGCGAAGAAGGACGCCAGCATGGATCGTGAAGTAGTCGACACCTTGTTCGGCTTGCTCTTCGAGAGTTTCCAAAAATAGGTCGATTGATAGCTTTTCTGGGTCGCCACCGACTTTTTCAAGGGCCTGGTAAATCGGAACAGTGCCGACGGGAATCGGCGAATTTCGGATAATGCTCTCGCGGGTTTCATGAATTCGTTCGCCCGTTGAAAGATCCATTAATGTGTCGGCGCCCCATTTGGTTGCCCATTGAAGCTTTTCTACTTCTTCTTCTATGGACGAGGACACTGATGAGTTACCGATATTGGCATTAATTTTAACAAGGAATTTTTGTCCGATGAGCATGGGCTCAGATTCGGGATGTTTGATGTTGGCAGGCAGAATTGCTCGTCCCGCAGCGATCTCGTCGCGTACAACGATGGGTGACATCTTTTCCCGCGCGGCAGCGAAGTACATCTCTTCGGTGATAATTCCGCGTTTTGCGTAGTGCATTTGTGTGCGGTTTCCGGTGTCGCCTTCCTTCAAACGGCTCTCGATCCATGGAGCTCGAAGGTGCGGAAGGCCCTTGCGCGGATCGCAATCTTGAGGGCCAGACGTATCGTAGGTCTTGAAGTTGTCGCCATTCGTTAGCGAAATTTGTTTCTCGGGAATCTTGTATCCGTCGATTTCGCGGTGGGCTTTAGTCCAGAAAGTCTTGGTGTCGCTTTTGCTCAATTTTATCTCGCTTTCCTACGCCGGTATCATCCGGGTCAGGTTCAAGGGGTCGCATGTCATGTCATCACTATGATGACGTGCATGCCTCTCAGCCTTAGGCTCCCCCAGCAAAGGGTGTAAACGACGAGAAGATGTAGGATTTTCTCGTTGATTGCAAGGAGTATGACTAGGGCCAATGCCAGACTAGTCCTTTCGTGCTACGAATTCTTTAGAATGGCGACCGTTGAACTATCGGGGCAAGAATTAGTTGACGAGATAATCAAGCTAAAGAAACAGCAAAATGCTGTCATTTTGGCCCACTATTATCAGGAATCGGAAATTCAAGATATCGCTGACTTCGTTGGCGATTCGCTGCAGCTAAGTCAGCAGGCGAAAGCGACCGATGCAGACGTCATTTGCTTTTGCGGTGTTCACTTCATGGCAGAGACAGCGAAGATCTTGAACCCGACCAAAACGGTCATCGTTCCCGATCTTAAAGCCGGCTGTTCTTTAGCGGACGGATGCCCAGCAGACAAGTTTGGGACTTGGCTAGAAAAATACCCAGACCACACCGTTGTTAGTTACATCAACTGTAGTGCAGATGTAAAAGCCCTCTCCGATATCATTTGCACGTCTTCGAACGCTGCAAAAATTATCCAGGCGCTGGGACCAGAAGAAAAAATAGTGTTTGCGCCCGACCGACATTTGGGGCGCTACGTTTCGCAACAAGCAAAACGTGACGATATTGTTCTATGGGAAGGGGCTTGCATAGTGCACGAAACTTTCAGCGAGAAGAAATTGATAGCACTCAAGGTTCGTCACCCGGATGCGAAGGTCGTGGCTCACCCGGAGTGCGAAGAGGCAGTCCTCCGCCACGCGGATCACATCGCTTCTACTTCAGGTTTGATTCGCTACGTGGCCGAGTCAGATGCCAAGCAGTTCATCGTAGCTACCGAGGCCGGTATCCTTCACAAAATGGCCAAAGAGGCACCCGGTAAGGAGTTGATTCCTGCGCCCCCCGAGGATGAGACCTGCGCGTGCAACCTCTGCCCCTATATGCGTCTCAATACGATGGAAAAACTTTACATGGCTCTCCGCGATCTGTCACCGCAAGTCGACGTTCCTGAAAAGATCAGGGTGAAGGCCCTAGTGCCCATTGAAAGAATGCTCGAAATGAGCGCGTCTTTTTCTCTCTAAGCACTTCTCGCTACCAATGGAGTTGCTCCTGTCATGAGAAGTAGATCTTGCATTTTGGTGATCTTGATTTCCCTCTGCGGTGTTTTACCGCTTGCTAGTGCGCAACGAGGCGAACGGTATGTGGTTCAGGAACCCATCGTTACAGAGGACAGTGCCACACGAGGATTCCCAGGGCTTTTTGATACTGAAATGTTGGGCAAGGGACACGTTAGTGCTGACTTGCCACTGTCTAGTATTGATTTTGGTATTACAGACAACTTTAACGTCGGAGCCTACGCACTCTATTCTTTGTCAACGTTGGGCGGCACTCCGGCTGCGGCGTTAAAAGCTCGCTATCTTATCCATCGGAGTGCCCGTTGGTCTGTTGTTGGAAATGGGTTCGTAACTTTTTTCATTGATCCGAGCGAAGGCGAGGGGGTGAAAAACTTATACTCGACCTGGGCAAGTATAAATGCCGAGTTTGGGTTGAATGAGAAGCATCGCTTCGGTGGTAGTTTTGTCTTTGTGTCACTCTTCGGTGAGAGCGAAGATGGCGGGTTGCCCCAGAAAATCGTATTTTCTTCAACCGTCTTGGGACTACGTCATCAATACAGCTTCAGCTCAAAATTTGCATTTGAAACGCTTCTTCTACTTGCGCCAACTACTCGCGCAGACCTTGATTCGGTTTCGGCGACCGCTAGCGCAAATCTTAGTGGAGATATCACGCGGCCACACGAGCGGTTCGGCCTACGGATGCTTGCTCATTGGCGCCCAAGCAAGAAGTGGCTTTTTCAGTTTGGCGGAATAGTCCTACGGGGAGGGCGCGATGTGCTGCCGCTGCCTTGGTTAAGTGTCGGGAGGTATTGGTGATGAGTTGGTTAAATGTACTTGCTCTATGTGTAGTCCTTTCAAGCGCATCCTGCAGTACGGATAATCTCTCGGGTGACATTGAGGTAGAGGTGCTTGTCGTCAACGGTGTGGATCCTAGTAACGGAGCACCGTCTTTTGCGTTGAACCGTCAAACTCTACGCGGGGTAGAGAATCTTCAGAAACTTGAGACAGCGTTTCTTCGCGTTGTGCGCGGTGGCGTTCTGCGAGTAGATGAAATTAGTAATGCAGATGTCGTTGAACCCATTGAGTTTCGCGATGGCCAAAGCGCCGATCTTCGGTACTACACCGACGACGGAGTCGTTGTTGCGCGTGATTATTCCGGGGTGATTATGCTAAGTGCTCTTTACAGTGCACAAGAAACCGCTCTTTCTCTCGATGCTATTGGCGTCGCCAGAGATGACTTCTTTTCTAGGGGGCGGTTTGAAGTTTTATTCGAACCTGAATTTCGCGCTAGCGCTGGAGAAGTTGAAGTTGTTGTAAGACCGAAGCTAAATGCATTCTTCTTGCCTGGGGCAAATCAGTTTGGCCTCGCACAGCGATCATTTATAGAAACCGTGCCCATTGGCGCCAATCCCGTAGTTTTGGCTCACGAATTCGGTCATGCTCTTTTTGAGTTTTTGTTTTATGACGGACTTGCGCCGTCGAGCTGCGATGCAAATCCAGAGCAAGGCAGATTGTTCGGCGAATACGCGATTGCTGGTTTTAACGAGGGCTACGGAGATTTCGTCGCGTTCTCACGTTTTGGGATAACGAATCCTCTTTTTGCATTTAGTGATCGAATTGACATTAGCGACCGGGGATTCTCTAGCGAGTATGTGTATGACGATCTTGAGGATGAGAAAGTCTGCGGCGGACGATTTTATTGTATCGGTACGCTATTCGCTCGCAGCCTTTACCTGGCGTATCTAGCTCTTGGAGACGATCCTTTGGATGAGCTGGCGCGCAGCAGGTTTGCGTCTACGGTAAATAGCGCGCTTCAAGGAACGAGACAGCGTGTACTCGCCAGTGGTTTACTCCCCGCAATAGAACCCGATCCGTGTACGGCGAAAGAGTCCATCGAACTAGGACGGGACGGCCAGGTGACAGGCGCGTTTCTTTCCTCTTTTGCCGCTGGGTTGCCAGCGACCGAACAGATTCAAGTTTGCGCCGAATTTGTTAGACAATTTGGCGCTATCGGGTTCCCTACGACTCATCGAGGAGTATGTGGCTTATGAGGGGAAAATCAATTGCGCTCTTGGTGTTCTTTCTGTCTTTTCTTACAGAGTCTTCCGCACAAGCTGAGAGCCCAAGGTGGGCGATTGGTGTTGCTCCCCAATTTCAAATTCGTCAAGATTTTGGCCAAGCTAAGAGAAGCGCATTCGTGCCTGAACTTGTGGGCTTCAGGTACATCGGGCTAACCGATCGCGTTTTCATTCGTCCTGGGCTTCGGCTCGGTTTTGGTGGGTTATCTCAAGCAGAGATGCCCGTTGCTTTCCAAGTAACGGAGCATGAATTGATGCTTTTAGGAGAAATTGGCATCCTTTTCGATGGGCCGGTGATTCCTTCCTTGTCCGTTGGCACAGAGCTCATTGGTCGTATTACCAATGTAAAAACTCGCGAACCGGTTAGCTCAAATCGCAAAGGCAAAACTGACCTCCTCTTTGGAGGGTATGTGCAGATTGGCCTTGGGGTTCCTATTGGAGCATCGAAACTGGTAGTCGAGCCGTTTGCGCGCTTTGAGCGGGTGATCGATGATTTTCGTCCAAGCTGGCGACTCGGAGCAGAAGTCAGTTTTGCCATCTAACATTCTTAGGGAGCGTTTGAGTTCTTTGACGGTGTATCGGGCAGTACATCGTGAAATTTGTTGTAGTCCACTTGAATACGGCCGTCATCGGTCTCGTCGATGATGTCGACAAACCGGTGATTATTGCGAACATCTTCTGGGTACCATACATGCCTTGCGTAGACCGTTTGCCCGTAAGTGCTGTCGTGTCCAGTTAGCGCGGCGACGAATGAGATGTCACCTGGATTATCAAAGTCGATGTCACGAACCGGGCTTTTTTCGTCAATTTCATGCATGACCAGCCAGCTAAGCACAAAGATTGGTGTACGAGATCGAGACACTGTGAGTGGGTAGATACGGCGGGTTTGGTGTCCCTCTTTTGTGACATCGTCGCGCAGTACGATGAAGTCGACACTAGCTCCTACAATCTCGTTACTGCGAACATTGCCTGCTCGGAAAACCAGTGTTTTTTTTCCGTTCATTGTGGTTACCAAAAGCGGCTTGCTGAAAACGATCGCCGCTGTAGGCCGACTAACCTTGGCGAAGACAACACCTGTTAAGACGGCAACTCCTACCAGAGAGAATGCTGCCTCTATGGTCACGAGCAGATTGCCGTATGAGGATTCCGGTGATAGTGCTCCGTATCCGATGGTGCACATCGTTTGGACACTGAAATAGAATGCGGAAGAGAACGTTGTCGCACCGTTGCTTGAGATGGAGTGCGGCTCCAGCATGTAAAGTCCAGCGAAGGCGGCATTTACGATGACGAAACCAAGCCCAAGTAAGCAAAAGACAATGGACCAGGGGCTGCGGATAAAAAAGAAGTAGAGGTCGCGATGGATGGCGGTTTTTGCGCCCAGTCTCACCGCCTGGGACACATCCCGGCGCTTTCGAGTATCGGCTATGTTTTCGCCTTTTCCCAAGGTGGCCGCAGTGTAGGAGCTTGGCCCGGATAAGTAAAAAAACAGAAGCGATCGCAGGCGGTTATCGAATATTCGCGGTGGCTTGGAATACTTTGCTGGTCTCGAGCATCTTACTTATGTGGAGACCACTGCATATCGAGACAATGAGGTTGGTCTAGGCATTCAGCTCGAGGCCCGCCTCGAAGAGCTTCGGAACGAGTCCACTGAGGATTGTGAGCGAGTGGTGAGCCGCAGGCTGTCGCGTATTCTCGGCGGCGGGTTTGCGGTGTTAGCTGCCGCCGCGATGGTTTTGACACTAGTGGTTCCCCTGATTTACACGCCGGTTCCACACCACAACGGGAGTTACGTCGAATATAGTGGCTATGAGCCCAGTGGGTGGCCGGTACATTTGCTTTTGGTTGGTAGCTTTGGAGGCTTATTGGTCACTCTGCTTTCAAGAGTTTTCCTTGGCTGGCTAGTAACCTGGTTTATTAGACGGACCCTGCGAGTTTCCGGTGATACGTTTGCTGACCTAGATCGTCTGCGGCATGTCAAACCAAACGAGATTCTCGCAAAATGGGCTGTTAAACTTGAGCGAGCGAGCGTAGCGCTTCCTTTGGTAGCTGCCAGCTTGCTCGGACCTCTAACGGTTCATCGCCTAATTGTTTTTGGAATGAGTGCGCGTGAATTCAACCAATGGATTGGGGTCAGTATGCTCATTGTTGGGCACTGTCATATTGCCCTCGCCATCTTTGCTGTGAGCTTTTCAAAGAAGCTCCATGCTAGCGGTTCTCCGCGTGTACTCGGAAAATCGTCGGGTTGGCGCGCTTACTGGATAGCAGTTACTCTTTCTCTTCTTCCTGCACTATTTTTATTAGGCATACCCACCAAAATGGTCGCGGGGACCGGGCTATTCTTTGTTCCCTGGATGTTTCGTGCCGCGGGTTCGAAGATAGAGCGCGAGCGCATTCTCTTGGGCATAGAGGAGCACGACAGAAACGACTCCTCATCACTGTTCTCTGGTGTCCTTGGACGCGTATAATCGACGAAATGTCGAGGGTAAATGAAGAGAAGGGGCCTGAAGAGATGTGGTTTGTCCCATCGAGGACCAAGGGTGCGTTGAGCTTTCTTGTGTTGTTTCCCCTTTTCGTTTTGTGCGCGATTGGTGCTGTGTACGGTTTTGTCGTTGAGAAGAGTGTTTCCGGTGGTGCAATTGGCATTGGTTTTTCCCTCTTCTTTGGTGGCATTGCCGTAATGGGCTTGGGAATTCTACTACGCTGGCGTAGTTACTTAGTATTGCGAACGGACGGGTTCGAGGAGTGTTTCCTCGGGCGAAAACGCGAGTATAAATGGAAAGAAGTGTCGGAGTTCGCAGCGTTTAGCGTTATGTATGGTCCATTCAAAATTCGCAGCTATGTGACGTTCGACCAGCCAGATGATCAGAGTCGCATAGGAAAACTCAATAGAGTTTCTACGGGATCCTCGGCTGCACTTAAGAACACTTACACCGTCGATGCCGAAACACTCGCAGATACGATGACGGTCTATAGGGGGCGAGTATTGCGAGAGGGGGGCTCTCTAGATCAGCGAGAAAAGCCCGCAGAAAGTCGTCAAGGAAGTAAACCGCGGGCTTAATACCAAACGGGGGGACGAAAAATTGTTTTGGGAATCGGGCCGAAGATACTTCGATTCTCCGGGTAGATAAGAAAGGGTGCCCACGTCACTAGATTGCAATGGAAGCAAGCCTTTCGAGAATTGGTTTTAGCCAAATTTTCGCAGGGATTCGGGAAATAGCTGGCAGACCTTGTCGGTGGACACAAGCCAAAGCTGGTGGGCCGCACGAGTCATGCCGATGTGAAGGAGATGGCGCGATTCAACGGAATCTGGATAGGTGGCATCGTTGACGTCGACCATAACAACGTAGTCGAACTCAAGGCCTTTGACCTGACTCACGTCCGTTACGTCAATGCCGGGAACAAAAGAAAACTCGTGATGTCGAACGCGCCGTAGTCGTGGAACTTCAGACCGCATTAGTCCGCCGTAGTAGTTGTCCGCCTGTTCTGGGTATCGACTGACTACTGCAACGGAAGCGTTGGGTTCGTGGATGATAAGGTTTCGAAGGGCTTCCCCTAAAAAACCTACTGCTTCGCCTACATCGCCAAATGCGTGGAGCTCAATAGGAGCACCAGAACGAGCGGCCAATTGTTCATCCGGCGCAAGATCGCCGAGAACATCGAGACTGAGTTGCATGATTTCGGCGGTGGACCGATAGGAAAGCTTGAGCGGGCTGACAACCGTCGTGCCTTCCCCCATCGCCTTCAGTAGGTCGGGCCACCCAGAGAATGAGTTATCGAAAACCAGTCGTTGCGCTGTATCTCCGGCAATGGTGATCGATTTTTGCTTGGTCTTTGGATCTCTTGCGGTGGCATCGAGAAGCACGCGTACTTCGATAGCAGACCTGTCCTGGGCTTCGTCAATGGCAATGTGCTCATACTGAATGGGGCCGGTGCCGGGGCCAGCGAGACTTCCGCGTTTTAGAAAGAGCAACCGCAGTAAGATTGGGTCGTCTTCCGGATCTAAACACCCTGCAATGCTGTCCTCGTCTAGGTCTCGACCGTCGATGGCTTCCATTTCCTCTTTCGTGGGCGGTTCTTCCTGTTGGGCTACACATCGCTCGATGGTCTTATTTATTGCGTAGGCTGGAACGCCGGCGTCAATCAGAGGCTGAAGTCTCGTTCTGTCGCTAAGAATTTCACCCCAGTTTGAGTAAATTTCCTCGGCTTCTTCAATGAGGCGAGAGAGGAGACTCTCGGCTTCAAATGGGGACGCAACTGCGAGTTGTCGCTGCTTAACCATACGGCGAACATGCCGCAATCGCTGTGCAAGCCCGGGTTTATCTAATTGTCGAAAACCATCTCCCAGTTTTGGATCTGTTTTGTCTAGCGCTGTTTGGGCACGCTCGCACTCGTCTTCAACGTATTTGTTGATCACCTGGATTAGCAAAGGGTGTTTCTTTACGCTAGAGACGCTGTCTGGAGTATCGAAGGCGTATTTGTTGGGAGCCCTTTCGCGAAGCAAGCGCCGCCTTGTATTGCGAGCCCAGTTAGCGTAGGTGACAACGGGAACGCCGGTAACACCCAAGGAAGGAAGTACTCCTTGTACATAACGTTCGAGCGAAGAGGTCGGAACAACAAACAACATTTTGTTGGGGCGGAACCGATTGCGATCGGCAAATGCCAAATACGCGACTCGATGAAGAGCGACAGTGGTTTTTCCAGACCCGGCTCCACCCTGGATGACAATCATGCCGCTCTCAGGTTGAGTAACCAGATCGAATTGTTCCTTGTCAATAAGAGCCGCGATTTCTGGGAGGTGTTTGTCCGGTCCTGTGCCGGGGCCGTGTTGAACGCCCAGACGTGCGCGATCTTTTTTGCCGCCTTTGCCACGGTTGTGATGGATGGGTGCTTTGGGAACGCGGACCGCTTTTCCCGAGCCACCCTGTAAGACCGGCACAGCTGACTCGGATGCTTGGTGCCAGATTTTGTCCGAGTCACGGACGAAAGTTCCCTGTGGTGCACCGATTCGGCGTAATAGGGAATGCTGAATGGAAATATTTCGGCGTATCTCGACGATGCCTTCGAGGGGGTTGCCGCCCACTTCCTCGTCGTAGTCGTCGCCTTCGTCGTAGCGATAATAGACTCGAGAAATGGGGGCATTGCGCCAGTCAACAATCTGAACCCCTGCCTCCCTATCGATAAATCCGCGCTTTCCGATGAGCACGTCTCGGGATTTGGAACCTTCTTTGAGACGCATATGCCCGAAATATGGCGAGCGAATGTCCACCGGTAAGTCCAGGGAGCCGCCGAGTCGGCTTCGAATGGCCGCCATCCTCGTCATTTGCTCAACGAGAGGAGCCAGATCTTCGGGTTTGGCCTCGGCGATGGCGTCTCGAAGCGAAAGTAACTCGCGGTCAAAATCGGCTGTACCTACACGGTTTTCAAGGGCTTTGGGCCCTTGGCTGACCCGAGCAGAAACCTTTCCGAGGAGTTTTTCCTCTTCTTCGATGATCCCCATGGCTGGGCTGTCTGCTGGCACGCGGCTGGACACGAGGCGCGGCAATGTACATGGAAAGAAGTCGTTGCGCCACCGGGGTGATTGATTGTACGTCAGGCTGTGGCTCGCTCGATGACTCGCCCGGTAAGTCCTCTCACTCGTTGGACTACCGCAGACTCTGCCGACCTGTACGGCATCCATCGCTGGAGCGGTGGATATTTCTCTGTCAACGAACATGGAAATATCGTCGTTCAGCCAGAGGGGAAAAATTGTTCGTCCGCTCAGTGCATTGATGTCAAGGAGCTTGTTGATGACCTGCGAGGCCGCGGTATCGGCTTGCCACTACTCCTCCGATTCTCGGACGTACTAAAATCTCGAATTGAACACCTTAACGCAGCCTTCAGCCAAGCGATCACCGAATACGAGTACAAAGGTGACTACCGAGGTGTTTACCCGATAAAGGTGAACCAATCGCGAACGGTCGTGGAAGAAATTGTCACTTTTGGCAAACCCTTTCATTACGGTTTGGAGGCGGGATCAAAGCCTGAGTTAGTTGCAGTGCTGGCGATGCACTCTGATCCGAATGCGCTTGTAATATGCAATGGCTACAAAGATGACGAATACATAGAACTTGCACTTCTAGGCTCGAAACTGGGACGTACCATTGTGCTCGTTGCAGAGAAGCCGAGTGAAATTGATCAGATTCACAACGTAGCGAAGCGTTTGGGATTTGCCCCAACCATAGGTTTGAGAGCTCGACTCTCCGCAAGAGGTTCGGGACGCTGGCAGGAGTCTGGTGGCGACCGATCAAAGTTTGGCTTTAGCCCTGCAGAAATGATCACTGCGGTAGAGAAGCTGCGCGGGTGGGGAGAACTCGATTGCTTACGCCTGCTGCACTTTCACCTGGGCTCTCAGGTTTCAGCCATCCGATCTTTTAAAGTCGCGCTTCGCGAGGCGGCAAGACTCTACGTTGAGTTGAACAAGCTAGGTTGCGCAAACCTCAACATGCTCGACGTTGGAGGTGGCTTAGGAGTCGACTATGACGGCACCCAAAGTAACTTCGCATCTTCCATGAACTACACAGTACAGGAGTATGCAAACGATGTGGTTTGGACTACGCAACAGGTTTGTAACCAGGCTGACGTGGCTCACCCCACTCTTGTCACTGAGGCTGGACGCGCGGTTGCGGCTCATCATTCGGTGTTGATAACCGACGTCTTGGAAGTAGGGCAGACCGCCAACTTTGATGCGCCAAAAGAACTTCCCGAAAATGCGCCACCCGTGGCTGTGAATCTTTTCGATATCTATAAAGGTGTAGCGCCTCGGAATGTGCTCGAGAGCTTTCACGATGCGATTTCCTACAAAGAGGAAGCCCTTCAGCTCTTCAACTTGGGGCACCTCTCTCTAGAATTGCGGGTTATTTGCGATCGGCTGTTTTGGTCGATTTGTCGGCGGATTCTTGAAGAAACCAAAACGATGTCGCAGATTCCGGCGGAGTTGTCTCGTCTTGAATACGCACTGTCGGATACGTATTTTTGCAATTTCTCCCTGTTTCAATCGGTTCCCGATGCGTGGGCCGTGGATCAGCTTTTTCCCGTCGTTCCAATTCACAGACTCAACGAGGAACCAACTCAGCGAGGAGTTCTCGTCGACATTACTTGCGATTCTGACGGCAAGGTCGATCAGTTCATCAGCGAGCGAGAGATTAAACGCGTACTAGAATTACACCGACCGGTGAAAGACGAGGGCTACTACTTGGGATTTTTCCTCGTAGGTGCCTATCAGGAGATCCTGGGTGATTTGCACAATCTTTTTGGCGATACTCACACGGTTCACATCTCACGCGGTGAAGATGGTAGCTATGACGTCGAAGAGGTCTTCAATGGCGACACCGTGGCCGACGTTCTAAAATACGTCTCGTATTCTCCCAAAGGGTTGGTTCAGAGACTTCGGAAACACGTAGAAAAAGCGATTCGGCAGGGGAAAATGACTCTTCCTGAGTCGCGAAAATTAATGGACACCTACACTGCCGGACTTTCCGGTTACACCTATTTGAACAAGGAAACGCCATGACAAATTCACGAGCACAAGTTCCAAACCCCGTTAACGAGCCCGTTCTCGGCTACGCGCCCGGATCAACTGAGCGCGCTCTATTGGAGAAAGAGCTAGATCGAGTTGCAGGTGAGAAGGTGGAGATTCCCTGCATTATCGGTGGCACACGTGTGAAAACTGGAAAGCTTGACAAGGTCGTGATGCCTCACGAACACGGGCACGTACTGGCAGAGTTTCACTGCGCGGGAAAAGAGGAAGTCGCTCAAGCAATTCGCGCGGCAGCAGATGCGAAACGCGAGTGGGCAAATATGCCGTTTGAAGCTCGAGCTGCCGTGATGTTGAAGGCTTCCGAGCTATTGGTCGGTAAGTGGCGAATGCGGATCAACGCAACCACTATGCATGGCCAATCGAAAACCTGTCATCAAGCAGAAATCGACGCTGCGTGTGAGATGATCGACTTTCTCCGGTACAACGTAAAATTTGCTCAAGAACTCTACGAAAACCAGCCGAATAGCACGAGCGCGGTTTGGAACCGGGTGGAGTACAGGGCACTTGAAGGTTTTATTCTAGCAGTTACGCCTTTTAACTTTACGTCGATAGCGGCGAACCTGTGCGCGGCTCCTGCTCTGATGGGCAACACGGTTTTGTGGAAGCCAGCGGAGTCCCAAACTCTTTCCGCGTACGAAATGTATCTTCTATTCGAAGAGGCTGGCTTGCCGCCTGGCGTTATCAATTTTCTTCCTGGTGACGGTAAGAGCATTTGCGAAACGGCAATGGGTCACAAAGACTTCGCAGGGCTGCATTTCACGGGATCTACCCATGTATTCCGAGCTCTTTGGGCACAAGCCGGTCAGAATATTGAAAAGTACCGCTCCTATCCAAGGCTGGTCGGTGAGACAGGTGGAAAAGACTTTATTGTTGCTCACCCTTCTGCGGATCCCGATGCGTTGGTAGCTGCGATTGTTCGGGGTGGCTACGAATACCAGGGACAGAAATGTTCGGCTGCATCGCGTATCTATGTGGCTGAGTCTGTGTGGAAGACCATCCAAGGTCAGCTCACGGACACGGTTAACAGTCTCACTATGGGGAGCCCGCGCGACTTTCGGAATTTTGTGGGAGCTGTAATCAAACAGAACGCTTTTGACCGGCATGAGAAGGCGATAGCGAACGCGAAATCATCTCAAGGTGTGTCCATCCTTGCTGGTGGTGAGTGCGATAGCAAGACGGGTTGGTTCGTGCGGCCGACTCTCCTAAAGACTGACGATCCTCACTACCAAACAATGGAAGAAGAGCTTTTCGGTCCTATTGTTTCGTTGCACGTCTTCCCTGATGCACGTTTCGACGAAACCCTTGAAATTGTCGACCAGACGTCCCCCTATGCTCTGACCGGCGCGGTGTTTGCCAACGATAGGCGTGCGCTTGAGCAAGCACGCGTGGCTCTGCAATACAGTGCGGGTAACTTCTACTTTAACGACAAGCCTACGGGGGCTGTTGTCGGCAATCAGCCATTCGGCGGAAGCCGGGCTTCGGGAACCAATGATAAAGCTGGCGCTCATTGGAATTTGCTTCGTTGGGTCTCCCCGCGAACCATGAAAGAAACCCTTGCACCTCCAACGAGCTACAAATACCCCTTCCTTGGATAGCGTCACTTGGACTTGAAGGAGCCCGGGCCTCGGGCTAGGCTGGCAAGATGAAGCAGGAAGACATCGCAGCGAAAATTGTGGCAGCGATACCCGATGCTCAAGTCACGTTGAATGATTTGACTGGTACCGCTGACCATTGGGAAGCGACCATCATATCAACTGCCTTCGAGGGCAAATCTCTCATCCAACGCCACCGGATGGTGTTCGGTGCGTTAGAAGAAGAGATGAAGGGGCCCATTCATGCTCTGACCCTAAAAGTCTACACGCCAGACCAAGCTAAGTAATTTTCGTTAGCTGAATTTTACGGCTTTCCCGAGCGGCAGGTCGCGGACTCGTTTCCCTGTAGCGGCGAAAACTGCGTTGGCTAGGGCAGGGGCAACGGGCGGAACGCCGGGCTCTCCGACACCACCTGGAAGCTTTCCATTCTCCGTCAGGTGAACATCAAGAACTCGCGGAGTTTCGTTCATGCGTAGAACTTGAAAGTTATGAAAATTGCTCTGTTCGATGGCACCGTTTTTGGCACTGATTTCTCCGTGAATAGCCAGGCCAAGTCCAAACACCGCGCCGCCTTCTATTTGGGAGAGGATTCGATCGGGGTGAAGAGCGACGCCACAATCTAGGACCGAGTGGACCTTATCGACATAGAGTGCGCCGCCTCGTTTTTTGACTTCCACGACGGTTGCGCCATAGCTGGCAAAGCTTCGGTGAGCTGAAAGGCCAACAAAGCGGCCTTCGCTTTTCGCCTTAGACCAACCACTTCGTTTGGTAACTTCTTCGATCACGGCTCGATACCGATTCGGATCAATCCAGTGTGCTTTGTCCTCTTCGCCATAGTTCCAGAACTCTTTCACTCCTAGACGCTTTGGGTTTAGGGGTCTTTTCCCTAGCTGACTAAGCCAGAATTCGCGCGGGTCTATCTTGCTTTTATGCGCGAGTTCGTCCACGAATGAGCCGATTGCAAAAGCGTGGTAGACGTTGGCTACAGAGCGCATCCAACCAATACGAACATGGGCGGGGACAACTCCGTGAGCTCCTCGAACGTTTGGGACCGAGAAGGGAAGGTCGGTAATCCCTTGCCCCATTTCTCCCGCGCTAGGTTCTTTTCCCCCAAAGGTAGTGCTGATACTGGGGAAAGTAGATTGATGCTCCCAGGCAGTAATTTTTCCGCTGTCTACGGTAGCACGGAGCCGTTGGGCGCTGACGGAGTGAAAGAAGCCGTGCTTGATGTCGTCTTCCCGAGTCCACTGGACTCGTACAGGGACCTTCAATTTTCTAGCAAGTAGCGCAGCTTCAATGATGAAATCGGGTTTCGACTTACGCCCAAACCCACCGCCGAGAAGGGTAACGTGTACGGCGATTTTACTTGGATCTAGCTTTAGCGCGCCGGCTAACTGAGCTACTGCTAACTGCGGGTGCTGCGTCGGTGCCCATACTTCGCAAGCGCCATTTTCGAATCTCGCGACAGCAACAGGAGGTTCCATGGGCGCTTGTGCTAGGTGGGGTGCGTAGTATTTCGCTTCCACCACAGACTTACTTTTCTTGAAGGCTTTGTTGACGTTGCCTTGATTCCGGTCAGTCGTCCCCGGCTTGGCGGCTTGTGCTTCTAGCTCTTCTCTGTATTTCTTGGAGTCATAGTCAGAGTTAGGACCCTTGCTCCATTTCACCTGCAATTTTCGCGCGCCTTTGATGGCTGCCCAAGTGTTATCCGCGACCACGGCAATTCCTCCGAGAGGGCTAAAAGCCATTGGGGCCGCGTTGGGAGGACCGTCGAGCTTTTCAACGTGGCGAACGCCTGGAATGGATAGGGCCGCTTTCTCGTTATATTTGTTGGGAGTTGAGCGAATCGCTGGCGGTCTGACGATTACGGCAGTCAGCATTCCTGGCAACCGAATGTCAGCCCCGTATTTTGCAGCACCGGTTGTCATTGCGAGACCATCGACAATAGGGGGAGCACCCTTTTTCCCTACAAACCGAAGCTCGGCCTTGGTCTTTAACTTGACCTTTTTAGGTACCTTCAGTCGAGAGGCCGGGGTAACTAGTTCACCAAAGCTTAAGGTTGCTCCACTCTTTTTATTGATGACCTTGTGTTGCTTGGTCTCTACCTGTTTTACAGGCACTTTCCATTGCTTCGCTGCCGCCTGCTCCAGCATTGACCGGGCTGTAGCACCAGCCTTACGCAAGGGCTCCAAGAAAGCACGGACGCTCCGGGATCCGTCGGTGTTTTGGTCGCCGTATTTGGGATCTCCATCGGCTTGAAGAATGTGGACTCTACTCCAATCCGCTTCGAGTTCGTCGGCCACTGCCATAGGTAAGGAAGTCCTTGCGCCCTGTCCCATCTCGGAGCGATGGGCGATGATGGTGACCGCACCATTGGTCGCGATCGAGAGGTAGACACTGGGCGCCAAACGAGTTGGGTTGATTCGCCGAGCTACTCCTTTGGGTATGTGCACTGCGAGGACGAGACCACCTGAGGCAACTCCGATACTCTTAAGGAAATCTCTGCGCGTGACAGTTGTTATGTTCATTTCGCGCTTCCTTTCGTATTTCCGGCAGCCTGGTGGATAGCAGCCCTGATGCGGGGGTAGGTTCCGCATCGGCAAATATTGCCTGCCATCGACTTGTCGATTTCGTCGTCGCTCGGTTTGGATTTCTTGGCAAGAAGGGCTGCTGCGGCCATGATTTGACCCGACTGGCAATATCCACACTGAGGGACCTGCTGGTCCCGCCAAGCTTTCTGCACAGGGTGGTCACCGTTCTCGGAAAGGCCCTCTATTGTTGTTACTTCTTTATTTAGGACGGCACGAACGGGTGTAACGCAAGAGCGGATCGCCTTACCGTCTGCGTGTACGACGCACGCACCGCATTGCGCTCGGCCGCATCCGTACTTTGTTCCAGTTAGGTTCAATTCATCCCGAAGCGCCCACAAAAGAGGCGTGCTTGGGTCGACAGTGATGTCGCGTTTTTTTCCGTTAACTGTAATTTTGGGCATGTTATTTCTCCGGACAAACCGCGCCGGTCTTTATCCAGGCGCTAATTAAAGCTGCTGCGAGACGAGGGCTTCCCGGTGCGGGTTCCCTCTCATTTCCAGGTGCGTAACCCCAGGCCACCAATGCATCACTAGCGACGTGGTGAGCAACCTCTTCCAAGGATTTGCCTCCGTTTTGTTTTGGGTCTTTTATTCGATGGCATATCTCGCTGGTACTGGCACCGACAAAGACCATAGAGGCTGGAGCTAGGTGCCAGCCGGGTGCGCCTGGAACTACTGTGCCTGTTTGATTCTCTGTTTGGTGGCAGGATACGCAACGAAGAGCAGTGACTCCTTTTCCATCCTTGCCTCCGTGAACAGGGGGTCGGTGCGTCAATTGCCGGTCGCCCTGTAGCGGTCTTCCGTCACTTGGGTGACAGTTGGCGCAACGTGGATGCTTGAAGACCTTGGTTACCTCTTCAAAATACGCAATCGAACGCTTGCTCTCAGTCTTAAGCGAAGCAAAGTCTGCGGGCCCCTTAAGTCCGTTTTCTCCCCACAGCTTTTCTGGGTCATCTGGCAGATTACTTTTTCGTGGGTTGGTTCCACATGCGCCAAGCAGCGCTATGAGGACCCAAGCAGATTTCTTACGAATCATCGGCGTGACTGTACACCAAAAGGAATATCTGAAGCACGGTTACGGCTTCTTCACTGTAGTTCTCTTTTGACACTCCTCAAGCTGATTCCCTCTAGGCGGGAGAGCAGCAGAGTGAAAGTTCCTAACCCCATGGCGGCCACCGCAACGAGACGATAAGTTGGATGAAGTTCGGGAGTGAAGTGTTCGACCGCTGCCGCAATACCAAGGGCAACCAAAGCCCATATTGGAATCCTCCAGATCCCTCTGCTGAGCTCCTGTGTGGATGTGCGGATTTCCCTAATTGTTATCCAAACCAAGACAAAGAATGCGATTGGATAGAGAGTCATCCATGCGAGCGCGACGCTAAGCGGACCTACGGATTCTCCGAAGATTTCGGCGTAAACGAAAAAGCCAGTTGTTACGACTGACGCTGCGACTACCGTGTAAAGAAGACTAAGAGAAGGTTTTCCTACGCCGTCTAATACTGGCGGAAGAAGCAGGGAAAGTGAGCGTAAAAATGCAACGCCGCAAAGTACCTGGACGAATGGCGCTGCATCAACCCACTCCTCACCCCAAAAAACTGCAATTAGATCGTTGGCGGTAACCCCTACTACCACCAAGAATGAACATGTGAGCACCAAATTCACCTTTAGAAATTTTCGGAGTTGGCTAACGATGGCACCCGTGTCATTCTTGAATTTCGCAAAAGTCGGAAAAGCGACTTTGTTTACGACATCGGCAGTTATTTGAGCCGGCTCGAGGACAATTTTATAGGCGAGAGAATACAATCCATTCGCGGTATCGCCGAAATAGTGAGCGACCACCTGATAGTCAGCGTTGGTGTAAAGATGAAACAAGATACGATGAGCTGATGAGGCTAGTCCAAATTTCAACCAATGCCAGGCGCTTGCAATTTGAAGAACGAATTGGGGGCGCCAAGGTCGACAGTGCTGGATTCCTATGCTGGTGATCAAAACCCGGGCAAAGGGCGCTATGACGAAACACCAAATACCAAAACCGGTGGCGGCTAGGCCTATTTTCGCAGCAAATTCCGCAATATTCGCCACGATTCGTATGACGGACAGCTCTTTGAAGCGCAGCTCTTTTTCCATCAATGCGTACGGCATGAAGTACGTGTTTTGCCAAACCAACTTGGCTCCATAGACAACTAAAAGATCTTTCACTATGGGTTGACCTTGGATATGAGCAAGGGCTGGTCCGAGTAAGGTGGCTAATCCAAGCCAAAGCAAAAGAGAAATTGCCAAGTTCAGCCAAAAGATTGTCGAGATCTTTTCTGGAGAGTGATCGTCTTTTTGAACCACTGCCGCGTAGAGGCCAAGATCTGTTGCCAGGTCGAGGGCAGGGAAAAGTGCGATTGCTATCATTGCGACGCCAAACTCTGCGGGCGTCACCCAGAAAGCAAGTACGACAACGTATGCGATGATATCGAGGAAACCGACCGCGGAACTAGCGAGTCCAGTCCAGGCCAGACCTCTATTGACCTTGGTATCGGTTTTGTTTTCGCTACCGTCCGAGAGGCTCAAAGCCTTAGCGCTCCAGCGAACGCCCTATACCTCAAATGCTGGCCCCTCCGCGGCACCAACCACTGGGATAGACGTTTGACCACGCGCTTGGCTGACCATGCCGTCAATGACTCGGTCTGTTGCATCCGGGCTGTGGTGAAATAGCGCGAGTTTGTGGACCGCGGCTTCTTCGGCGACTTGAACAGCCGTGGAAACAGAAGAGTGTCCCCAACCTCGTCGTCGTTGGTATTCAGCGTCCGAGAACATAGCGTCGTGTATTAAAAGGTCGGCACCACGTGCGAACTCAATAATACTCTTGGGCGGGCGTCCCCCCGGGTATTCAACATCGCTCAGGAAGAGAACCGTTTTTCCGTCGGCGTGGATCTTGAAACCCAAACCCGAAATCGTTCCATGGGGGAGAGATATGGCGGAGACTTCAAAACCATTGATTGGAATCGGTTGCCCTGGAACGACAGTGTTTATGTTCACACCTGCCGCGAGATTCTCAAGCCCATGGAGGGGGCTGTAGTGTGGGTTGAGTTGACTTTGAATGGTCTGTTTCAGCGACATTCCAGGAGGCTCTGCTCCGAAGATTTCAATCTTGTTTCCTTTGATAAAAAAGGGCGTAAAGAAGGGTAGTCCCTGTATGTGATCTAGGTGGGTATGGGTTAGAAGAATTTGTAATACACCTTCACCCTTTCCAAATTCCTCCTTCATTAGTTGTTGAGCAAATGCCGTAGCTCCAGTACCTAAGTCAATGAGCAGTCGTTTTCCCTGTCGGTTCTTTATTTCGACCGCACAGGTGTGCCCGCCATATCGAAAGTACCCTTGGCCCGGGGTCGCAAAAGAACCGCGAGCTCCCCAAAAGCGGATATTCAAGGCGTTTCGCCTCCTATGCGTAACGCCATAAGTTCACGCGCGGCGATGACTTGTATGTCTTTTTTTGCACCGCGCTCTTGATAGAGCGTCTCAATCTTGTCCATCGTGTCATCGTCGTGCGTTGGCGAGTGATGATAGAGAACGAGTCTCGATACATCTAAATCCGCGACGAGTTCTAGCGCATGCTCTGGCGTAGAGTGGCCGTAGTGGGGGAATTTCTCATACTCCTCGACCGAGAAATGAGTGTCGTAGATAACAGTATGGGTGCCCCTTATCGCTGTACGGAGGTCCTCTCGCATTTTATGTAAAGCTTTCTTGTCTTCCTCCGACGGAGATTCTGGACCTGCAAGAAAATGTTGTTTATGCAGCATTCTGTCAAAGGGAGCCGTGTCGGCTACATACGCGACACTCGACTGCCCGTCGGCGACCTTGTACCCAACGCAGCCAAAGGGGTGGTTGAGGTGGAAGGGGGTCACTTTCAAGTCTCCTATTTCAAACCCGGACCCGGCAGCTACTTCGTTAAAGGAAAAATTGGCTGGAACAGCTTCGAGTGGAACAGGAAAAAATTCCTGTCTGGTAATTCCGCCCACGACTTGTCGGAGCTCTTCCGTTGCTTGTCGCAATCCGTAAATATGTATTTCGGTATCTTCGATATATGCCGGTTCGAAAAATGGTAGGCCCTGGATGTGGTCCCAGTGGACATGGGAAAGAACGATGTGGTGTTTGCTATGACCTTTGAGCCGTTGCTCTTTAGACAGTTTTTTTCCGAGTGCACGGAGTCCTGTTCCAGCGTCAATGACTACGCATTGGCCTGACGCAGAGCGAACCTCTACACATGATGTATGGCCTCCGTATCGGACTGTGTCCGGTCCGGGAACGGGATAACTCCCGCGGACTCCCCAGAAAGTGACCTCCATCCAAGTGATGATAGCCCATCAGCCCGTGTGCTCGAAGTGTACTTCGCTGATTTCGGCCTACCTAATTGGACATGCGCGCTAGCTTGACGAGGGGATCGGGCGCAATTCCAATTCGGCAAACACGCCAAAATGGTCTGATGCAAACACGTTTTCCTCAGGGCAATCAAAGGCCAGGGCTGCGTGGACCGGCTTGTGGTGGTTTTGACCAATAGAAAAAATATAATCAATTCTTCGTGAAGGTTCGTCGGAAAGGAGAGCGAAAGAATTCCTTCTTGAAAACGTGTGGCCGGGCTGCATGGGCTCCGATTTTTTATGACAATAATCCCAGCAGTCAGTTAGCTCACAAGAATTCCTCAACGTTGAGATTTCGGATGAGTCGGGGGGCGCATTGAAGTCGCCAACTAGGATTGCGGGAGACCCAGACGAGTTAGAGATAACCAGTTCTTTGATAGCCAAAATTTGTTCAACACGAATCTTTGTGTCTTCGAATCGGTGTGTGAGGTGGGTATTGAAGAAGGGGATGATGCCTGCAGGGGTCCTCAAACTGGCAAACTGGAGACATCTGGGCTCTCGCCCAAGACTGGGAAGAGCGAAACTTTTCGACTGGTCAATTGGGTGTTTCGACAGAATAGCGTTCCCAAGAATTAGGCCAGAACCGAGGTCCCATTCTCCTGCTGTAGCTGTTTCAAAACCCAGATTGTCTGCAATTGCATCGACTTGGCTCATAAAGCCGGGCATCGATAGGACTTCCTGGATACCCACCACATCTGGTGAAAGTTCTTTGAGCCCCCTACGGATCAGGGACAAACGTTTCTCCCAAGGTCCCAAACGATTCCAAATGTTGAGAGTAAGTACCTTGAGCCGTTCCATCGCTTTGGTAGTTTACAGTCATGAGCGGCACATTGCCTCGCATTTTAGTAGTTGGAATCGGTGGAATCGGTGGAACCCTTGCTGCGCACCTTTCCGAGCTTGAAGCAGACGTTACTGGTCTTTGTCGAAACGAGGAAATTCTCAGAGCGGTTGAAAGAGATGGTTACCAGCTGATTGGGGACGGTGGTGCTCGCAAGGTCGCCGCAAGAGTAACTAGCGCAGTAGCTCAGGAAGCTGTTTACGATTTCATTTTTTTGGCTACACAACCGCCTGCTGTTGAAGCCGCAGCTAAGTTGGTCGCAGCGAATCTAGCACCTGATGGTCGCATGGTTGTCTTGCAGAATGGCCTTTGCGAAGCTCGAATAGCACGTATTGTTGGGAAAAAACGAACTGTCGGAGCAGTCGTCGCCTGGGGAGCTTCTATGCCAGAACCAGGAGTCTACGATCGAACAAGCTCAGGTGGATTTGTGGTTGGAAGTTTGACCGGAGAAATTGACGATAAGCTCAAGTTTCTCGGTGGCCTTCTAGAATCAATAGGTCCGGTAGAATTAACATCGAACTTGTTGGGCGCACGATGGAGTAAGCTCGCTCTCAATTGTGCAATTTCTTCATTGGGTACGATTGGAGGAGATCGACTTGGGCCACTAGTTAGAGTGCGGCGGTATCGGAGATTGGGGCTAGAAATTTTTACCGAGGTAGCATCCGTGGCGAAGGCGGAGTCCGTTGCTCTAGAAAAGGTAGCGGGTACTGTTGACCTAGAATGGTTAGCTCTCAAAGAGGCGGAGACACGAAGCGCCTCACCAAGTTTAGCTGCCAAACACGGGCTTCTGTTGGGCGTCGGTTTGCGTTACCGGCGGTTACGTTCTTCTATGCTTGCAGCAATTGAACGCGGAAAGCCTGCGGCTGTCGACTTTCTTAATGGTGAGGTAGTGGCACGCGGTCGCACCCATGGACTACCGGTACCTATCAATGCCATGGTAGTCGATGCCGTTCATGACATTGCGCAGGGACGTTCGACTTCATCTCGTGCTCTATTGGATGAAGTGTACGAGAGGACAAGATGACCAAGAAATATGAGATTGCGATTTTGCCTGGAGACGGGGTCGGTGTCGAAGTTGCCACCGAGGCCAAGAAACTCATTGACGTCGTCGCAGGGAAAACAAAGACGAATATTTCGACGACCACAATCCCTTGTGGTGGCAAGTTCTACCTAGAGCATGGAACCCGAGACTGGCCAGAAGGGTCTGCAGAGGTCTGCAAAAAATCTGACGCAATTTTACTCGGAGCCGTCGGTTGGCCAGATCCGAGCGGTCGCGGACCCGTGATAATGACAAATGGTAAAATGGCTGGTTACTCTGCCGTAATTGGAAACAGAGTAGGTCTTGATTTGTTTGCCAATGTCCGGCCTGTAAAGCTTCTTCCGGGCATCAAACACCAAATTAGCGGTACAGCGAACCAGGTATGGTCTCCTGAAAATGTCGATATGGTTTTTGTTCGTGAGAACACAGAAGGTTTGTACGCAGGTATGGGCGGCGTGCTTCGTTCCGGCGGAAACCCCTCAGTGGCAACAGATACACGGGTAATTACTTGGGCTGCGTCGGAGCGGGTGATTCGTCACGCCTTTGAAATATGCGCCAACCGAAAGCGCGGCGCTCCTGAAGACGGCAAAAAACGCATGACCTGTATCGTTAAGAACAATGTGCTCGATGGATGCAGGTTATTTGTCGAGGTGTTCAGGCAGGTAGGGAAAGAATACCCGCAAATTGAGCAAGAACTTTCCATCGTGGACGCGTTTACTCAGTGGTTGGTCACAAGGCCCGAGCATTACGACGTGTGCGTTACCACCAATATGTTCGGCGATATCGTTACCGATTTGGCTTCGGTTCTTCAGGGGGGGATGGGAATGGCCGTCGGTTGTAATCTTGGCGATGAAAACGCGATGTTCGAACCGATTCACGGCTCCGCTCCTCCGCTGGCTGGTAAGAATATTGCGAACCCGATGGCAATGCTCTTAGCCACCGGAGAGATGTTTGCTTGGCTAGGCCAAAGACATTCAGATAGCGCCCTAACTAAAGCGGGGGGGGCTATTGAATCTTCTGTCGCGGAGCTCATTAAAAAGGGGGCTCCTCTGACAGCCGACATTGTGGGAGCAGACAAAGCAAGTTCCCTGTCTGAGGTTGCGGATGCCGTTGCGGATTCAGTTGCGTCCTCTTTGTCTTGATAGGCTAACTCCGTGCGGCCGTTTTTAGCGACGTGGCATAGATCTGTTCCTAGCGTTTCGAATGGTGTGTGAGTAGACTCTCGCCACTTATGGCCGGCGAATTTGTCTACGTAATGAAAGGGCTCGGGAAGGTGGTTCCACCTAAACGGGAGATTCTTAGAGATATTTGGTTATCGTTCTATCCTGGTGCAAAGATTGGTGTGCTAGGAGCCAACGGCGCTGGAAAAAGTAGCCTGCTCCGAATTATGGCTGGGGTGGACAAAGAATTTACGGGCGAAGCCTGGGCGGCCGATGGGGTTAGGGTTGGCTATTTGCCGCAAGAACCAGAGCTTGATCCCGCTCTTGACGTCATTGGAAACGTTGAACTGGCAGTTGCTGAAACGCGATCACTGTTAACTCGCTTCGACGAGCTCAATATGAAGCTTGCGGAAGAGATGTCTCCTGAGGAGATGGAAACCGTGATGGAAGAACACGGTCGAGTACAGGACGCCATCGAAGCATCGAATGCGTGGGATCTCGATCGGACTCTTGAGATTGCAATGGATGCCCTCCGACTACCGCCAAGCGATGCAGATGTCACTAAGTTGTCTGGTGGTGAACGACGGAGAGTCGCTCTTTGTCGGATTCTCCTTGAAAAACCAGATTTGCTTTTGCTTGACGAGCCTACGAACCATCTGGACGCCGAATCGGTCGCCTGGCTCGAGAGGCATCTGGCAGAATTTCCCGGTACAATTGTCTGTATTACGCACGACAGGTACTTTCTAGATAACGTAGCCGGTTGGATTCTGGAACTGGACCGGGGCCACGGGTTGCCATTTGAAGGAAACTACTCGTCCTGGCTAGAGCAGAAGAGCAAACGCCTCGCTGCAGAAGAGAAAGACGCAAAAGGCAAAGCCAAAACGTTGAAAGAAGAACTTGAGTGGGTTCGGTCGACACCAAAAGCGAGACAAGCAAAAAGTAAAGCGCGTCTAAGTCGCTATGAAGAGTTAGTGACGGAAGCCGAGCGCGAGAAGCGCGATCCATCGCTTGAGATAGTCATTCCCCCTGGACCAAGGTTGGGTAACGAAGTGGTTCTAGCTGATGCGGTTCGCAAAGCATTTGGTGAGCGACTTCTTATTGACGATCTTTCTTTCCGACTTCCCCGCGGCGGTATTGTTGGAGTTATCGGACCGAATGGCGCGGGCAAAACGACGCTATTCCGAATGATTGTAGAGGAGGACAAGCCCGACGCTGGAAGCCTAAAGATTGGCGAGACGGTGCAACTGGCCTATGTCGATCAAAGCCGGGACGCATTAGCAGCAGAAAAATCAGTGTGGGAAGAAATCAGTGAGGGTGCAGAGGTTATTGAACTCGGTGGGAAGACCGTAAACTCGAGGGCCTACGTTTCGAGCTTTAACTTTCGCGGACCGGATCAGCAGAAAAAAGTAGGCAAACTATCCGGTGGAGAGAGAAATAGAGTCCAACTTGCGAAAGTTCTAAAGAGTGGCGGGAATGTCTTACTTCTTGATGAGCCTACCAACGACTTGGACGTGGATACCTTACGCGCACTGGAGAATGGACTGCAGAAATATCCCGGTTGTGCAGTAATCATTAGCCACGACCGTTGGTTCCTGGATCGTTTGGCTACTCATATCCTAGCGTTTGAAGGCGACAGTGAAGTGGTCTGGTTCGAAGGCAATTATCAGGACTATGAAAAAGACAGAAAACGACGGCTTGGAGCAGATGCAGATCAGCCAACACGAATAAAGTATCGTCCGCTAACTCGCTCTTAGGAAAACTCCACTACTCGCTCTCTTGTGGAGGAGGAGTAGAGGCCATTGAGTTTGGAAGCTGGATTTCCAACTGGTTAAAAAGATGTGTTGTCTGCTTTTGCCACTCAACAAGAGCTTGACCCTTTTTTTTGCTTCCTTTCAAAGAGGCGAGAAACGGGCGAGAACCCAAGATCTGGGTAGCTTCGTTCGGGTTCACTTTGACGTAGTCTTTCAATGCGCGAATAGACTTTGAAAGTGACGTCCGGTGTGCACCTTTGCTCGGATCTTGAACGAGTTTTCTCGCAGAAACGACAACTTTTCTCAAATGCCAATGGAGTCTTTGACCTTCTGCCGCTTCTACACGTGCCAACTCTTGGACTTGCAAATTAGTTTCATGAGCTAAGAGCAAAACCTGCAGTCTCCTGAGTGCAGTGTCAGCTTCCTTGTAGTTCTTTTTCAGGTTCGTGACCATTTTTCTACCGTATGAGAAACCGTCTCGAAGGTAGCTTTCTTGCTCTAAATACTTTGCAAGGCCCGAAGTATTGGGGGCAAGTTTGGAGAGCGAACGAACATATTGTTTGGCTGCAGAATTCAACTCCTTCGCACCGGGGAATTTCGAACTTGTGAGTTCTAGCGCCGACTTCGACTCGGCCACTAACGCCTCAGGTACGATCATAATTTTAGGGAATTTCTTTGGAGTCAATTTGGAAGGGAGAGTACGAGTGAATGTCTTATAGCTTTCCTCGAGCGTTGCCGTCGTTTCGTTTTGCAATTGGCGGTGCTCGCCTATCCGTTGAGCATAATCCTCTATTGTTAGTTCGGCTGATCCACTCTTCTCTCTTCTCGAAAGATCGGGAACAGCTAAATCCGTTACTGACAGTTGCGGCACAGCGAGAGGTAAATGGAATGCTACATTTTTCTTTCGGTCGGTCTCGGCTTGAACTTGTTGTTTGAGAGTTAAGTGACCAGGGGCACTGACTGTCAACATCATCGTCTTGCGAGGCAGAACACTTACCGAGTTCGCAGACATGGTGTTGCCATCCACGGCGAGAGTTGCGGTTGGTGGCGTTGTGGAAAAGACAACTGAAACTTCCGCAGGAGCGGGTTTCTCAAGTCCCCAATACCCTAGTTTTTGCGCTCGGTACCAAAGCCCTCCACCGGTACCTAGACCAACAAGAAGAAAAGTTATTAAAAACGTACGTCCCTTTCTGCTTGGTTTGGTCCGGCTGCGAACGGACTTTGAAGAATTGGCAACTGGATTAGTGCGGGGAGCTACGTGTTCACGTCGAAACGACTCGACTTGCCGAACGTTTGCTACTGCCAATTCTAATTTTTGTTCTTCTTGGTATTCTGATGGGGGGGCGAACGCAGCATCGCTGAGGCCTGGGCCTTGTACTTTTAAAGGAGCAGCCCTTTGGGGCGACGGTTTGGACGGTCGGGTTGGCATTCCCTTCGAAGGCGGCGGTGGCGCAAAAACGTTGGCTCCATCTTTGGGAGCAGTCTCGACACTTGACGACGGTTTAGGGGCGAAAGGATCGGCTTGGGGGGATGGCTTCTTCGCGGTACCGAGAATGGAATCCAAAGAAATGGTTTCGGTTCCCTCTGCAAGGTCAAAATTGAATGCACCACTTGAGGGGCCGCTGGTATGCGCTTCTCTTAGCGCAGTTGTGAAGTCATCGGCCGACTGGTAACGGTCTTCCGCTCTGTGACTAAGAGCTTTTGAAACCACTTGGCTGAGTTTTGGAGAAAGCTCAGGCCTTAATTGTCTCGGTGGGATAATTGTCCCGGCGAGGATGTTCGCTATAACAATGGCCGGGTGCTCGCCTTTAAATGGGGTTTGGCCGCAGAGCATTTCGTATAGAACACAACCTATCGACCAGATATCGGCACGACCGTCGACCTCTTCGCCTTGGGCCTGTTCGGGGGACATATAGAGCGGTGTTCCTATGACAGAGCCGTGCTTTGTAGCGTTTGACGCCCCTCCAATGAGTGGGTCGGCAGATCTAAGGATCTTGGATACGCCAAAATCTAAAAGTTTGATGGTCTGGGTTCCGTCTTCGTTTCGCTGGATGAAAATATTTCCGGGCTTGATGTCTCTGTGAACAATGCCTTTTCGATGTGCTGCTGAAAGTCCGCCAAGTGCTTCGATAATGTATGAGCAGGCTGCCGCGATTGGAACTAAAGGGCTGCCTTCCAATAATTCTTCAACACTCTGCCCCTCCAGTTTCTCCATGACGATGAAATGTGACCCGTCTTTGGTGCAACCCGTGTCAAAGATCTGAACGATACTGGGGTGCCCTATGGAACTGGCCGCTCGTGCCTCTTGTTGAAAACGCGCGATGAGCTGTGGGTGCGCAGCAAACTCAGCTCGAAGAGTTTTGATAGCTATTCGACGATTTAAGTTTTTCTGAAATGCATCGAAAACAAGGCCCATGGCGCCACTGCCAAGGAGCTTTTGCACCTCGTATTTGCCATCGAGTAAATCACCGACCGCAATACCCGTTTCCCCCATTATCTATATGGTACTTGGGAACTACAGAGCCCTGCAAACTCTCGGGATTCCTCCTTTGGCAGGGCGCCAAAACTGGGTTAACAATACGGTCTCAAAACACTTACCGTACCCGACCAAGGGTAGGAACAGGTCCAATGAAGACAAATGTAGCATGCACAGTGGTTCTCGCTTTTGCGGTCGGGTTCATTACAGTTGCGGGCGTTGCTCGCGCTGAGGATCCAAAGATTCCCCATGAAAGATACCGACTACCTAACGGTTTGGAAGTGATCTTGCACCAGGACAATAACGTTCCGTTGGTTGCGGTGAGCGTCTGGTACCACGTAGGAAGTGGAGACGAAGAAGTCGGGAAAAGCGGCTTCGCTCACCTGTTTGAACACATGCTGTTCCAAGGGTCAGAGAATGTCGGCGAAGATAAGCACTTCGCCATCCTTAGGAATATCGGTGCTAGCGAAGTAAACGGCACAACCAACACTGACCGTACGAACTATTTTGAGGTTGTACCTTCCAATCAGATTGAAACAGCACTGTGGCTTGAAAGCGACCGCATGGGCTTCTTTCTACCCTTGCTGAACCAAAAGAGTTTGGATAATCAAATAGAAGTTGTACGAAATGAGAGGCGGCAGAGGTTAGACAATGTTCCCTATGGAAAAACGCGTTTCGCGACGGCCAAAGCACTCTATCCAAAAGGGCACCCGTATCGGTACTTGGTGATCGGTCGCCACGAAGACCTCGAGTCATCAAAGCTGTCAGATGTTCGTGATTTCTACCGGTACTGGTACGCGCCAGCAAACGCCACTCTCGGTATCGCCGGTGACTTTGAAACCAAAGAGGTTAAGAAGCTTGTCGAGAAGTGGTTTGGTAAATTTGCCAAGTCAAGCAGGCCAGCGCACTCGCCGCCGAAAACGCCGGAAGTAAAACGAACGCGAACTGTGGTGAAAGATGAGTTCGCCACGCTAAGGCGAATAGATTATGTATGGCATTCTCCAGCCTTCTTTCATGAGGGAGATGCTGAGCTGGATATCGTTGCAGATGTCCTCGGTTCTAGCGGTACAGGGCGCTTGTATCAGGACTTGGTCCTAGACAAGAAACTCGCACAGAGTGTTTCTGTATACCAAGCATCAAAAATGTTCTCATCTTCCTTTCATATTTCTGTGATGGTCAAACCGTCGGCCGATCTCAAAAAAATTGAATCGTCGATTCAGAAAGCAGTTGCGAAACTGCAAACCAAACCAATTACAAAGGAAGAATTTGATAGAGCAGTTGTAGGTCGTGAGGCAGCCTTTGTTTGGGGGCTGGAACCCATCCTTTCTAGGATTGAACAACTCCAGTCCTATAACCATTTTGTTGGGAACCCGGACTACCTTTCAAAGGATCTCGATCGAATGCGAAAGACCAGCCCAAATAAGGTTATGCAGACTGCAGCTAGGCTCCTTGTGGAAGGTTCCAGAACCGAGATTCTTACGGTACCAGCGAAGGCGAAGGCGGCAGGAGCGAAAAAATGAAACTCATACTATCGATGATACCTATTGTTTCTTTGACTATCGCCTGTGGTGGAAACCAACGGCGAGCATCTCTTCCGAAAAGCGAAGCCAAAGCTGACAAAAAAGAAGCGGGACCTGTGAACTTCAGAAAATCCCAGCCCAAACCAGGGGCACCCCGAGACTTTCAGTTGCCCAGTATTCAGGTTTTCGATGTCGCTCCCGGCGTTAAGGGCTATTTGGTAGAGAAACACACACTGCCGACCGTTTCCGTTGAACTGTCATTTTCCGGTGGAGCCATGAATGATCCCTCAGGCAAAGAGGGCCTCGCAGAAATTTGTATGGACCTTCAATCGGAGGGCACCAAGAAACTAGACAAGAAGGCTTTAAGCAGTGCACTTGCCAATATTGCGTCTGGTGTTTATTCGAGTGCCAATGATGAAACCCAGAGTGTTGGTATGTTCACCCTCTCGCGCAACTTTGACGCGACGTTTCAGATCTTCTCAGATGTGCTCACTAAACCGGGTTTTAGGAAAAAAGACTTGAACCGTTTGGTAAAACAGTCGGTTGAGGCCATCCGGCAGGCAAAAGCTTCTCCTGCACCGGTCGCTGGTCGACTAGCAGGGAGAATTTACTATGGAGCCAAGCACCCCTTTGGCAAGGTCGCGACAGAGAAGTCATTAGCTAAGATCAAGCTTAAGGACTGCGTGGCTTATCATAAGGCGTTCATTCGCCCCGGGGGAGCGAAACTGTTTGTGGTCGGTGATATGACCCAGCAGTCGGTAAAGGAAAAATTTCAGCCCTTGTTCGAAAGATGGAAAGGGAGTCCCAAAAAATCAATTTCATTGCCCCCTCCCAATGGACAGAAGGGGAAAGTTTTCTTCGTAGACATTCCTGGCGCGGCACAGTCGGCTGTTTACCTTGTACACGAAGGACCAAAACGGGGAGACAAGAACTACTTTGCCAATACACTAATGACCCAAATTCTAGGAGGTGGCTTCGCTTCCCGCCTCAATATGAATTTGCGTGAGGACAAAGGATATTCTTACGGAGCCCGGGGCGGTTTTTCTTATAACCGTTCCTTCGGAACGCTCTACGCCTACTCAAGCGTTCGCGCCGATGCAACCGGTCAGTCTCTTTTGGAGATTTTCAGGGAAATGGAAGAATTGAAGAAGGGAACATCGCCACCAACAAAAGATGAGCTTAGTCGGGAAAAAAATGGTGCGATTTTGAGTCTCCCAGCTTCCTTCGCAACGGCTCGTTCTACTCTAGGGATGTATCAGAATCTGCTCTACTTTGGCTTGCCGCTCTCTTACTACGACTCTTACGTTGAGCGAGTGAGTAATGTTGATATGAAGGATGTGAATCGTTCGGCGAAACAACTCCTTTTTCCGAGCAAAGCGAAGATTCTAATTGTTGGGGATGGCGCTAGCGCCCAAAAAACCCGGGATGGCGAGAAGGATGTTCCTACGTTGAAAAATGGAAAGCCTGTGTCTCTTCGAGAGATGTTGAAGAGCTTCGCTGAGCAAGGCACCTTTGGCGCGGGTGACTTCGTAGAGCTGCAACCGCTTTAGAAGTTCGTCAAATGAAAAAGGCGTCCACCTATCGTGGACGCCTTGGTTAAATACCCAACTAAATCAGAATTATTTTGCGGTAAACGCCTTCTTGGCGTCCTTCCAGTTTGCAACGAATTTCTGGTAGTAGTCTTTCTTTGTCGCTTCGCCCTTTGAGATTCGGTCGTTGGCCTTTTTCAGTTCTTGGTCAACGATTGTCTTGAAGTTCGCCACTGGGCGAGCCCCTGAAAGGAACCGACCATTGATGTAGAAGGCCGGGGTCCCTGTGACACCTACCCTTGCGAGCTCTTGTTGATCCTTCTTGACGATGGCGGCACAAGCGGTCATGTCTTTCTCGAACTTGCCCGCGTCGAGTCCGATTCCCTTTGCGATCTTGACCATATTATCCTTGGACAGGTTGCGACCCGCCTTGAAGCCCTTGTCCCAAATTCCGTCGTACATGGCTTTGAATTTGCCTTGTTTGTGAGCGGCGCAGGCTGCTTGAGCGGGAATCGTTGCCGACTGAGGATGAACAACGTAGTGTTTGTAAACAACTCGAACATCATCTCCATAGTCTTTGAGGAGAGTGTCCATTGTTGGTCGAGCCCGTTCGCAGAATGGGCAGGCGAATTCGAACGCCTTCACGATAGTGACTTTTGCGTCTTTACTACCGGTTACAGGAGCGCCATCTACGTTGACGGAGAAGATATCGTTCGGATTAGGGCGTGGCCTTTGTTTCCTTTGTGGGCGAGCTCCAGGGCCGCCGCCTTTTTTGATCTCCGCAAGCTCTGCGATGATCTTGTCTAACTTTTCGTTTGTCGCCTTGTTGTCAACCTGGCAGGCGGAAAGCCCGATGGCTGCCACTGCGATAAGAGTGCCTGTTCTGTGCATGGGAAGAATATGCAGTCCCCGGGAACAAGAAGCAAGGTCATGACTTGCTTGCTGGACTGGACCTCGTCGGGGCGATCACCCTTGGCCAACGAAATTGCCAAAATGAATTCCAGCAATCCTGCCCAAATCGAGCTGGTATTATTTGCTATGGCCGGGAATAACTCGGCAACTGAGATCTGTTCAGCCTATCGAGGCTATGCGAGGCAAAGTCGAGGCTATTGTTTTTGCTTATTTTGTCGATTTTTCTCGGGTCGCGTTGGAATAACCCTCATTTTGTCCGGAGTTTCTCTGAACACTCTGTGATCTTTCCATGGGCAGCCGATAGACCTTCTGCGTCTTTCTTAGAGCCACGTGGCGTGTTGTTTTCGAAATACGATACGAAGTCTTTCATGGCCTTTTCAGCGCACTCTTGAGTGGCGCACTTACAGGCCGTTTGTACGAATTGGTCTGCTTTCTCAAGTGCTTTTCTATTACTGCACGCAGTTGTTAAAAGCAGGAGAAAGCCAGAGGTAATACAAAGCGCTCTCATGTACGACCTATACCATCACTCTCGCGGTTTATCCCTATGAGCTGCGGCGTTTGAGGGCTATTAGAACAAACAGAAGTAGTAAAAGCCCCGCAGCTGCTAGCCAAATCCAGTTAGGGATAGGGGACGAAGGGCGTCCAAGGCTTGCCGGTATGGCTGCTGGCTTTTTTGACTTCAAGGTTTGGGCAAGAAGCCGCCGTGCTTCTAGCCAATTCTCACCGGATTCAGGCCAGGAAACCGGGTCATCGTAGTCGAGATCATCCGCAAGCGCGCTAGGCAATAGTTTTTCCAACAGGGAGTCGACGAATTTCGAATGCCCAGATTCACGTGCCAGCTTCAGGTAGGCAGCGTCTTGAATTCCGCGGCGCCAATTCTTAAGGCGGATACTTGGCATTGGGTAGGCGAGCCCGTTGTTGTTCTTGGGGAACAGAAGGTCGGTCCCCGGATAGAGGAGTAGACCGTCACCGTTGGCAAGGTCACCATGACTGTTGGTGAAGTTGTCGCCCCTCGACAGCACGTCAATTTGTCCTCGATCCCCTTGCGCATCTTTGTAGTAGGTAGCCTCCCAGTAAAACCACCGCTCAATATTGTACTTACTCTGGATCCAAGAATTTACTCTCGGAGACACGGCTACATCGTCGATGAAAAACGAACCGCTAAATGGGCGCACCCCATTATAGATCCAATGACGCTTCCCATTTTCTTTGGCCTCTTTCGCTAGCGCTAAGCTGTACTCTTCAGGTGTGCTGGCAAAAATATCCACGGAAAGAGTTGGTGTATAGGGAGTCGTGACAAAAGCGGGGACGGCCTTTGCTTCTCTTGCCCTTCGGTTGACCACATCAAACACGTCTTCTCCGGGTTCGTCGTAAACGTAATAGAAATAGTCAGTTTTTGGGTAATTCTTCTGAAACCAGTCCCGCCACCGTTCTGCGTCTTTGGCGCTTAGGTCTTTCGAACCATATGCATGAATTGCGTAAAAATCTTGGGGAACATCTTGTCCCCACCCTCGATAGCCCTCCTTGGCCGAAAAACTATGACCTTGTAGTCGACTCTCTAGCTCAGGGGTTGGAACTTCATGGTGGTTAGTGAACATGGTGATCCCATGCTTCTTTCCAATCTGGAAGTGTCGTTGGCGTAGTTTTGCAATGTTGGCGTCATCGGGCTCTGGCGAATTTTTGTATCTCGAAGCCATTAAGTCCAAATCGGAGTCGCTTCCTGAAAACCAGAGCATTGTTTTTACGGCTGGTTCGTGAGGGAGAGTAAGAGGAAGCACCTCTAGGTCTATTTCCAAGCTGCACTCTGCGCAGGAGGCGTTTAAATTTCCCTTGTAAACACCGGGTGGGGTCTTCTCTGGGATGTAGATATCTATCCAGATGGCCGTGTTCGCGGCCTTCGGAACAGAAAACGCCTTATTGGGGTTTAGGGGGATCAGCGCATCGGGGACTAGAGCATTTTCAAACCCGGTGGGGGCTGAGTCAGTACCTGTTGCCCAACCAAGTCCTCGCGAGCGTTCGGTGATTTTGACGTAGTGCTCTCGAAACATCTCAATGTTTCTTCCGTTAGCAGATCCTAGCTCGGTGCCATTCTCGTTTTTTATTGTAAAATCTGCCGAGGATAGGGCCAGTGGAGAGAGGACGACATCGCTTTTCGTATCTCCACCTTCAAAAACTAGCTGGAAGGCGACCGTTTCGTTACGCGCTCCAAATAGCGCTACTTTCTTAGAGTCAGGTGAAAACACCCCGTTCCCGTTGGCAAGGGGGTGCTTGAGATCCGATTGAAAAACCTTGGTACCGTCATCTACAGCCCATAGGCGAGCGATGTCCGCGTGTGCAGTGTTTGTCCAGGAGGCAATTCCTAGAGAAACGGAGGCAAAAAGACCCAAAGCGAATTGCGAAGTAGTTTGCAAGCCGTGACAATAACCTCTCTGTGGGAGAGTTCCGAATAGAGATCGCAAAACCATCGGAATCGACCCACGTCAAGAGATTGGTTTCCGAGATGTTTCGAGGTGATATCTCGGCACGGTACCAATGGCTCTACAAAGAGAACCCTCATGGCGAAGCAGCCTCGTGGCTGGCATACGATGAGCAGGGAGCCGATCCCGTAGCGGTGACTTCGCTTTTTCCTCGCCGAGTAGCCGTTGGCGGTAAACAGCGACTTGGTTCGATCGGGGGGGACTGTTACGTGGTTCCGCGGGCACGTCGGAAAGGCTTAGCGACAAGTCTTCACCGAGCTTGTATTGCGCAGATGCGGGACGCAGGAATCGAGTTTATGTACGGGCCTCCGCTACCAAACAACCTGAAGGCGTTGGTGAAAGCGGGAGCTGTTGAGGTGGGAACATATCAACGCTTTACAAAATTCCTCACAGGATCTTCTCTCACAAAACGTTTTCTTCCCAAATCTCCCAAGTTGTTGGGAGGTGTTGTGAACGTGCCGATGCGAATTTTTGACGGCGCGACCTCGTTTTTGGGACGGGGGATGTCTCTTCGAAGAATTTTTGAGATCAGCGAAGAGTTCGATGTTCTGGAAAATTGGAACAAGGAGGCTGAAGAAATCTGCCCAATAAGGGATCGCGATTTTCTACATTGGCGCTACATCGTTCCCGGTTTATCTCAAATGTACGTATTTGAAGTGCGACAAGGTGAAGAGTTCGTAGGGTTTGCAGCCATGGAACTCGATGGCAAGGAGGCTGTGGTGGTCGATGTGTTTTGTCGATCTGCGGCGCAAGCTAGTGGCGCCCTCGCGTTGTTGGCAAAGGAAGCAAAGAAGCTTGGCTGCTCGACGCTAAACCACTATGGAACAGAGAGGTCCTCTCCCAGAGGGAGTCTTCGAACGCTCGGTTTTTTCGCCAGAGAAGAACGTGGTTTCCAAGTCACGTTGTCCCCGAACGAGGATCAAATAGATCTCTTGCTCAACCCAACAGCATGGAGGTTTGGCGAGGGAGAAAAGGACAGCCCGACGTCTTTTTCTTCTAGACCTGTCTAATTAGTCGAAAGTTTTGGCACGGCGTTTCTTCCGCTTGCCTTTACTTTTGGGAACTACAACCAAAACAGGCAAGATGCCAAGGCGTTCGACTTCCCGTCGTTCAAATAACCGGTCATCCATCAGCGCCAATAAAAGTGCAATTGCGAATCCGATAAGTGATGCGCCAAAAACACCCGCCATCAAGATGACTTTTTTGCCGGCACCGGCGGGACGATTGGGGATATACGCAGGTTCAAAAATCGACATTTGTGATGCTTGAGCTGCAATTTGCGAGTTTGCATCAATCTCGGCGCGGAAAAATTTTGATTCCAACGTGCTGTAGCGTTCTCTTGTCTCGGAAAGCTCGCGTACAAGGCGTGCCCATTCAACTTCGATATCGACTACAGTCTCAGGCTCGCCTTCTGTCGTTGGCTTTTGAGCTTTAGGCTCGTCGGTTTTCTTGTCGCCACGCTTAATAGCTGCTTTTCGCGCGGCAATACGTTGCCGCACGTTTGAGAGTTGGTTGTCGAGTTCCCTTTTTTGAGGTGCTCTAGTTGTAGCAATGTCTCTTCGAACAGCGTCTCTCGCTCGGACTGCCCTTCGTTCTGCGGAGCGAAATCGCGCTTCTGCTGCAAGCACATCTGGGTGGCGTTCGGTGTACTGCCTTTTGCGGTCCTGTAGAATCTTCCGGGCCTCTGCAAGGTCGTTCTCGGCTCGATTCTTTTCTGCGATGAGTTCTTGTTTGGCACCCTTACGCTCTAGATCTCGGATTCGTGTCGCGATTCTAGCTTCATCTCGATAGAGCGAATTCAGTTGAGGGTCTTTGCTCTTGCGCTGAATCGGTGTGGCGCTCTCTTTCGTACGCTGTTGCGCTCGATAGAAAGCTCCTGGAGCGCTTTGGTTAAGCGTATCCAAGGCAAAGCCCGGGTGCTTGTCCAGAAACTGTGCGACGACCGTCTCCGAATCACTTAAATCCGTGCGTGCGGTGTCCAGCTCTTTTTCGAGAAAGTCTTTGGTCGCTGCTACTTGCTCGGCTCGGTCTCTACGTTCTTCATCGATTAGGTTCTTTGCGAGCTCTTCGGTTACCTCGAATGCTTGTTCGGGCGACTCGCCGCGAAATGCGATGTAGAAAACGTCTCCGCCCTTTGCTTTAAAGTCGATGCGCTTACGCATTTTCTCAATCGCTTCATCAACACCTTTGTCTTTGCGTACTTGCGGAAAAAGCTGAAGATCTTCGATGATTGTTTCGAGGCGCGGTCTCGCTAGAGCTGTTTCTTGAAGCCTCGTTGCTGCGTCATCACGGTCTCGTCCTTGACCCTGCCCATAGATGACCTCTGAACGAATCACTTCGCGGTAGAGAATCTTGCACTCGGAGAGGTAAAGCGGTTTCCGAACTAGGAAGAGGGCGACCGCCGCGCAGGCGCCAATGAACATAGCGATTGCGACAACCCACCAGTAACGGACAAGCCGCTTGGCGACCCCGGCGGCGCGATCCATCTGTTCGCGCGCGCTCAGAATATCTTCGTCAGACTCGATTCCCACCTAGTGCTAGAATAACATTTACGGGCACTAGGGCTAGTGCAGGGCGGGACCTTCGCGATCACTTAAAGAAGCGATGTCGCAGTCCTCGAAATGGGGAATGTGCCCAAGAACATCCAAACCTAACCGCGAGACGTCCGTGGAATTGTAGAGTCTCGTGTCAAAAGCGGCCAAACCAACGCCAACCAGGGGTAACGCGAGGATGAAGAAAGCGATCCCCATGATAGTTATCCGGAGTGGTCGGGGATCGTGGAGGGTGGGATCTCTGCGGTCTACGATATCGAATACTAGACCCTGACCTCTAGCTTCTACACCCTGCATAATTTCCAGGTTTGCGAGCGCGATGTTCAGTTCGTCTAAACGGTCATATGCTTTAAGAATACCTAAGCGAAGACGAGCAAGCTCAATTTCTAGGGGGCGCTTTTTACTCTTCGGAGCTTTCTCATAGGCTCTCTCCGTTTGAAGAATTTTCTCGCTTCGTTGGTCTATTAGCATCTTTGCTGCCTTCGCAGCGTTGTCTACCTCTTGGCTCGCAGCGGCGATCGTAGCCTTTCGTTTTCTTCGTTCAAATTCGACCATGGTTTCCGCAAGAGAGTCGACTACAGCTATAGCGGTTTCCGGAGCCCCTGCTTTGAAAGTAATCGAGACCCGAGCCGATCGCCTGAGGGAATCTTCTTGTTCGCCCGTCTTGAATTGGTTTTGGTAAACCTCCACTGAGAGGTCGTCCCACATTAGGCTCGCGGTTAGGTTGGGGTCGATTGCATAGAGCGAAGAGTAGAGGTCGTACTTTTCAATAATGGTGAAAAGGACCTGTTTGTTAAAGGAGACGTCTGATATGTACTCGCGAAGACTGCTCTTCGGTCGAGGCGTATCTTCCTCGCTGATGGCGCCTTCCGTCATACTCAGAACGACGGTAGCTTCGTAACTTCTCGGCTTACGTAAACGCATTCCCACCAGAAGACCCGTGAGCACAAGAGTGAGACCGATAACCTGCCACTTCCGGCCCAAAGCGCGCCGCTTAAGGCGACTTACTTCGCGGTGCATCTCTGTTAGCCCGGGCTCGTTGCGAGTCCATTCTTGTGCTTTGGTTGGTTTCATTTAGATTGTGAAATGGTTTTGAGAAGACTTTGGTAAAGTGCTTCGGCACTTTCCGCCCAACTCCCTCTCGAGCCAAGTGTAGACACATTATTTGGTTCGTAGGGCTCCGCTAGTGTGGATAGAAGGGCTTCTGATAGCTTTTTCGGATTCTTTGGGGGAACCAAACGTCCGAGTTCATTGCTTTGGATTAAGTCCGGAATGCCTCCCACGCTGGTCGCAACGACCTTTCTTCCACTGGCTAAAGCCTCAAGGACGACATTCGGAGTACCCTCGTTCCAGCTAGGTAGACAGAGTAAGTCGCACGCAGCCATCCAGTCGGCTACGGCATCAAGTTTCTGCGCTCCCGCCAAAGTAACTCCCGGGCGGTTACCGACAATGCCTTCCAATTGCTGGCGCGCAGGACCTTCACCTACAAATATTAACTCAGCGTCTGGCTCCTTCGCCTGAAGCGCCATGAATGCGTTGGCAAGATCAAGCACGCCCTTGGTTTCTAGGAGCCAACCGACAAAGAGGATGATTTTCTTCGACGAAGGCAGGCCTAAGGCTGTTCGGGCTTTTGCACGGTCCCTGGGGTAGAAGACGGAAGAGTCGACCCCGTTGTAGACAAGGTCAACATTGTCTTTTGCGACTCCGAGCTTTTCGCACTTTAATCCTAGCTCTCTGCTGACCGCTACGATTCGATTTGCCTTGGGTAACCACCGCCTTAGACTTTTACGAGGACCTGGCATTGCCGCGATTACGTTGATATCGGAGCCGTGCACTTTTACTGCTACAGGAACTCCAAGGAGTTTTCCAAGGTGTACGCAGCTCGGTCCATGTGGAAATGCCCAGGAAGCGAGAATGACGTCAATTTTTCCTCGGTAACGCGGTACGAGATGTAAGAGCGAACCCGTGGTGAGCGGCGCAGCAATTCCATGTCCAAATTTTGGAATGTACAGTTGCCTTGGGTGCTCTACAGCCTGTCCATGGACCACGTCACGGGCTGGAAGGTCGGCGAGATCGCCAGCATCGGACCATTTTTTTAAAAACTTTGCTCCCGGAAACCAGGGGCGAGGGGCGATTACCGATACTTCGCATTTTTTCGCCAACTCGGCGAATTGCTGCCGATTAAAAGAGGAAGCAAGCGGCTTGACCCGGTTTGGGAACAGCTTTGTGACAATCAAAACCCGCACCGCTTTTTCATCCTTGTCGCGCATAAGCTTTCGATTTTCTGCTCGTGAGCTAGAATACAGGCTGTGACCTCGTCGGTCGGCCTTTTAAAACGCGTAATTGATATTTTGGCAGGGTTTGTCGGCCTATGCTTGACGCTTCCCCTTTTCCCACTGCTCGCGCTAGCCGTTTACATCGATTCGCCCGGGCCAGTATTTTTTCGTCAACGGAGAGCAGGAAGACTTCTCGGCGTAACCGAAGGGAATCAATTCGTTTTCGCTGAATTCAATATGTTTAAGTTTCGCAGCATGCACGTGAATGCGGAGCGTTTGACCGGAGCAATTATCTCCCAAAAGGGAGATCCCCGAATCACGAGAGTCGGTGGTTTCCTGCGAAAAACTCGGCTCGACGAGTTACCTCAGCTTTGGAACGTGCTTATCGGTGACATGAGTTTGGTTGGACCGCGCCCAGAGCGCCCAGAGCTACTTGCTAACTTGGCCTTGGCGATCCCGTTCTTTGAAGAACGGATGAGGGGGGTAAAGCCAGGAGTTACCGGTTTGGCACAGGTATCTCTAGGGTACTCGGGCAATGTCCTTGACGGCGAAATTGATGATGCGTCGCTGTTCGCGGAGTTTTCTAACCCCTATGGTCTCGACGACGCAACCGGTGCGGAGGCAGATGACATGCGGATGAAGCTTCTGTACGACATGGCCTATGTTGCTGCTCTAGAGCGACTGGATACATACTTGCCGATGGAGCTCTCGATTATTTTTAAGACGCCGCTTGTGATGGTGCGTGGAACCGGGCGGTGAGCAAACCGACAATAGCTCATGTGCTTTTGTCCTTTGGGGTTGGTGGACAAGAGCGGGTAGTTCTAGATCTGATTGACGCGCAAAAACGCGATGGATACCCCGTCAAAGTTATCGCGCTGTCTGCCGCCTCTCCTGGAGATCTAGAATCGGAGTTTAGGGCTCGTGGCGCAGATGTTTTTAGACCTAAACGCCGTGCTGGTTTTGACTTTGGTTTGTATCAAAAACTTTGGGCTTACTTTCGTAAGGAGAAAGTGGGAGTTGTTCACACTCACAATCCGGCTCCTCTTTTATATGGTGCGGCTTCTGCGCGACTGGCAAAGATCCCAGTTGTTCATACCAAGCACGGTGAGCACCGCGACCTGCCGCACAGAATGGCCATGCGTAGAGCCGCCGCACGAGCAGTTTCTGTTTACGTTGCTGTCTCGGAAACCACAGCTGACTTTGCTCGAGAGCATGATGAATGCAGTCTTAACAAGCTCCGTATCATTCGCAATGGAACGAACCTCGATAGGTTCACGTCGAATACCGGAGGAAGATCTAGAATTAGACGAGAACTCGGTATTGGTGAGGATGCATCCGTAGCCATTTGTGTCGGACGTTTCGTTCCAGAAAAAAACCAAGAGCTACTCCTTAATGCTGCGTCGAAGGGCCTTTCTGAAAACCGGCATCTTGTATTTGTCGGCGATGGTCAGCTCCATGCATCTTTTGTAAATCGGGTATCAACGATGTCGTCGAGAAAACAAATTCATGTGCTCGGTCAGCGTTCAGATATCCCTGATCTGCTTCATGCTTCGGATGTCTTTGTGATTTCGTCGCGTACGGAAGGGCTTCCCATTGGTCTGTTAGAGGCGATGGCTGTGGGCTTACCGGTTGTCTCTACCAGAGTAGGTGGAATACCGAATGTTATTGAGGATGGGGTGACGGGAGTTCTGGTGGATCCCCTCGATGCCCAGGCGTTGGGCGCCGCAATTGAGCGAGTTCTTTCTGCTCCGGAGTGGGCTAGAGAACTGGGGCAGAAGGGGAAAGCGCTCGTCCTTGAAGACTTTGGCGCGGATCGGATGCATAGGGAGTATGCATCGGTTTATGCTGAACTGACCGAGGACAAAGCATAGTGGAAGAGAAAATCAGGGACATCGTTGCCAGAGTAGCCAAGAAAGAGGATGCGGGATCGCTCAGTATTGAGGCCGACATTTTCACGGACATTGGCGTTCAGTCCACCGCGGCCCTCGATTTGCTGCTGACGATTGAAGAGGAATTTGATGTGCAAATTTCTGATGATCACTTTGCAGAGGCACGCAGTATTAAAGCTCTTGCAACGCTTGTCGGTTCTCTTCAATAGAGAAAATCGCTGCATTTACTGTGCGATTTTCCGCTTGGGTCCGTTGTGCGGTAGTCTGCAGGAGAGGTTACTTTGGGTCGATTAGACGATTTGATATTGGCGATAAAGCGCGGTGAGACGCCAGCGACTCGATTGGCCAAAAATACCTACAAGGCACTAACGAAGTGGAACGTTCCGGTGAATGGTGCGTCAGCCCCGGTTTACAACGCGCTTTACCGTACGTTTCACATGGGAGAAGAGGCGTGGGAGTTTGCTCGCGCTAAGTTTTTCTGGGAGCCAATGGTTCGTGCTCGATTTCACAGCGTGGGGAAAAATATCCGTCTAGGACGGCTACCGTTCGTAAAGGGACACACCAAAATTTCTATTGGAGATGACGTCTATATTGGGGCGCATATGTGCGTTGAAAGCGGGCGCTATCTTGACGAGCCCGTTTTAAACATTGGAAACAACGTAACCATTTCATCCGACTGCTACATCATGGTTTCTCGTCGCGTAGACATCGGTGACTACGTAGCTATTGGTGCGCATGTAGAGATCAGCGACGGCGATGGTCACCACACAGACCTAGAAAAACGAAAAGCAAATGTACCTCCTGATCTCGATGATCTTGTTCCGGTTGAGATCAAGGAAGGTGCTTGGCTCGGCAGGGGAGTGAAGGTCCTAAAGGGAGTAACGATAGGCAAAGGTGCAATTGTAGCTGCTGGAAGCGTTGTTGCTAGCGACGTCCCCGATGGAGCTATGGCCATGGGAGTGCCCGCCCGCGTCTTACGCGGCCGCTAATTCATTATGTTTTCGTTGCCGGGAACAATAGGGCTAATCGTATTTATTTACATACGCCCGCAGGAGTTCATTGAGTCCCTGCAGTTGGTTCCCTTTCTTTACATCTTCTTGGCCTTAAGCGTTTTTGGCCTCGCTCTCGATTTACGGTTGCGAGTTTCCAGACCAACGATTCAGCCAATGCTCCTTCCATCGATTCTTTTCGTTATGTGGGCGGCTGCTACGGTTTTTTTAAAGGCGCCAGATCGGGCAATGCCTGCACTTATTGAGTTTGCAGTGCCCGTGATTGTTTACATCGTGTTAGCTCAGGGCGTTCAAACGTTTAAGGGGCTGCGGCTTATTGCAGGTACCCTTTTGGCAATCGCTCTTTTTCTAGCGGTTGTTTGTGTACACCAAGGGTTTTCGGCAAAGGGCTGTGTTCTCTTAGATCCAGAGGGAACCGGTGACCTTCAGATTATGCAGCCTGATGGTCGACCGTGTGACAATCGAGAGCAGTGCTTTAGTGGAAGTGAAGCAGTGCCGGGTGGGTACTACATTTGTGAGAACGTCGGATTGTTTGGAACGAACTCGGTTGCCGGCGGACGCGTTAGGTACCGAGGAATTCTGCAGGACCCGAATGAACTCGCGCTTGCCCTCGCCAGCGTTTTGCCGTTTGCGTTCGCTTTCTTTGCCCGCAAGAAATCACTAGTCCGTCTTTACCTCATGATGTTTTCGATGCTTAGCATTAGCACGCTTGTCATTATGACCAAGTCTCGCGGCGGGATTCTGGTTTTCCTGGCTGCGGTAGGAATATACGTACTCAAGAGATACAAAGGGCGCGGAGTCGTACTTGGTATGGTGATGGCGCTACCAATTCTCTTACTTGGAGGCCGAAGTGGATCAGAGGCTTCGCAGAGCGCCGATGAACGATTTGAAGCGTGGAAGACAGGCTTTGAACTGTTTCGGTCTGACCCAATCTTCGGCGTTGGCTTTGGACAATTCCTCGAATACCACTATTTGACCGCTCACAATTCCTACATTCTTGTTATGGCGGAAATGGGCTTACTCGGCTTTTTACTTTGGTCGTCGTTACTGTACATATCGACAAAGATCCTAGTCTTGGCCCACTTTCGTTATCAGGGGCAACGTCCTGGAAAACCCGCTACCGACTGGTCTCTTGGTTTAATCGCAATGATTGCTAGCACACTGGTGGGCATTACGTTTTTGTCTATGTCCTACCACCTGATGCTTTGGATTTACTTTGGCCTCTGCGCTGGCTTTTGGCAATGTGTCAAGACCCATGACCCTCGGTTCACGGTAAAGTTTGGACCGATTGATGCGGCAGCTGTCTTCGGACTTTGTTCGATCTTCATCGTAATGTTGTTTGGTTACATTCGCCTTAAGGGCGGCTAGCCTTCTTACAGGCTCTCTTTCGCCTCGTCGAAAGTGGCTTTTCTGTTCGCCATTCGCGCGTTTCTGGTTCTCTGTAGTCCTGGTAGGAAAGTGGAATAAGCTTGTCCGTCGACGAGAAACACATTGTCTTTAAGTACACACTTGATGTCTTGAGGCTTGCCATTACTCCACTTTGTGCACCTTTCTTTCGAAAGGCTAAAAATTTCCCGACTGGAACAGACGTAGGTGCGGTTCTCAACCTGCGCGCTTACATGCCCACCAAGCCATAAGCTGTCTTGCTCTTTTTTGAAAGTGAACCGCAGGGTCGATTCTCCACCACTATCTTTTCTAGTTAATTCGAGGGAGCAAGGTGAGGTAATGGAGATTGCCAGCCGTTCCTGTCGGCCTTGCTTGTCGAAAACGTCCACATTGACTCCGTTGATATGCCAGGCCTCATCCCGTTCTTTGGCCACAGGCACAACCCAGAAACCGTCCAAGGATTTTCCAACCTCTTTGGCTACCTGAGATGGAACCGCTTCTGAGCCATTTTTCTTACTCGTAACTTTGATATCCGATTCCACGCTCGGCACAGTCTTGTCAGAACAAGAGAGCATGGCGAGTAGAAGAAGAGGGATGACTCGGGTAGGAGGAATCAACACCCCGACGACTCTACTCTCGAGCTGACGAAAGAATGGATAGACGAATCGCCCTATTCACTGAAAGGAACGGTGAACCTCGGTTGACGCGGTGCGTCGAGCAGCTTCAGTTTTCGCGTGACGACTGTGTGACAATGTTGTATCATTGAAGTCACGTCTTTCGGAAAGACAGGAGTTTAGACCTGAGCGGGCGATCAGAAGACATGCGGTTTGAGGGGGTAGTGGGGCTTCACGATAGCACTCAGCTAGAACTCAAGCTCGCGTACTCTTTAGAGGGGAATACCGACCTGCGCTACAGGGTGGAGAGTTACTGGTTCATACCCTCGAGTCTCGGCGTGAATCGGCAGACCTATTCGGCTTCGAATTTTCGTCGCGATCTGCAAGGTTACATGCGCTTTCGCGCTCCTGATCTTCCTTTTAAGCGTTTGGCCAATGCCGCGACATCAGGAAGCCTCTTGTCGTTACTACGTGAGGGAGTAAAGAGGTCTCAAGAAACTGGAGACACCTCAGAACTTAATCGAGATCTGAGAATGTACGGTTCGCTTGTCCGTGTTCGCGTGCGCGCGCGTTCGGAGCGAGCAATAAGAAGCGTCGAACGAGCCATTGAAAGAGAAGAGCCTTTGACTGAAAAGGCGCTTCCCCGCTGCTACAAACTTCTGGCTCGCGCGGGGGAGGTCAATTCGGAGTGGAGACAGTTCAAAGCGGAACTGTCTGACTCTGGGCTACCCGCTACTCTGTTGCAGACGGCAGCTAATGTCGATGAGTACATAAGTCTTGTCATGGAAGAACAAGCTGTCCGACTGCTGGCTCTACTTGATAAACCGCGTACCAAAACAGTGTCGGTAGATGATGTTGCAGAAGTGCGCGGAAACGTCGTCTCGTTTGTTCAGAGCGAGAGGGCTTACCGAAAGGCAACGGGTTATTCGACAGTTCTTGACAGCGAAGGGACTGAGGACGAGCACTACCTATACCGCCGCGGGGTTCTAAAAAAGTTCGTTGCCTCGGCTCTTTGGCTCGACGTAGTGAAGAAAAAAAGCACCGAGAGAAAAGCCGATATGGCAGCCGCCATTGCAGCAGGTGTGGCGATGGTCGTTGCCCTTGTTCTTACGATCGTTTCTGCCCAGTACTACATGATAAACACCTTAGGGTTCGTGGTGGCGGCAACCATCACTTATATGTTGAAGGACCGGACGAAGGACTGGCTGAAGAGGTTCTTCGCAGCTCGCATATCCAGTAGCCCGGTCACGGCTATTGTTGAACCGGACACGGGACGTCAAATCGCAACCAGCCGGGAGAGCGCGAAATACATCGGCCTGTCATCGTTGCCCGAACAAGTTCGGAGTTTGCGAGCGCGAGGACCTGATGCACAAACTCGCGCCCAGGCTGTTCCTGAAGTCGTACTCCGCTACGAGAAGCAAGTGCAAATTTCCAAGAATGCTGCCTCTACAGATCTCGTGGGTGCCTCTCAGCTAACCGATATTATCCGTGTTGGCATTCGAAAGTTTTTGGCTCGCGTGGACGATCCAATCTCTACTATTCAAGTCTACAACGCGGAAACCGACGAGGTAGAACTTAGAGAGTTTCCAAAAGTCTACCACCTCAACATCGTAGTGCTCTTGCATTCAGATGGCACGGGTAGAGAACCCTCGGCAAAAAGACTGCGAATTGTTTTCGACAAAACGGGAATCTTGCGCCTAGAAGACATTGCGGTGTCTTCCGAGTCCCCCATACGGGTCACCGAGCGAACTCACTTTGGGCCAGTCACAGTTTAGGAAAAGGCGTTAGCGGCTGGATTCTGGTCGCCGGATAGACTCTCGTCGGTCCGTGCTCCCAAAAGCATCTTCCGTATCGCTACCGTCGACTCGGAAGGAACGCCTTAGGTTACTGCGTCTCTCAACGTTGCTACCAGGATAACGACCTGTGACGGTTATGAAGCCAGTGTGTGCTGTGAAACTTTGCAGCGTAGAATTTACATCGGCGTCTTGTTTTTGGTAGTTGTAGCGTGCGGAGAGTTCGATGTTTCGGTTGAGTTGCCATCCGAGCGCAGCATCGGCAAAATAGACAAGCGAGGCGGCGCCAATATTGTTGTCTACTGTGCTGATCTCGCGGGCACTCAGCGCACCTAAGGAGCCTTGCACAAAGACTGCGGGGCGCTGCAAAATAACGAAATTTACGTTGAGATTAGCCGTGTCATTTATGAAGACGTCGCCGACCTGAATGTTGGGGGCTACTTCATGCAAGACGCTGAGTTCAATCTGAGAGCGTAATTTACGGTATCGGATAGTTGCGCTACCGACAGGTTGGACTGTGACACCAGCCGTTTCTAAGTCTGTTGGATTGAATACTGCAACTCCACCGGCGCCCAATTCGAAATTCCAAGAATCTAAGAAGTCTCGACGCAGAAGTAGTTGTGGGCCGAGTAGTAGTTGTTGTTGTCCACCGTCACCAATTACAAACAGAAAGTTTGAGAACATCTGCATAGCAATTGATGTGCGTTCCCAAGAACGCTCCGCTTGGGCGGTTAGGGAAAGGTCGAATGAATCGGTTGCGTTTCCGTCGGTAGGCAAAAACGTCTGTAGGTTGAAGTTTTCTTCAAAGCTCCAGTTACGGTTCTGATCGAAACTCCACTCTTGCCCAAGAACTGCAGTGACAAAAGAGACACCGCCTGCTTGATTCGCCTGGACACCACCAGCGGGGTTCACTAACTGAAAGTTGTTTGTTTCGCCTTGGGCAAGGCTTACATTGAAACCCGCCCTCGTTCTTCTGGAAAGAAGCAGTTGGGTTTGCCAATCGAGTTGATTGGTGTAGGAGTTAGCCTCGGCGTTTTGGAAAAAAATTTGTGCGTTAAAGGTGTAGCTCAGGCGATGTATTGAACGTCTCGAGTCACGTTGTACCAATAGCTGTGGAGTAATGAACACAAAGCCATCAGAGATTGCGATTTCTTCCCCAGGCGCAGCATCCGACGCCGCCAGATTGACGTTGTCACTGTAGCCCGTACTTGTGTCTAGAACCGCGGAATAAGTGTTCGACTGGCCTTGAGCCAGACTTGGCAATAAGATCCCTACACAGAGTATGGCGGCATGGCCGACCCTCACCCTTCTAAGCTAACACCTTTTTCAGCGAACACACAGGGTGTTACCCCATAGTAAACGAGCACTCCCGCTGTTTGAAAGTGTCGTGGTCCAGGTTAACTGAGAGCGCTCAAGTGGTACTTTTCGGTTGTGATTTCTCGTTTTCGCCGTGAACTCGTATCGCTGTTCTGCATGGGGCTGTGTCTAGGTAGCTGCCGCCGCTCTCCAAAAGAAGCCTCGGCCGAGGTTGGCGTACCCACAGTGTTAGACGCTGCCAGGCCGTCTCAGCTAGGACCGCCAATCGAGGTGCGAGAACATCCCCGTTTGTGGGTAAAAAAGGCGGATTTGCCTGGCTTACGTGCTCGAGCAAATTCGAACCTTTTCAAGCGAGGTTTGGAGCCCCTTGCGCGAGATCTGCGAAACCAAATGGATGCCGGAGAAGTTCCAAATGATGAATGCATGCAAAACAGCATAGCGTGCGAGAGTTTTGCGGAAATTTTCGCCTTTATGTCGCTTGTCCATCCAAATGCGAAAGAAAGAAAAGACTATGCAAGGAGAGCGCGTACTCTTCTCCTGGCAGTACTTAAACAGGCAGCACGTGGTCCCAAGGAGAACGATCCTCTCAGGGATCCGACGTTTGCTGTTGATGACCGATCCCGCTGGGCGGGTGAATCTTTCCCTCTGGTGGTTGATTGGATTTACCCGTCTTTGACTAGCGCGGACAAAAAACTCATTCGAAAAGTGTTCCTTCGTTGGTGCAAGGAGCAACTCACCGCGAAAGTAACCAACAATAATCACCCCGAACCCATCGGTGTTTTGAATGAAAAAAGTTTGTTAGCAGATCCCGTAAAGGTGCGGTGGTCGGGCAACAACTACTACGCAGCTCACATGAGGAATATGGGGCTTATGGCAATGGCCCTGAACCCCGAGGATGATCCCGGCGGAGAATTACGCAACTACCTCGACAACGCGACAGGGGCTTGGCTATTTGTTTTCGACAATATGCTTCGGAAACATGCTTCGGGCGGACTCGGCGCCGAAGGTTTGCAATACCAATCGCAAACGATGGGATACGCTGCGCAGCTTTTGTACGCCTTACAAACGGCCGGATTGGATAAGGAAAACCGGTTCGGGCGACAAGTCGTCTTTAACAAAAACCCTTTTTGGCAAATGGCAATGAAAGCGTACTTTCACATCCAAGCACCAAAGCCTATTGAAATTGATTGGCGCGGTTTCCAACACCAGCTCGCTTGGTACGGTGACGGTCAACAGTATACCGGGCAAGACTTCATTGATCTCGTTTCAATACTGGGGCTTGCAGCGGAGCGTCGTGGTGACAAGAGGCAGTTAGGATTGGCTCGTTGGATGCAGAAATACCTGCCTCCAGGTGGAGCGGAAGGGCTCTATGAGCGAGTCAAACGATCAGCGAACCCAAGAGAAGCCATTCTCTATTTCTTACTAAACCCGGATGGGGCTCCCAAGTCAGACCCTCGCAGAATCGTGCCGACCGACCATTTTGCCAAAGGCATAGGCCACATCTACTCGCGAACTAGTTGGAAGTCGAACGCGACTTGGTTTCGATACATTCTTGGTTGGAATACGATCGATCACCAGCACGGTGAAGGGAATCACTTCGGCTTTTATCGGAACGGAGAGTGGCTCACAAAGAAGCGTGTCGGTTACTCCCACACCAACCTGTCCACCAGTCAGTTTCACAATACGTTAACGGTAGAAAACGGGCGTCCCGAGCACGACGATCCCGATGACTATCGCTACACACTTTGGAAACGTGGGTCGCAGTGGACCATCGGAACCGCATCGGGTGATGGCAAAATAATAGCTCACAGTATGAAGCCTCAATATGTTTACGCTCTAGGAGACGCCACCGACCTATACAACTCGGACTATGAAGGGGTCACAGAGACAAAGCATGTAAGCCGCTCGATAATGTGGATAAAACCAGACTACATCGTCACTTATGATCGTGCTGAAACCCAGAAAGCATCACGAAAGAAACGGTTCTGGCTCCAGCTACCGAATCCAGCAGCCGTCAGAGGAAAAACAGCCACGATGAGAACTTCAAAGGGGCAACAGTTACACGTGACGAGCCTGCTACCCCAGGGGGCGGTTCTTTCCTCAGGAAAAAGCGAAGTTTTCGAAAAGGAAATTGCTGGGCATGAACCGATGACTTCGCACCTTTCTATTGCTCCTAGAGAAAACTCGGAACGAGCCGAATTTCTTACAGTCTTGGAAGGTGCAGATCGCGGAAAGGTGAGCGTTGCTCCACGGCTGATTTCGACAGATAAGAGTTACGTTGGTTTGACGGTCGCGGGTTGTGTCGTGCTCTTTCCGAAAGAAATTTCTTCACGAAAACCTACTGTGTCCTATGAGGCTCCAGCGGGAACGCGTCGACATTTTATTACAGGCCTTAAGCCAAACGGCAGCTACAAAAAAGCACAGAGCGGAAACCGGGTGACCATAAGTACGAATGGACCCTTAAAGGCCGATTCGGGTGGGGTGTTGCTACTTGGAAATTGAGCGAATGAGCGTATAGCCCCAAGCTGCAAATTCCCGGGCGACTGGTTCCAGTTTGGGTGGGTCGTCCACCGGTGTTCCCGCTACACAATCGATACCCATTTTTCTAAACCAGAACAGACCGCGCCGGACGTGATATTGGTTGGAGACTACGATAGCCGTGGAAAGGCCTCTTTGGCGCATTAGCTTGGCGGTTTTGGACGCATTTTCCTTGGTTGATTGCGCGTGGGGTTCAATAACGATCGCATCACGTTCTACTCCGAGATTCCGTGCGTAATTCGCCATGGTGATCGCCTCACCACGATGACCTGTCGTAATGAGCCACGGGGCTTTTCCAGCCTGCCAAAAAGCAGCAGCGGCTTGGACCCGTCTTTTGCATAGTTCGTTGAGTTCATTCACCGCGGTGCATGGAGCACCGAGGACAACGATGGCGTCAGCCGAATTTGGAGTCTCTCCATTAACTGCAAGGAGTGAGTTAAGCCGTTTAGCTATAGACTCACTAGCGCTCATTTTGGTTTACCGAAACGCCGCGGCATATCAGCCACTACATAGGCAAGGATAGCAACAGCTGCGATGTTCTTCTTAAGGTCGCGAGGGTTCACTTTGTCTAACGTATCTGCACTCGTATGGTGGTAGTCGAAGTATTTTGAACCATCGACCCTTAAACCGAGCGCCGGTACTCCCTTTTCGCCAAGTTTGTAAATGTCGGCTCCAGAAAAGCCTTCTTCTATATTTTTAATTCCTAGTTCACCAAGAAGGGATGTAATGGCTTTTGTGTCGTTTATTGCCGTTTGTGTACCCTGGACCGAGAAGCCGCGTGGTGCGAAACCACCGCTGTCAGATTCTATGGCCATTACGTGGTTCTCTACTTGGTCACCCAGTTCTTCCGCATATTTCTTGGCACCGCGACCACCATTTTCTTCGTTGGTGAAAAGCACAACTCTTATGGTTCGTTTTGGGCGGAGTCCTAGACGATTAAGTAGAGCCAGCGCTTCGAACATAATGATGCAACCAGTGCCATCGTCGTGAGCACCCTGACCGAGATCCCAAGAATCGAGATGGGCACCCAACAGGACAATTTCTTCAGGGGCTTCAGAGCCGATAAGTTCGCCTATAACATTGCCAGATTCGGCATCGGGTCGCATTTTGGCACCTAGGTTAAGTGATACACGGACGTCTTTGCCGCTTATCAGAAGCCGTTCAATAAAATCTGAATCTTCGATGGTGACTGCTGCTGCGGGAACCTTGGGAGCACCTTCTGGGTAGAACAGGGTGCCAGTGTGAGGTGTTTGTAGGCTGTGCGCTGTAAGGGAGCGAACCAGGACCGCTTTGGCGCCGAATTTTCCCGCCGCGGATGGGCCTCCGACTCGAAATTTGGATGCGTCGCCGTACCCAGAGCCGTGCTCCTCTGTATAGGCAGGCATAGCATGAGTGAAAAGTACGATGGACCCCTTAATTTTAGGTCCGATTTTTTCTAGTTCTTCAAAGGAGTTCACCGCGACCACTGGTGCTTTCAACGTACCCTTTGTACCGACGGAGTTGCCGAGCGTTGTGATGCGAAGGGGACGGAAAAAGGGCGCTATAAGGGAAGCCGATTCTTTGCCTCGTTTCCAATTGGGAACCATGACCTTTTGCACACGTACATTGGCAAGGTTCTCGGTTTCCATTTCTGCCCGAGCCCACTTGATGGCTTTTTCGAGACTTGGGGAACCGCTCAGTCGGTGCCCGATGTTATCGGTTAAGAAGGAGAGCTTCTGCCAGCCCTTGTCATTCTGAAGGGCAGCCTTTGAAATTCTTTCCGCGACGTCTCTATAAGTCTCGACCCATCGAGGAGTGACCAACTTCGAGGAACTTGTTGGTCTACTACTATGCTTGTCGGCAGGGGCCTGCGTTTTGGGTCCGCTGTTTCCGCAAGAGCAAACGAATAATAGAGCAAAAGAAAGGGTAAACCGCTTCATAAGCGAGAACCTATGAGCGCCTTGTTACCAGTGCAACAACAACTTAGCTGGTAAAGAGGAAAAAATTTACCGAGGTAGTTTCGTACCGGCTTTACGGGCTTTTTCGTGAATAACCAGGAGCACGCCGTCGAAAGCGTCTCGTATGGCCCAGGCTTTGTTCGCCCCCTTTTCTAAGGCAGCAGAGTCGTCTAGCCCTTTTTGAAGCGCTTTTTCGATACCGTTGCAATTGTTTGAGACCAAGCGCTCAGCTGCATTGCGATAAACCACGTAACAAGCCTCGTATTCACCACGGTTATAGACGGGCGCGCCCAGGTCGATCGCTTTTTGGATACCAAGGTACGTTTCCTTAAGTTGAGCATCGGAACAGCTATCCAATATCGCGTCGTCATGTTGCGGGATGTTCCGTGCGACTTTGGGGTGGACACGCTTTGGTTGTTTCAGTGTCTTGGTGCCCTTTGTTTGACGATGAAACGCTTCAGTTGTGAGCGTTCGCTTATCGGTTAGCATTCTTTCTAGGTAGTTCGTAGGTATGGCGAAATTGAGATTTTGCCCACCTTGCGCGAAAAACGTCGCGACACCAATAACCTCACCGTACTCGTTGAAAAGAGGGCCTCCACTGGAGCCAACCGAAATCGGTGCCGTTGTCTGCAAGATCTTTCGCCCGTCGAGTTCGCGCACCGCACTGATAAGTCCATCGCTCACTGTATAGTCGAATACACCTAGCGGGTTGCCAATTGCCACTACCTTGTCGCCGCTGGAAATCTCATCGCTATTGCCGAGAGGTAAAACAGCTAGGTCTGACGCGTCGACTTGTAAAATTGCGAGATCGAATTCTTTTCGGTAGGAGAGAATGCGGGTGACTTCCCGCTTGGTGCCGTCAGAGAAGACAACGTTTAAGTCAGGGCTACCTAGAATGACATGAAGGTTGGTTACGATCTTTCCGTTGGGATCGATGACGAAACCCGTGCCAACACCTACCTGGCTCTCCACGCGAACGATTGCCGGCTTGTTATTCGCTATGATCTCTTTGGCTGTGAGTTTTTGTTGCTGTGGGGGCTGTGGGGACTTTGGGCCCGCTCCGCATGCGACAAACGCTAGAATTGAGACGGCAGGTAGAATCAGTTTCAACGTATGCTTCATAAGTGGGTGCTTCCATTGTACCTTGACCGGAGTTTTTTTATCGACCTGGGGATATCCGGAACTGGACTGTCGGATTGAGTTCCTGGATTTTCTTTCGGAATGCGGTCGGTTGGGTCTTCGGGTCGAGCCCGCTTTCGAGTGCTTTGACGCCTGCGTCCAATTGTCCAAGTAAAAGCTCCAGTCTCGTGCGTTCATGAACTGGGCATTTAGATTCAGCTTTTTCGCATTTGGAGAGTGCATCGCTTGCTTGGGCGAAGGCTCTGGGAATTTCTAACCGAGCTGCTAACGCTAGCGCTGCTCCTAGATTGGCTCTCCACGTTTCCGGAGCAGCGGCGGAGGCGGTCGGGCTTGCCATTCTTACGGCAAGGTCATGTTGGCCCGCGTCGGTGAGAATTCGAGATGCGATTTCGGCGCCGCGTGCTGCGCGCTCGGTTCCCGAGGCTGAAGCAAGGTCGGATTGCGCTACCAGTAGCTCTGATCGCTTTGGAACCGGGATCAGCTTGGAGATCGTAAATGCTCGCGAAGGCAGAAAAATGGCGACCAAGACCACGGCAGCTACCCCGAGATCGACTATTCCCACGCGTGCCTTCACAAGATCCTACCTAGCATATCCTCATGATCCCCGCTCGGGACTCCTCAAGGTGTGGCATTTTTCCACAAACCAAGACTTCGATAGAAATACGATTCGTTGCCTCACGAACTGGCCCTTTGGATCTCAGTACTTTATTGTCTCCTCACTACGTTTGTTCTGACTCTGCCGCGGCCTCATCAATGGAGGGCCGCGCATTGGGAATCAAGGGAAAATAAATGAGTATTCTACAGGTTTTATCGGAAGCATTTCGTGATGGTGGTTGGGGTATGTGGCCCATCCTCTTCACCCTCGTGATTATCGTGGCAATCACCGCGGAGAGGGCGGTCTATCTCTACAAGTCGTCCGTAGATAAAGACAAACTGTTGGCTTTGCTAAAGAGCCAAGTTACCAGCGGCAATGTACAGGGCGCTATTAAGGTTTGCTCCGGCAACCCAACTCCGCTTACTCGCATTGTTCAGGCTGGACTAATGAAAGTTAACAAGAGCGACGCCGAGGTCCAGGCTACAATGGATGAAGCAGCTCTTCGGGAAATTCCTAAACTTCAAGCTCGAACACCTTATCTCGGGATGCTGGCGAACTTTGCGGTTATGTCGGGACTCCTTGGAACGATTACAGGAATGATTAAGGCGTTCAGTTCTGCTGCGGCCAGTGGTGACCAAAGCCAAAAATCGGCTCTTCTCGCAGACGGTATTGCAGAAGCTCTGAACTGTACGGCTTTCGGTATTGGTACGTCGCTAATCGGCCTTCTTGGCTTTTCGTTGCTCAGTGGCAAAACCACAGGCATCGTAGATGACGTCAATGAAGTCACCGTTCAGGTTGTGAACTTGGTCACGAATAATCGTAACCAAATGCAAGCCGCATAAGAGGAGGACCAAGCAATGGGTGCTTCAGTTGGAACTGGTGACGGCGGTAAATCGGTCGACGTTGAATTAAACGTCGTACCGTTCATTGACCTAATGAGCTGTCTGACAGCTTTTTTGTTGGTTACCGCGCAGTGGGTTCAGTTTCATCAACTTCCCATTGCTCCTAAAGGGATCAGTCGCTCTGCTGAGAAACCTCTTCAGGAAGACATTCCTAAGAACATTTCCATCTTAGTTACCGAGGCGGAAATTTGGGCAGGCACAACCCTCGATGCACCTCTTCGGATACCTATGCTTTCAGAAGAGAAGCATGACTGGGGGATGTTGGCGGAAACGTTACAAGAGATAAAAGCATCTCCCGTTTTTGCGGGAAAACTCGACATCGAAGTCGCAGCCGAGGACGCAGTGCCGTACCAGGCTGTTGTGTACGCCATGGATGTCGCTATCGAGTCGGAATTCCCCAACGTTGGATACATGGATCCGCGCTCACTCTCCGTGAAGTTTAGGGAATAGGTAGGAATACGATATGTCTATTCATGCAGCAGGGCCGAGACTCTTTAAGACCATACCGTTCCGCCACATCGCAAAGAACCGCAAAACGGGTGCGAGCGGTGGCGGTGCCGTCAACGTGGCGTTAAACGTTACTCCTTTCGTAGACATGATGACCATTTTGGTTACCTTCCTTCTCATGGTTTTCGCATCAGAAGGTGCTCTTGTCCTGTCGCAGAAGCGTCTGCAAATGGCGGAAGCTATCGAGGGCGAACAACTTCGAAACGCGCCGATCATCGTCATTTCAAAAGATGAGGTCGCTTTCAACCCGGGGGCAGGTACGGAAGGGAACCCATCCGTTGGTCGAGTCGAAGATATTATGAACGACCTCTCATCTGAGGCTCGTATTCCCGAGCTCGGGGATAAGCTCAAGCGAGAGCGAGAACGCTTCTTTCAAAACGGTTTGAGAAGTTTGAATGAAACGGAGCAAGCTCGATGTACTCCTGATAAATTGGAAAAGCCAGTGAAGGGAGAGGAGTGCATAGGCACAATTCTGGTTCTTCAGGCTGATAAGGGTACCCCAGCAAAAGTTATTAATCGCGTCATCTTCACCGCGAGGCTTGAACAATACGTGAACATGATGTTTGCGATTAACCGTAAAACTTCTCGAAAATAGGAGATTGGTTGTGAACCCCCACAAAACGAAGTGGAGTTTGGCATCGTTAGCTCTCGTTACCCTGTTGGCTTCGGTCTTCAGTGGATGTATCGACGATCCATACGACGCAAATACCTGGATTAAGAAGCTTGATGACGTACGCCACTGGGAAGAGGCGGTTCTCAAACTGGAGCGTCTCAAAGATCCCAACGCTATTGAAGCGCTGGGGAAGGCTTGGGAATCACATAATAAAGACGGAAAGATTCTTCGCGCTATCATTAGCCTGGCGGAGCTACCGCCTGAGTGGAACGGCCCAGCCTGGGAAAAGGCGATTCCTACCCTTCGCGCCGCAGTCGACGACTTTGATATCGCGAATGTTCGCTCTCTAGAGGACGCTCGAATCGCAGCCGATGCACTGGGACGTGCTGGCGATGCGGGTGCAGTAGATACTCTTTTGCGCGCCACCAAATCAAGATTCCCAAAGCTTTCGCCGGGACAATCGCTGAGGATTTCTGCCATTCGTGCTCTGGGCAACTTCGGCGAGGCGCCGCAAGTTGTTGAGACATTAATCGGAGTATTGAATGCACCGGATTCCGACCAGCCGCCGCAAGTCAACGCTGCCGCAGCGAATGCTCTTGCACAAACCAAGAGTCAAAAAGCGCTTCAACCGCTCCTTGTCGCTGCCTACGCCAATCCAGCGATTTTCTCGCAGGTCCGGAATGCAATAAGCCGAATTGGCCCGCCTGCAGAGGCACCTCTTATGCAAATCTTGGCGGGGACACATACTGAAATCAATGCGCTCGCCAAGGAAAAGAAGTTTGCTGTCAACTGTGAAAGAGCGAAGGGGTTTGGTACCGATTGCTCACAGCCAGGAGTGTTGGATTTTAGGGCCGCAATCTTGCTCGGAGATTTGCGCGCTACGGACGCGGTTCCTGCACTACTTGCAAAGCTAAAATCGCCGTCGAAGGTATCTCTCTATGCTCCGAACGGTGCTGCTGGGCCTTCGACCCATGGCGCCGTACTAGATGCTTTGCGAAAAATCGCATCGCCTAAATCTGAGGCACCAATTTACGCTTACATGACTAGCGCGACCACAAAGGCGGATATTCGGCCTGGCGCAATTGATGTTTACTCCATTATAGCTAGCGGGTCCGAAGGGGTCTCTTGGCTCGGAACGCAGATGACGTCAGGTAGCAGTTTGCCGGTCCGTCAGGCTTCGGCAGCAGGGTATGCTCGTCTTGCGAGCACAAAGGCGGAGTTGGCGCCACTTGACGCGAAAATTACCGAATACCGGAACACGGCCCAAAAACAAACGGCTCTTGCTGAAGACGGAGATCCTGCGGGTAAGAGCGCAGCCGAGCGCAAAGCGGCAGAGGCGAACGACAAGCTGTCAGCTTTCGAGCAGTTCAGGGCTCGAGTAAACTTGGGGATCAAGTGCAAAGGTGACGCTGCGTGTTACGCGAAAGTGTTGGATATGAAACCGGACGAGGTTCTTGCTTTTCTCGGTTTCAGCCCGAGTGAGATCGAAAAGCTAGATAACGAAGCCAAGAACGGCTACCGGCTCGCCTCATTGGAACGTTCTCTCCTAGACATTGCCAAACTGGGTCCCGGGGCCAAAGCGGTCCGTGCTTCTCTCCTCAAACATGTTGATTCGAGCGAGCGCATTGTGCGTATGGGCGCGCTGGCTGGTCTTATTAAAGGTGCTCCGGGTGGATGCAGTGAATGTGTTGAGCGACTGCAAGAGGTCGTTGACACGCAAGGTGGCCGCAATACTCTCGCAGACCTGACTGTCGAAACCCGAGTCGTTCTCAATTACTTCTTGGCTCGCGAAAAAGTAGCCCAATAAAAAAACCTCCGCGTGAAGCGGAGGTTGGGGTGAGTGAAGGGGATTGAACCCTCGACAACCAGGGCCACAACCTGGTGCTCTACCAACTGAGCTACACCCACCATAGGGTGTCCTACCTATATCACTTTTTTTGAGTCGCGACGTACTCAGGCGGTTCCGGTGCCTTTCGTTCCAGCCCGCTCCGCCCCGCATGGGCACGAACTCTGGGCGTAAACCCGCTCCGAAGGAGCCGCCCG
>CAYPIX010000002.1:90067-101500 GCA_964410875.1 uncultured Kofleriaceae bacterium
TGGGCGCAAACTCTGGACGCGAGCCCCTGCTCCGAAGGAGCCGCCCCGCATGGGCACGAACTCTGGGCGTAAACCCGCTCCGAAGGAGCCGCCCGCATGGGCGCAAACTCTGGACGCGAGCCCCTGCTCCGAAGGAGCCGCCCCGCATGGGCACGAACTCTGGGCGTAAACCCGCTCCGAAGGAGCCGCCCGCATGGGCGCAAGCCCCGTGGCTTCCCAATTTAGCTTCGAAGCTCTCCACCCGTTCGAGTCGAAGGAGCAGCGAGAACCGGCTCTGCACGTACTTGTGTACGTAAGGAACGGAAGCGCAGCTGCGACGCCCGAATCGGGCGGGTGGAGAGCTTCGAAGCAAATTGGCACGCCCGACAGGACTCGAACCTGTGACCCTCGGCTTAGAAGGCCGATGCTCTATCCAGCTGAGCTACGGGCGCGTGGTTGATTGTCAAAATGGTCGGGGTGAGAGGATTTGAACCTCCGGCTCCCTGCTCCCAAAGCAGGTGCGCTACCAGACTGCGCCACACCCCGTCGGTGTTTTGAAGTGGGAGGGTTACCTAGTTAAGAGGAACTTTTCAAGCCAAAGTAATCGCATAACTGTTTGCGCATGGCTTTCATGGCTCTGGCTCGGTGAGAAAGCTGATTTTTGGGCCCATTTCCCACTTCAGCGAATGTCGCTCCAAGCTCTGAAGAGAAAAAAAGTGGGTCATAGCCAAATCCTCCGTCGCCGCGAGCCTCCCTCAGAATTGTTCCTTCACAGGAACCTTCGCTGACGATAATTCTTTCACCCAGGGCTCCTAGGGGATCAGCAAAGGCCAGGGCAGAGCGAAATCTCGCCTTTCGAGCATCGGAATCCTTGAGTTCCAGAAGGAGCTTCGCATTGTTCTCAGCGTCTGTCGCATCCGGCCCGGCATAGCGTGCGCTGTAAACACCGGGACGCCCATCGAGAGCATCGACTTCCAGGCCGCTGTCATCGGCTAGGGCGGGCAGTCGGGTGTGAAGAGCGACCTCTCTCGCCTTTTTTTTCGCATTGGCTTCAAAGGTCGCACCGTCCTCAACTACTTCCGGTACTTGGATGTCGTCAAGGGAGAGTAACTCCAAGCTTGTGTCGCTGAGGAGGAGTTGAAGCTCTTCAATTTTCCCTCGGTTGCGAGTTGCAAACACCAGCTGTCGTTTGGAAACGGCTCCAGTCATCACAAGGCACTCTTTAGACATTTTTCCTGGGCATCGCAGAGCTGTGAAATACCGTGGGCTGCGAGATCTAGGAGTTTGTCCAGTTCTTTGCGGGAGAAGGACGCTTGTTCGGCGGTGCCTTGAACCTCGATGATTTTTCCGCTTTTCGTCATGACGACGTTCATATCTACTTCGGCACGCGAGTCCTCCTCGTATGGAAGATCGAGGCGTGGTTCTCCATCAATGATTCCAACCGAGACTGCTGCGATGGGATCTGGGAGGACATCGGTAAAATTGGAAAGTTTGCCTTGGGAGACGAGTTTTTGAACAGCTAGAGCAGCGCTTAGCCAAGCGCCTGTGATGGAGGCGACACGAGTACCCCCATCCGCCTGTAGGACATCACAGTCGATAGTTAGTGTAACCGGCCCCAAGGCTTCTCTATTAACTGCGGCTCGCAAAGAGCGCCCTATGAGACGTTGGATTTCCTTTGCTCGTCCACCGCCATTTCGACCAGAACGCGTGTGAGTGGAACGAGGGAGCATTGCGTATTCGGCGGTCACCCAGCCACCGGCGCCTTCGGGCAGGAAGTGAGGCACCTTGTTTTCAACTGACGCTGCACAAAGGACCCAGGTCTCTCCGGTTTTTATGAGAGCGCTTCCCTCCGCATGTTTTTGGAAGCCAAGTTCAAATTGTACCGGGCGCAATTGATCTGGGGCCCTGCCATCCGCTCTTTCCGTCATAGGGGCGAGCCTACAGAAGTGCTAGAGGGTTGTCGCTAGAAACTTGGAAATGGCTTTTGCTATGGCGGCACTGAGCTGGTTTTGAACTTCTGGGTCTTGAAGTTCCATGCCTTCTTTGGGGTGGTCGATAAAGCCAACCTCTATGAGTACCGCCGGCATTTGAGCGCCTAACAAGACATGCATAGAACTCTGTTTTGCGCCGCGGTTAAATTTCTTTCCGCGGGTTTGTTCTATTTCTTTTTGAACCATCCGCGAAAGGGTTACTGCGCGCTCGACAGAATGCTCCCTTTGCCAAGATTCAAGGACAGCGGAAATTTCATCGGAGTCAGCTTGCATGCGGGACCGGTTATTTCCTGGTGGCCTAAGAGCGGGAGCATCAATGGCCACGGCTTCAGGAGACAAAACAAAGGTCTCGAACCCACGGCGGTTATGCGACGGACTTGCGTTGGCGTGAAGGCTGACAAAGAGGTCGGCTCCCACCCTGTTGGCAACAGCGGTCCGTTCGCGCAGGCTTAGAAATTTATCGTCTGTCCTAGTAAGCACAACACGGATATCGGCGGCTTCTAAGATGTCCTTTAGACGGCTTGCAAGGGCAAGAGTAAATTCTTTTTCGTGAACGCCTCCAACCCCTGGGGCGCCGGTGTTATTTCCGCCGTGGCCGGGATCGATTACAACTAGGAAGTTTTTCTCATCGTCGGCGTGAGCATCTTGCTGAACCGACCCCATCGCACATGCCAAAAAAATTGCGAAAGCAAGACGGCACCGCACACCCCAAGAAACCACCATGAACGGAGCATACCGCTTTTTCTTACGGAGGAAATCTCCTAGTGAGCGACTTGTACCAAGTCATCACAACTGCTAGCTTTTTACGTTTGGTAATGGGTCAGACTACGCTTCCTCTGTCAGCGCTTCTCGCGCTTTCCAGCGTAGAGCTCGCGGTCTTTCGAGCGATCCTCCCCGCTGTTAGGGGCTTGGGACCAAACGTTTCTAAGAGCACGGCTTTGGTCGCGAGGGTACTGGAGTCAGTAGGCCTTTTTCTTCATTACTCCATTTCTTTGCTGGGAATTGCTCTGCTCGTTATTTGCCTTTCGCGGTTTAACCGTACGACGGATCTCGGCAACGTCTTGGTCAGACGATTGGCTGTTTTTTCAGGAGCAGTCTTCTCGGGATTCATCGTGGTCAGTTTGTTGTTCCCTTTGTCTGAACATTCCCAGTTCCTTCTAGAGTTGTTTTTTACTGGGGCTTTACTGTTCTGTGTTGGGCTTTTGTTTTCTGTGGTTGCACCGGTTCTCCCAAAAATCGGTGTCGCTGTTGTGGTTGCGCCGTTGATTTTCCATTTTTACGGTCCGTTCGCGGTCAGAACCTTTGCCGGGGAGAGTGCTCTTTGGGCCGGGTTGCCAGAAAAAGTCCAGTACATCGGTGCGTGGATGGTAATTGTCGCGGGAATGGTATTGCCGGTGCTCTGGTTGGGGCGTTCAAAGCGCAAGGATTGGTTGCGTTCGGGGCCGCTGGTAACAGCGTCCTTGGTCTCTATCGTTGCGCATGTTGCGCTTCGTTACAGTCAAGAGGGCGCCATCGTGGCTGCGATGGAAGGTTTGGGTATTGATATTGGACCCACTTCTCACCCGAGTATTCGTATTGGCTGTATGGTTGCTCTTTTTACGACCACCTGGGTTTTTCTTACTTGTGTAACTTCTAAGTCTCCTGCTCGTAGCCGTCTTGGGGTCGGTCTTGGACTTATCTTGGTGGGCGGTTACGGATTTCGGTGGCCTGTGCAGCTGACTCTGCAGCTTTTGGGTGCCTTTGCAATGATTGGTGCGGTTGTATCGATCGGCCTCGAACGGCAGTTTGTAGAAGAGAAGGCGCCCGCGAATTGACGGTTCTGCTTTTTGATATCGATGGAACTCTGCTTCTATCTGGGGGAGCGGGGACTCGGGCACTAAACAGTCTGTTCTTGGCTGCCTACCAATGGAAGGGCGCCATGGACGAAGTTCCAACAGCTGGAATGACGGATCCGCTAATTGTCCAGAAAGTATTCGCGAGGTTTGCGAGTCGTTTACCTAGCGAAAGCGAAATTTCCGAGATTCTGGGGCGCTATCTTCCGCTCCTCCGGGACGAACTAGAGCGAGACAGTGGATTTCGCTTAATGCCTCACATGCCAGGTGTTGTCGAGGAGCTTGCCGCAAATGAGAAATATCACCTCGGCATTGCTACCGGCAATACGCGCGAAGCAGCAGACGCCAAGCTTGATAAAGCTGGTATGCGCGGGCTCTTCGATTTCGGCGGCTACGGTAGCGACCACATAACCCGCGAAGGGCTAGTACGCGCAGGTATCGATCGCGCTGAGAAAAAGCTTGGAAGGAAAGTAGAACCCAGCGAAGTTGTCGTCATCGGTGATACTCCTCGAGACATTGAGTCAGCGAAGGCAAACGGCACAAGGTCTGTCGGCGTAACAACAGGCAGTTCCTACGGGGCGGCCGAACTTCATGCAAGCGGAGCTGATCTGGTTCTCGACGATCTACAGTCTTTGCCGAGCTGGCTTAGCACTCAGTTTTAACGAAGTCTTTTCGCCTTCGCGCTCTGGCTAGCAGTCCAAAGAGTAGTAGAACTGAAGCGGACAGTGGTTCGGAGAGGGAGCCACTCTGGCAACCGCCTCCTTGTTTTTCGCAAGTATCGGAGCAGCCATCCCCGGAGAGGGTATTGCCGTCGTCACACTCTTCTCCTGTGTCTAAGATTGTATCGCCGCAGGTTGGAGCTCGACAGTTGGTTCGGCAGGCGTCTGCCACGTTCTCGTTGTCATCTGCATCGTCACAAGTTTCTGCACCGCTGATTCTGCCATCTCCGCAAACCGAGCTGGCTACTGCTACGACGCAAACGTCGTCAATAGTCCAACCACCAAATTCCAAACCCTGATCGCTCGCCAATTCAAAACGAATTTTGATTTTTTCGTCGGTGGTGTGTCTTGAGATGGGTACATCGTGGAAACGCCATTCCTTGTCGACGTGGTGGGTTTGGCTGCTTGCTCCATTGTCGGAATCGAAATTTTGCCAGAGCACGTCGTTGTTAGCGTAGATGGTTGCTTGATCGAAAAAACCATCTTCTACATTTAGCCAACGAAAATACTGGAGGTGTACATCGGAGAAATTGCCTAAATCGATCTCTGGCGTCTCCGCGAAGTTTGTTTGGTTCGCTTGGTACTGCCCATCGAATTCACCGCCCCCGAGATCGTTGCCAATGACATTGTCGCCAGTGAATGCGCTGCCAGGGTCGCCCGCTGCCAAAGGAGACTGAGGTACTCCCCACTGCCAGTCATCAGCACCTGAGGTCGGTGTTCCGCGCGAGAGCTGATGATTCCATCCGTTTTCGAACGGGTTTTCGTCGAAGCTGTTGCAGTAAAGCACGACGGTTTCACCGGTGAAGTACTGATAAAAACTGTCTGCGAGATTGTCCGGAAAGGTCCGCTTACTTGTGTCTGCGAATTCGACTCGGACTTTGTACTCGGTCACCGATCCATCGTCGCCAGGAGGAACGATGGTCGAAAACTCGCCGACATTTCCTGTTGCGGTCATCTCAACATCGGTCGTTTCATCGGTTTCCCCGCGTTTCCATTGCAGCACTACTTTGTCGATGGCATCGCCGGGGCATTCAGGGAAAAGGCCGCTAACGCCAACGATGACTTCTTGGCCAGCAGGGTCGAGCTCCTCTCCCGCCAGAGGTGGAATGTCAATTGCGAAATTTCGAAGACCGTGAATACCGAAGGCTGTATTGATATCGCAAATATTGGGCGTGCCATCGCTTAGGTCGCCATTGTCGTCATCCTCCACCAAAACCTCGAAATAGGTAGAGGGGATATCAGTTGCCCGTTGAAGAGTTGCATAGAACAAGCGCGAAGAAAGAGCTGCGCCTTCGGTAGGTCCTAGTCTAGTGATGAGTAGTTTTCGAAGATCCCACATGGCGCCGGCGAAAATCAGACCTGTAAAGTGGATGCCAGCTACGTCTTCGGGCCAAGAATTCTCTCGATCCGGTAAGTCAATGTGTCTAAGTGGACCCGCACTTTGGAAGAAACCTCTACCCATAGCAGGGTCTCCAGTGATGCTCGCGGCGAGGAAGTCGGATAACCCTTCCGAATGAGCGCCGTCAAAACGACCTACACCCTCAATGATTGAGTTCGTGTGAAGGGAGTGACCAAATTCGTGATAGACGACGTCTGCAAGCTGCCCAGTGTTTGCGCAACCATCACCAGAGCGAAAGAAGTTGATGCTGTTGCCGTCAGAGAAGGCGTTGCAAGAGTCGTTGATGTTTACGTTGATAGGTAGCCGTTCGTCCAACCAAGCCAAGTCGGGCGCGAGCTCACGGGCATATTCTTTAGCAATCGCAGCGTGAATATAGGTGTTCGTCTGTGCGTCGAGAAGTTCATCGGGAGAAAGGTCCCAGACGATTTCCCCACCGTCGTTGAGGGTGAAGGTACCTGTCTCCTCCGAGCCTGCTTGGTTGGAAACTCTCTGGAGAGTTCCCGTAGTTGATGTTTCTACCGTTGCACTATCACCGTCGAAAGTAACGACGCCATTTTCATCTGTTGTAGTTTTTACACCGTTCACGAAGACGTCTGTGTTTCTGGCCAAGATGTTGGTCTTGGCTGCGCCAGGGCGCCTTACAGAAACGCGATATGAAACCGTTCCTGTTTCAAAAATCAACATTTGCTTCCGCGCGATGGGTTCGCCGCTATGGATGTCTACGTAGACGTCCCATGTTCCTACGCCTTCAGTAGCGGCTACTCGAGCGGTGTGAACCTGGCGATACTCTATGTTCTTGTTGGGGCGAATAACAGGAAGGATAAAGGGGCCGGTTGCAGCTCCCATGCTCCGTACCTTCATGCTTTTCCCTTGCCAGCCTGTCGCTTTGCTTCTTGAGAACTGACGAGCCACTGCGGGACCAATTGGCGCAACCGTTACGTTGGGAAAGGCTTCCGAAGCGACCATCACCAACCGGTCGTTCTTGTACCTGAAACTAACCTGTCCGCCGATAACTGGAACGCCTTCGTGGGACTGATTGAACCCGACGGTTCTGACTCCGTGATGATTTACATTGGATATGAGCCTAAAGTCCGAAGGCGAAGCGCCCGGGGCTAACAATTGGACGTGTCTCTGAAGAAACCGGGTCGCGTGTTGTCTGGCAGTGTCAGCGCTTTTTATCGTTCCCGGAGCCGACAGGCTAGGTCCCAAAAGCCGGTGGGGAACACCAGTGTCACTGTCCCAAATACCAGACCAGTCCCCGCCCACATCGTCTGCAAATCGAGACCAAGCAGATACCGCACCAACGGGCAGTTGGTTTGTAACAGCAATACTTGCTCGCGCCTGTGTTCCGTCGGCTAGCTCAAGTTCGCCGGATTCCGCTTTCGCTGCCAATTTTTGGGCAGCCTCTGCCGTTGGGCAAATGCCCAAGACAGCGAATAGTAAAAGCGCGCGTAGCATGAGGAATTTATTATCTACTATAATGAAGTGGGCAGTCTGGTAGGGACCTGCTCCGGTGGATGGTCCACTCGGAGCATTCGTCATACCGCCCCACGGTTCCACACATGTAGTATTTTCTTTTTAATCTTCGGGAGTTGCGGCAACGCTCATTCTCTGTCAAACAGGGGGGGCACCGTGATTAGCCTACGAAATGCGGCAGAACTTCGAGAAGGGTTTCTCGAGTACAGCACACTCGTCGACATGCCGAGTCGAATGAGCTTGGGCGTCCGGATGTTGATTGCGTTCCGTAAATTGGAGCTCACTCCCGGGGCCGTGACTGTTCGTTCAATCTCTGAAGCGGAGTTGTTGGAAGACAGTGCGACGTTCGGGGGACTGCAATATCACTTTGATTTGGCAAGTCGTTCTCCGGTGAGTATGTCGGAATTTATGGCCTCTGCTCGATATGGAGCGGTACAAGTTGCCGAACATCGAGATTTACCCGGAGTTCCTGTGGGGGCAGCTCTGGCGGTCCCCACAAAGGGAATCATTCCGACACGGAGACAATTGGTTCAAAAAGCAGTGGCGGGGAGTGAAGCCGACACTTTGGTGGTTTTCGCTTTGGCCACTCATCCTGCAAATCTCGGAGCGGCCGCAGCCCTAATGAAAGCGATGTCCGTGTATGCAGAAGAAAAAAAACTGGTTGCTTTCTCGCCCTTGAATGGACTGCGGGCGAGGCTCATAAAACTCGCGAGCTCGAAGCCTGAAGATCTTGAACTCTCTAAAATGCTGTGCGCTACCGACATGCCCGTTGGTGCCTCTAAGAAGTTTGATTCTCTGTTGAGGTCTCAGGGGCAGGTTCACGCTAGCTGCAATACCTACCTAGTTGGGAACTTCCATCGACATATGGGCGCGAGGCTGGTCGATGTTGGCGTCGGCGCAGACCCAGCGAATAGCGATGCGATGTGGAGTCGCGCGAACTTTGAGTATCCTCGAAAAGTTGGGAGCTAAAAAAAACGCCCCCCGGCCCCTAAGCCGGAGGGCAACTCCCTCTCTCTCTGGGACCGAAGCCCCAGGAAATTTTAGATGGTGCGTGGGCAGTAGGCTCCGACCATGTCAATGAGTGCCTTCGTATTCACACCGTCGCGGACCTGCTTCTTGGAACCACAACCACCGGTTGAGTAAAGAACGGTGTTGCCCGCTGAAATGTGGGTGGAGGGACCGTCGCAAGCAGCGGCGCCTTCTTCGGTTAATTGCTCTTCGGAAGCCGCATCGATGATGCTTTGGATGTCACCTTCGATTTCGATAGCTACAGTCTCTTTGACTGAGATGAGGCCGTAGCCTTTGGTGATGACAACTTTGTCTGCGTACACGTCGCAAATCTGAGGACGCTGGAAGCCGTTCATGACGAAGCCAGAAAAGGTGCCTTTGGTAAGAAGTGGCTGCTCCTGAGGCTCTCCGTCAGGAAGACCTGGGTTGAATCCAGGGACACCAGCATTGGCGACGCCAAGGACGGACATGAGAAGTGCGGCAGCAACGAAAGTAGTAGTAAAGCGGTTCATGGGAAGATCCTTTGGGGAATTGGGGGTGGGGGGTACAGGCCAAGAGGCTCTGCGTTTTTCAGTGTGTCTATATCTAGTGCGTCCTTGGCAGAAGAAAAAGCTCGCATTTGTGATTGCGGGGTAAGAACAGCTAATACCGCTGAACACGGTCATGCCGACGGTTTGGCTAAGGTCAATGTTTGGAACAACAACCCAGGAAGTTGGGTGAAGGAGCGGTTATTGAAGAGACCCCGTTATACAAAGCCACTCGGCATACTCTTCAACGTGATGCCTCGGAACGAGTTCTGAACACAGATTGGTTCTTACTCGTCAAATTCGCATTGCATCGGCTTTTCGCGCTTGGAGCTGGCGAACGTCAATAAAAGATCCGCGAGTTCTCTCTCGCAAATATCACTTTGGGTGATGGTCTTAGCTCTCGAGAAGTCACAGCCTTCGGTCGCTCGACAGCAAAACCTATAGCGAATGCAAGGCATGGCGTCGTCAAGACTTTGTCGGGCTTCTTCGGCGTTGGGCAAATGCATAAACGAGATATTCCACTCTTCGTCCTCACGGCGGATGTAGAGGAAGAGTTCATCTGATTTTCTTTCAAAGTCCAAAGTGACTTTATGGTCAGCGTGTTTGCTCCAGTCCTCTTTGATCTCATCCGGGATTTCTGGGTCGCTGAGGACCTCTCTGTCATCGTCATTCTTCCCTTGTTCCCGATCGACCAGTCTCCAACCTGAAGCTAGGGGGATTTTGGCGAATTCGCTTTCAATCTCCTTCATCGTCTTGGAAAGCGGAACGCTAAAATAGATTTGAAGGGAGTCTCTTTGAGTCACGCGATCTTGTTGCGCGGTGAAATCGAGTTCCTTCCACACAAGAGTCTCTTTTTTTCCTGCTTTAGCAACCCGTTGAGGTGACGCAGCCTTAGGAGTTCGTTGCTTTTTGCAACCGAATGCAAACGAGAGAAGGAAACAGGAAATGAGCGTTTTCTTTTTCATTATTAGCGGCGTTTCGAAAGTACAATTATGCTCGGCAAATTGCGACGGTGGACATCAGGGATAACTGTGCGTGACAAAATGCCAGAGTGGCGGTAAATCTCAACCGTGAAACTGATTTCGTGGAACGTAAACGGCGTTCGTGCGGCGATGGGAAAAGGCTTACGTTCGATGGTGGAGTCGAAGAAGCCGGAGGTTCTTTGTCTGCAGGAAACTAAGGCGGAGAAGGAACAAGTAGATACCGAATGGATAGAAGAACTGGGATACCACCAACTTTGGAATTCGGCGGAAAAGCGGGGTTATAGCGGGACAGCTGTCTGGAGCTTACGGCCCTTTAAAGAAAGTAGTTTGGGCATAGGAGTGGATGAGCACGACAAGGAGGGGCGAGTCATTACGGCGTCTTTTGACGACTTTCACCTAGTCAATGTGTACACGCCAAATGCAAAAAGAGGGCTACTCCGATTGCCATATCGCCTCACTTGGGATGCAGCGTTTCTTAGCTACGTAAACAAGCTCCGCAAGACCAAGCCCGTGATTTTCTGCGGAGATCTAAATTGCGCACATCGCGAAATCGATTTGAAAAACCCGAAAGCAAACAAAAAGAATGCTGGCTTTTCGCCTGAAGAACGCAAAGGGGTGGACGCAATATTGGAAGCGGGTTTTGTAGATGTTTTCCGGGAACAGCACCCTGAGCCCGATCACTACACGTGGTGGACTTATCGCAATAACGCGCGTGCTCGTAACATAGGATGGCGTATCGACTACTTCTTTGTCGATCGCAGTCTTTGGGATGCCGGGAAGGTAAGAGACGCTAATATACTTTCAGACGTCTTCGGCTCCGACCATTGTCCGGTGGAGTTGACGCTGCAGGTGTAGGGCGAACGTCACAACCGTGACATGTTCGGTAGAAAAGATCCGTGAATACTTCCGCCTTCAGGAAGTGCACGCCAGCGATGGGCGAAATCGTCGATTCGAGCTCGCACTTCTTTGATTTCACTATCTGAAGTCGGCCGAGGCTGGATAAAACTTGCCCGACACGCTGCCTCGAGGACTGAGCGAAATGTTTCAGGTGAGGACGGAGCAGTATGAATCTCTGCTTCAAAACATTCGACGATTCGTTCTGCAAAGATGAGTTCTACAATGTCTGGTGAGGGAACCTGAGCGCGTGATGAGCTGGCGTGTCCACCCTCTTTAACTAACGCCCCAATTTCCTCGAAGGCGAACTTCCTCGCTGCATAGGCCCAGAATCCATTTGCTAAACCCAGTTGTCTTTCGACGATCCAATGGATTGCATCGTGGGGGATGCCCATTTTCTGCGGGACTTTGTATTCTCGACGCTCGTTGTCGTCGAATATCACCTCGATGCCATCAAACCCTTTGGCGAATTTTTTGAAAGCGACGCGCATCGACTCGGAGATTTATACCCGAAAAGCAAAACGCCCCGGGGATTCCCGAGGCGTCTTTTGGGTCGAGGCGTTAAGCCTCAGCTCTTGCTTTTCTTACGCTTCTTCGGGCTCACGTCGTCGCCGGAGGGCGAGGA
>CAYPIX010000003.1:0-90698 GCA_964410875.1 uncultured Kofleriaceae bacterium
GGACGCTGGTAGCGCCTCCTCACCTATTCAAAACCTAATCAAAGATCAAACCCGCTTGGCATCTGCCGGGCGGGTTTTTTGCGGCTGATTAGCTTGCGCGAATAGCCCCTGGGAGGGCCTTTCCCGCCTTTCGGATAAATATGTTATGCCGAGGTAGGAGGATCAGAAATTGAAGACACGTTTATTCGCCATAGTCATTGCCACAGCGTTCTTTTGCCCAGAAGCCGACGCGGCTACCCTGGAATTCGAAGGGACTTTTTCGGACATCCAAGGAGCAACGTCATCCTGCGCTGACGTTTTCAGCGATCCTGACTACTCCACCAAACACGTTTCCTTTGGACCCAACGGAAAGATAATCGTTACAAACTTTTCTGGAGCGGATGGAGCGTTTCTCGATGGTGTCAACCTAGTCGCCAATCTTGGCTATTTCGACGACGCTCTATACACCGACACTGTCGAGTTCCAAGGTACGGTTTACAAGATAGAGCTCTACATGGTTTTTTCCTACGAGGCCGTCTACGGCGAGGCATCGGTTTGGGCTCTGAATTCCGACGGGGAAGAAACTTGCAGCGTTAGCGCAACCTTTCTCGGGACCTGAGAAACCAACGCTCTTCGTCTCTACTTGCTCTAACTTTGAAAACCTATGTTCAAAGTTAACGAGGGCGCTTGTTAAACAAGAGACAACCATCTGTAAGTCGACTAAAATTTCGACCTACCGATGCCGCAATCCAAACCAAAAGCTTCACCTAATGCCGGTTCAATACGCGGCATCGTGGTTATAGGCGCGAGCCGGTCGGGTACGAAATTCCTTTCGAACCACCTTCTTCAGCACTCGAAAGTGTTCGCGGTCACCATAGGAGAGAACTCAAGTGGAATTGCGGAATCCAGCGTTTTCAGCGGCCTGTCAAACGCTTTTCCCGATCTTAGCCGTCCCGATGAGTTCGTCGGCTTTACTCACCTATGGTCCGAGAGCTTTGAATACAGAGCGACAAAACTGGGTCCGGACTTTCTTTACAACCTCGAACCACGCCCGAAAACTCCCGTAGCCGCCTTCAAGGCAGCCATGGAAGAAGGCGCTCGCCGAACAGGCTGTACTCATTGGCTTACTAAAATGTCTCCAGGGCAGTATTTGCGATTTCAATCTGAATTACGCGACTGCCGTGTGGTTACCATTACTCGAGATCTAGACGCTATGCTTCGCTCGCGAATCAACGTCTCCTATTCCAAACGGCCCTTTGCCGGCGCTATGTTTAATGTCCTCGAACGAACCGCCACCAAAAAACTTGGTAACGATGGGCCTCACGTTGAGTTCGAAAAACTCCGGGACGCTACGGAAAAGACCCTTTCTTCCCTTTGCAATCAACTCGACCTGCCTTGGGAAGAGACTATGTTAGATCTCCCTTTCAAACCGAATACGTCTTTTGGAAAGACAAGTAAAACCAGGACTGTGCCGTTTTCAGTCAAGGCTGCTTCTCGGATGGTCAACTTGACGCCCGCTTTCGTAGCAAAAATGCCGATACGCTCATTTTATCGCCACTCGAGAAGGTTAACCCGAGGAACGTTTCGTCACCTGGTAACCGACAGGCTGGGCGGCTACTCCAAGTAGCTAGTACGAGGCCCCTTAGAATAGAGGAATGATCTTCTCTGGGACCTGGATGAGCTCCAAGTCCTGAAATACGAATGTACTTTCGTCTGCTCCGTTATAGACCTGCATGATTCTTGGAAAGTCCTTGTAGCAGTCACCTACCGAGAGAATCCCTTCATCGTCCGGTCCAGCGCGCCCAAAAACACCCTCATTGCCACCGATAAAGATATTTTCTTCCATCTCAATATCACCAGAGTTCGCCGAAAACGTGATCAATCCCTCGCTGTGACGCATGACTTCGTCGCCTGCTAGATTTGCCTCTAGTACGACATTTCTCCGAATTACCTCTGGCCCTTGGTCTTTGGGGAGACAAGAAATATGGATGAAAGAACCTTGTAGGTCCATTGCGAAGTTGTCTTCGAACACTCCACGGCACGCGGTGATGTTCTCACTAGGTGTGTCTACAAAAATAGAGTTTCGCACCGTATTGTCGCCCCTGATACTCAGAGTATTAGCGATCCGCCAATCGTGGGATGCGGAGTTACATCTGTTGCTGCCGTCAAAAAATACGGAGTCGATAACGATCTTGTCTGACCAGGAGGTTTTGCCAAGCACCATATTCCTGACCCTGAAAATCTTCGCGACGCCTTTGCTCAAGAGTCCATCCACATCGTTGCTGACGCAGAGCTCCCCGTCCGCAACGGAATCGAGCGCGACCATCCCAAGGTTGCCGGCAGTAGTCTCATCGACCAACAATTGAACAGCCTCTCCGAGCGTGAAGCCCTCCGTGGAATCGACAGGAAAACAAACACTGTCCTTTTTCAACGCAGGGGGGTTCATCACATTCGCAACTGCACCACAGGTCCGACGGAGCCCCCCGCCCGTGACCATAATCCCGTCAGGCAGGCGAATCGCGTGCGCAATATCATAAATTTTTTCTAGCACTACGGCGCCGCCCACGGTTCCAGCGGCGTCTGCGGCCTTTTGAATTCTACGTGCGGGCACCCCGTCGAAGTCTTCTGGATTAAAGACTTCTCGCAGCCCAGTTTCAGCCGGCTTCAGACCTAGAACAGGATCCACATCGTCAATGCGACTTGACGGCCCTTGGCAAACCAAACCATCTTCTTGGCATACCCATGTTCCCGCGCCGCAATCACCACATTGCTTTCCGCAGAAGTCGGTTGATGAGCGTGGCCCCTCGGGGGCGGCCTCCTTCTCACTGCAAGCCGTAGGCTGGATGAAAAGAGCAGTGAGGACTAGGAATTTGAACGAACCACTCACGAAACATCAATGTACCTCAACGTGGTCTTTTTTCTTAGCTACGCGAAAAATTAGAGAGCTAAGAGAGCAATTTCTTGAAAGGTCATTACTCGTTTTGCGAACTCAAGCTCCGTAGGCCAAGGTCCCTGGCCTCCCAGTATCAAATCCACGCCGAGTGGCTGGCAAAGCGCCTGAAGACTTTCTGCGTAACTTGCAAGAGCGCTCATGTCTGAACTTATGGACGCTGAGACGCAGACAATCTCCACTTTTTTCTCATTCACAACTTGGTTGACAGAAGCCAATGGCGTGTTGTTTCCGGACCATACAGGCAAAATATTTTTCTCGCGCAAGCAAGGCTCCAACAGCGAGAGACCAAGGGTGTGTTGCTCTTTTTCCGCCGTCAGAAGAAGTGCCCGACGAGCGTCGGAAGAAACCTCTATGTCAACGCAGATATGTGACAGAGCCCGAGACAAATTCTCTGAGGCAAGATGTTCTTCCTGTATCGTCAACTCGCCGCGAGCCCAACGGGATCCAACCTCAGCAAGAATTGGCGATAAAACGTCCGCCGCCTCAAGCCAAGAATAATGCTGACGCCTTGTTCTCAGGAGTGCGTCACGAAGTGGAACCATCGACAAGTTCAGTAAGAGCTCGAACCAAGCTTCCAATTGCTGCTCCGCGGTGAAAAAGGACGCAGCCATTTTTTCGACGTCAGCTAGGGCGAAACGTCTGTGCCCTCCGGGAGTTCGGACGCAAGGAATGACCCCTTTTTCTGCCCAACGTTTCACGCTGCTGGCACCTACCCCTAGGATCTCAGCCGCTTGAACGGTAGTTAGTGAACGTGTTCTCACCTGGGCTCTAATGATAGCAGTGCTGGACGGTTTGAGTAGGAAAAATCGTCCACCTCGAATATCATTTCACATATGAGAATTGTCATCACAGGGGCAACGGGGTTCGTCGGGCGCACCCTAACCCATCGACTTCTAAGAGATCGGCATGAGATCGTCGTGCTGAGCCGCTCTCCAAGCAGAGTGAAAACTAGGTTGGGACCAGAGGTAAGCGCTTTTAATATAAGCCGCCAAGAAGAGATCGACGCTGCCATGGAAAGTTCTGATGCCGTGATCAATCTCGCCGGTGCCCCCATAGCAAAGCGATGGACAAAAAAGCACCGCGAGCGTTTGCGAACTAGCCGAATCGACCTAACCCGCAAACTAGTGGAAGGTATCTCGAGGGCCCAGCGGAAGCCATCCATCTTGATCTCGGCAAGCGCTGTTGGGTTCTATGGTGATCGCAACAGCGAGGAACTATCCGAAGACTCGGCACCAGGGAACGGCGACCTTTCCTCCCTTTGCCAACAATGGGAAGACGCTGCGGAACAGGCAAACGTCCACGGCGTGCGAGTTGTACGAGCAAGAATCGGGCTGGTTCTGGGGCGAGGCGGAATACTCGAAAAACTCTCACCGCTTGCACGCCTAGGACTTGCCGGCCGAATCGGGTCCGGTAAACAGTACATGCCCTGGATTCATATCAATGACCTTGTCGAAATGCTGACTTACCTGCTCGACAATAAAACGATCAGCGGGGCCATCAACTGCACCGCTCCCACCCCTGTTCAGCAAAAACTGTTCGCGGCTGAACTCGGAAAAGCGCTAGGTAAGCCATCTCAAATTCCGGCTCCTCGTTTTGCATTCAAGATTCTCATGGGGCAAGCGTCCCAAATCGTTCTGACTGGTCAACGAGCAATTCCAAAGGCGGTAGAGGCACACGGGTTCGCGTTTCAGTTCGAAGACATTGGCGAAGCGCTGAATGACATCGTTGCGCTCGAGACCAATTGCAGAATTGGACTTTCGAGAAATCCACCGCAAACAAAGTACCTAAGAAATCGACCATCCCGTTACCAACTCGACTATTCACAAACGGTCGATGCACCTTTGGAAGAAGTTTTTGCTTTTTTTGCTCGCGCAGAAAATCTAGGAGCCATTACCCCAGATTCTCTTGAATTCAATTTTGCAAAGCCCGCACCAAAAGATATGGGCGAAGGGGTAGAAATCGAACACCGGATCAAGATTGGGCCCATTCCAATGAGATGGCTCACAGTTATTGAAGTTTGGGCGGAAAACAGGGAGTTCGTCGATGCCCAGCACAAAGGACCTTATCGAGCTTGGTATCACCACCATAAGTTCCACTCCAGTGAAGGCCAAACCCAAATAGAGGACACTGTTTACTACAAGCCCCCGCTAGGTTTTCTTGGATGGATAGCGAATTGGCTATTTATCCGATCTATGCTGCGCGACGTGTTCGCCTATAGAGCACAGGTCATCAGGCAGAGATTCCCGGAGCGATCAAAAACAGTCAGGAAATCTGCTTCGTGAATTAGAGAAGTACCCCCCAGATGCCAAATGTCCCCGATATAAGAATACAGAAGCGTAATAAGGCCCCCGAGCTTTCTACAGGCAAATACGTTCTATATTGGATGATTTCAGCGCGACGTGCCAACTACAATTTTGCGCTCGAACATGCAGCAAACCTCGCGGAGGAAAATGGCGTCGGCTTACTCGTGCTCGAAGCACTTCGATGTGACTACAAATGGGCGAGCGATAGGTTTCACCAATTCATCATAGAGGGGATGAGAGACAACCAAGAGAGTTTTGAAAAAGCTGGAGTTGCATATTACCCGTACGTGGAAGAATCTGTGGGAGCCGGCAAGGGCCTCCTTCTGGAGTTGGCCAAACAAGCTACAGCAGTTGTTACCGACGAGTTTCCGTGCTTCTTCCACCCCAAGATGGTTGCTACGGCTGCCAAGAAACTAGATTGCCCGCTCTACCAAGTGGACGGCAATGGGCTCTACCCTCTCCGAGCTACTGAAAGAGTCTTTACCACTGCCGCGTCTTTTCGAAGACACCTTCAAAAAGATATTCCCAAATTCTTGGTTAACCAGCCCCGAGCCTATCCGTTGCGCAATCGGCAACTACCTCCGGTTCAAATACCAGCCAAAACACGAAAAAAATGGCCTCTTCTTGCTAAGAATTTGAAGCTCGCGGCCTTGCCTATAGACCATTCGGTATTCCCTGGTGCGCAAAAAGGTGGAGCAAAAGCGGCAAGGAATACGCTCAACGTCTTTCTTGCTGACAAACTTAAACACTACGGGGAGATGAGAAATGAACCGGAAAAAGGGGGACAGAGTTGTCTCTCCCCATATCTCCACTTTGGGCATATTTCTTCCCACCAAATTTTCTCAGATCTGATGCGGTTAGAGGGATGGACCCCCGAAAAGCTTGCACCAAAGGCAAATGGAAGCCGACACGGTTGGTGGGGAGTTTCGCAGGCGGCCGAGTCATTCCTAGATGAGCTGATTACATGGCGTGAAATCGGATTGAATATGTGCTTCCTCAGATCTGACTACGCGAAATATCAATCGCTTCCAGGTTGGGCGAAAGTAACACTAGACGAACATGCGCAAGACAAACGTGCGTACCTTTATACCCGGAGCCAATTAGAAAAAGCCCGAACACATGATCCCCTTTGGAACGCTGCACAAAATCAGCTTGTACGCGACGGAATCATTCACAACTACTTGCGAATGCTCTGGGGCAAGAAAATTCTCGAATGGACGAAGAGTCCCAAGCTAGCCCTCAAGACAATGCTCGATCTCAATAATAAGTACGCTCTTGACGGACGCAATCCCAACTCGTATAGCGGTATCTTTTGGGTCCTTGGCCGTTACGATCGTGCCTGGGGACCCGAGAGGCAGATCTTCGGCAAGATCCGCTATATGTCCTCTCAAAACACGGCTAGAAAAGTTAAAGTGAAAAACTACATAAAACAGTATGAAAGCGCAGCGGTACAGGGAGAACTTTTCAAGTCGTAGTCGACACGTAGAATCGACCCTCCAATGATTTACAAGCATAGTAACGAGACACAGACGAAATGGGACCGGGGTCAGTTCCAGGTACAACTACTTCAAATCAACAACCCTCGCCCCATTGGCTTTTGCGATGGCTCGGAAGAAGACCTGGCCGAACTCCGCGCAATCGCTGAAGCAGAAGGGGCTGAAGAATTTCGTCTGCAAAAAAAACTTCTAAAGACTGGCCGAGAAGTATGGACCTTAGGCGGCTGATCTTGACCAAAACCGCCTGCGCAGATACACGCTGGCCTTGGCAAAAGTCCGCCTAGACATATTGGTAGTTAAACGCGGCTTAGCGCCCAGCCGCGAACGAGCTCGTGCGCTGATAATGGCTGGCAAAGTCCTCGTGAGCGGCAAAGTCCAAACCAAAGCCGGAACCCCTTGCTCTGAAGACGTTGAGATCAACCTAAAAGAAGAGGACCACCCTTTTGTTTCAAGAGGAGCGCTAAAGCTCAAAGCCGCACTGGATTCTTTCGATGTTGCCGTCGAAGGTGTTCATGCTCTAGATATAGGAGCTTCGACAGGTGGATTTACAGACCTCCTTTTGCAGCGGGGAGCAAGCCGAGTTTACGCAGTAGATGTGGGATACGGCCAGCTACACTGGAAACTCCGCAACGATGAACGCGTCGTTGTCTTGGAACGAGAAAACATCCGTTACCTTGACGAGTCGAAGATACCTGAGGCCATTGACCTCACAGTTATTGATGTTTCTTTTATTTCCCTAACCAAGGTCCTCAACAAGGCCGCCGAATTGATGAAAGGCCCTGGAGGCAAACCCATTCTTTGTTTGGTGAAACCGCAATTCGAAGTCGGCAAAGGCCGGCTCGAAAAAGGCGGAGTGGTTCGTGACCACTCCGTGCGCTTAGAAATGGTGGAGAACGTATCCAACTGGGCAAAGGCTCGCGGGTTTACCGCTGTCGGTTTCGTGGAATCACCAATCCAAGGGCCAGCAGGTAACCACGAGTTCGTATTACATTTACGAACGCCAGTAGATTCTTCTCATGAGTAACGGCTAGCATATAAGCATGCGGATTCTAGTCACCGGAGCTGCAGGGTTTATTGGCTCTCACCTAACAGAGAGTCTCGTTGCTGCAGGTCACCAAGTGGTTGGCGTTGACAATTTCAATGACCACCTCTACCCCAGTTCCGTCAAACGAAAGAATGCTGCGATCGTAGCGAAGTCGGTAGAAATTCACGAAGTTGATATTGCCGACCCGGCTGGAATTGAACGACACATGCAGGGGATCGATGTTGTTTGCCACCTAGCGGCGCTAGCAGGAGTTCGTCCCTCTCTAGAACAGCCAATGGCTTACATCCAAACCAATCTCCATGGACTCAATGTGGTTCTCGAAGCGATGCGACAACAGAAAACAGATAGACTGGTTTTTGCATCCTCCAGTTCGGTCTATGGCAGCCGCCCTGGGTTAGAAAGTGCGAAACCTTTCCGGGAAGATGACCCCTGCCACGAGCAGAGTTCTCTCTACGCTATGACAAAACGTGCTGGGGAATTAATGGCTAGCACATACAGAAATTTGCATGGAATAGGGGTGAGCTGCCTCCGGTTCTTCACCGTTTACGGCCCCAGGCAGCGTCAGGACATGGCTATACACAAATTTGCGGCCGCTATCGTAAACAAGAACCCCATCCGCTTGTTCGGGGATGGTACCAGTCGGCGCGATTACACATACATTGACGATATCGTCAGAGCGACAAAGACAGCGTGTGAGCGAGTGGAACCCAACGGCTTTAACATCTACAACCTGGGCGGAACAAAAACGACATCACTTGCCTCGCTCGTTGAAAAGCTGGAAGTAGTCCTGGAGCAAAAAGCAATTGTCGAAAAACACCCTATTCAGCCAGGGGACGTTCCTCTGACATTTGCGGACATTACAAACTCGAGCCGCGATTTAGACTACGCCCCGACTGTCGAACTAGAGGCGGGACTAGAGAAATTTTGCCGTTGGTACCGTTCCGAGTTTTTGGCTTGATCGGCGCCTCTGGGCGACCAATCCCCTGATACGAAAAACCTTTGGTACGTAGTTCTTCAGCGTTCCAAATATTCCTGCCGTCAAAAAGCACAGGACTTTTCATGATCCCTTTCAGCTTCTTGAAATTCGGACGTCGAAAGACGGGCCACTCGGTTACCAACACCAGGGCATCAGCGCCCTCGGCGGCTTGGTACATACCTTCACAATAGGAAATCTTTTCACCCAATTGCTCGCGCGTAGTCTTCATCGCTTCTGGATCGAAAGCCGCAACTGTTGCCCCAGCCCTAATTAACTCTTTAACTAAAACTAAGGCTGGAGATTCACGTATGTCGTCGGTCTTTGCTTTAAATGCCAGCCCCCAGACACCTATTTTCTTGCCCGACAAATCGCCGAAGTGCTCAGACAGTTTTCCAAATAATACGTGTTTTTGCCTCTCATTCGTCTGCTCTGCGGCCTTGGTTACAAACAGATCTACGGAATTCGCCTCGGCGGTCCTTAGCAACGCACGCAGATCCTTCGGGAAACACGAACCTCCAAATCCGGGTCCGGGAAACAGAAATTTCGGTCCAATACGAGGGTCCGACCCAACTCCTTTTCTAACTTTTTCGATGTCCGCACCAACTTTTTCGCAAAGGAGAGATAACTCGTTCATGAAAGAGATCCGAGTTGCCAACATCGCGTTAGCAGCATACTTCGTTAACTCTGCGGAATGGGGATCCATAATCTGAATCCTGTCGTTGGTTCTTACAAACCCGTCATACAAATTTCGTAAAACGTCGACGGCCCACTCTTCGTCACACCCCAAAATGACACGCGAGGGTTTCATGAAGTCCCGCAAGGCATCCCCTTCCTTGAGAAATTCTGGGTTCGACGCGACAGCGAACTCGTGATGCGTATGCTCACTTAGTACGCTCTTGACCTTACTTGCTGTCCCGACTGGCACCGTGCTCTTCGTTACGACAATGGTCCGACCCGTTAGCCCTTTCGCAACGGATTTCGCGGCCGCAAGAACGTACTGGAGGTCTGCGCTTCCATCTTCAGCCTTGGGGGTTCCAACCGCGATAAACACCACATCTGCGCCGGCGACAGCCGCTTGTGTATCCGTGGAAAACGTCAAACGACCCGCCTTCGCATTGCGGGCAATCACCTCCTCTAATCCCGGCTCAAAAATCGGGATTTGGCCATTTTTCAGGAGATCGATGCGCTGGGCATCGATGTCCACACAATGGACGTCATTGCCGAAATCTGAAAAACCAGCTCCAGCTACAAGGCCCACGTACCCGGTTCCAATAACCGCCAGTTGCATTGGTCGAAAGCTATCACAAGCCAAGCATCTCGCGACTAAGCATAAGTTCAGTTACCATCTGATCCGTGTCCTGGCATGTTAGCCCCCTGCTCCACGAGCATTTATCAGAGGCAACGCAGCTACTTAAGGCGGCCTGCCCTCAAACTCGGGCGCACTTAGTAGCAGAAGAGAAGCTCTTCGGCACCGATGAAAGCCATGCCAGCAGAGTGGCAGTGTGGCAGGACTCACAGCTTCTTGGGCTGGCTGTCACCTCTGATCAGTGGCTCCGGGTTTTGGCGGTAGCCCCGGAACACCGGAACCGCGGCATTGGCACGACCCTTTTGCAATCAGCGGAACACTCTGCTGCTTCGTGGGGGGCGAAACAACTTCGCACAATGGATCAACCCGGGAATTACCTTTCGCCTGGCGTTTCAGACACAGATATAGAAACCCAAAAATGGTTGTCTCGTCGCGGATTTTCCGAGCGGAACAAAAACGAAAATCTGATCATACCAATCGAAAACAATCCGCGTTGTTCAGAAACGGAAGCACACCAACTTGCTCAAGATCTGAAAAAATCGGGTTATGAGGTAAACAAGGCGACGCCAGCAATCGCTGGCGAATTATCGGATTTCATTACGAGTAACTTTTCTGCTGGTTGGGCCAAGGAAAGCAAGAATGCTATTGGTAGAGGAAGCGGTGCAGTCTTCGTCGCAAAACATGGCGAACAGATTGCCGGTTTCGCTGCTCACGACGGAAATAATAGCGGCCTTGGCTGGTTTGGTCCGGCTGGAACCGCCGCCTCCCATCGAGGCAACGGAACGGGAAAAGCGCTCCTGGTAGCCTGCATGGCAAATATGAGAAAAGCAGGGCACCCATATGCGACCGTTGCATGGATAGGCCCACGCGAGTTTTATAGGAAATCTGTAGGCATCGATCACAGCGAATATTTCACTGTCTTTTCAAAGGAGCTATCTACATGACGAGGGCCATCATGCTTTGCGCAGGCTTCGGCACCCGACTTGGGGGCATTGGAGCGGGCTGCCCCAAGCCGCTACTTCCCGTATGCGGCGTACCCATTGTCAAATTTGGCATCGCCAAACTGGTCGCCCACGGAATCGTCGATATTGTAATTAACCTCCATCACAAAGCAGAAAGATTTCAGAAAGAATTGGGAACCGGCGAAGAGTTAGGTGCCCGTATTTCATACTCCGTCGAAGACAAAATTTTGGGAACTGGTGGGGGACTCAAGAAAGCACTGTCCTTGCTCGACCCCGAAGGCAGCAATGAGCCTTTTCTTTCCATGAATGGGAAATTGATTTTTGATATCGACCTAACCAAGGTGGTCGAAGCTTTCAAGCAACAAGACGCATTGGGAATGATGGTGGTCCGCCCGTCACCTGAGGCTCAGAAATGGGGAGCAGTCGACGTAAGCGAAGACGCACAAAGGACGGTTAAGAACATCCTTGGCAGTGGCGGCTACATGTTTGGTGGTGTTCATGTCACGCGACCGTCAACGATACGAAAACTTCCAGATGGTGAAGCCTGCATGGTTCGCCAGGGGTACTTACCCTGGATCAAAGAAGGAAAGACCGTGGCAGCATTCGTTGACGACTCTGACGGGTATTTCGCTGAGCATTCGACTCCTCGTCGATACCTGGAAAGTAACCTCGCGCTGCTAAAGCGCAACCTTGCCAACCCGCCCGATTTCCAAATTGGAATTCACCCCACAGCTCGTGTTTCGAGCGAAGCAACCGTGACGCCCCCAGTACTCATCGGTGCTGGCGCTACTATTGAAGACGGTGCTCAAGTGGGGCCCGATGTAGTCATTGGGCGAGGAGCGACGATCGCAAAAAACACAAGGGTCTCGCAGAGTGTCATTTGGGCAAACACTCGCCTTGAAAGATCAGGAAAGGGTCTCATCTCCACAAGCTCTGAAGTGACCCAAACCGAACCGGAATAGTCTATTGGGTTGGTGGAAGTACGCCAGCAGACTCTATACAGCCCTTCGCAACTTTTCTAAGTTGCGCTCGTACAACGGCATATGATTCGGGATCCAAATCACTGTTGCTGCCTAGAATCTTTGCTTGAGTCTCTACGGCCTCGATTCTCATGTCGGCCTGTTTACAATCGACACTCAATGCTTGTTCACTTTTTGAAGCTAGACAAACTCTGGCTTTATAGTCTGCGCAAGCTACTCGAGCTCTTTCGATCTCTTCGGGCGCAATGGTCGGTCGAGACTTCTCCAGTTCGAATTCCCCCGGTGACTCCACCTTCTTTTCGCATGAGCAAAAGAGCAACGGCAGAAAAAGGACAATTGACGAAAAATTCTTTATTGCGTTCATGCGGGCTCAATTCGCGCAAGGACTACGGAAATATTGTCTTCGCCGCCGCCCTCATTCGCACCATCGATTAGCGCTTGAACAGCGCTATCCAAATCCATTTCCCTGCCAAGAATTTCCGCCATCTTTTGGTCTGTAATCATCCCATTCAACCCGTCGGAGCAAAGCAGGTAACAATCATTTACTTGTGGTTGTTCGGTTACGATATCGACCGATACCGTTTCTTTCATACCTAAAGCACGAATGATGACGTTTTTGTGAGGCCATGCCTCCGCCTCAGCTTCCGTCACCCTCTTCATCTTTATGTAGTCCTGAATCAGAGAATGGTCCTCGGTCAACTGGACTAGCTCACCGTTTCGATACCGATAAACTCGAGAATCACCAACGTGTCCTATGACAACAGTGTCTTCCAAAAAATAGATGGCGACGACAGTGGTGCCCATCCCCTTGCACTCTTCTTTGCGGTTCGCCGTATCGCAGATTTCGGTATTCGCCAAAAGGACTGAGACAGTCATCCGGTTGATATCACCGCGAAGGTCGCGGTCTACCTTGAATGGCCAGGTAATGGGTTGGTTCGCCCCCGTCTTTCTGAAGTAATCAACGATTGTTGAAACTGCCAGAGCGCTGGCGACTTCTCCCGAAGCATGGCCGCCCATACCATCTGCCACGATAGCGAGCCTCTCATCTGATTTCTCAGGGAGAAAAAAAGCGTCTTCGTTGTGGGTACGTTTTTGACCTACGTCCGTCGCACCGGCAAAGCGAACTTGCTTCCCATCCAATGGAAATGTCGTGCTCAAAATAATCCTAGTGGGAGGGGGTAGGAAAATCCTCTCCCCACGTTGATTATCTTATCTCACTCCGCGCAAGGATGCACTCCGACTGAGTTGACAGCTCAATTCCAGATCGTCGATCCTATGGTTATGAGGCGGGAATTCCGGAGCGTGCCCAATTTGGGCCCCCAAACAGGGAGGCTCTGTTGGAAATAGCGAAGGGAAACCTGACCGACCGTCCCTACGCGAGGACAATTTTTGCAATAGCAAGCAAGAGTTTCACCGGCGATCTCATTGTCACGAGCGGAGGAAAAGAATACCGAATCGTTTGGAAGGACGGAAAGGTTATCGGTGCAACGAGTCCAGCAGCTGGAGACAAATTGAGCCGAATGGCTCTTACATTAGGTCTTCTCGATTCGAGTCAACTTGGAACGATTCTCCGAGCTCCTAAAACCTCAGATCAATCACTGCTGGACAAGATTATAGAAGTAGGGCGGCTAAAGGAAGCACAGGTCATTAAGCTGAAGAATCGAGCTCTCCTTGCTCGCGCCACGCGCACATTTTCTCTCAAAGAAGGCTCATTCGTACTCGAAAGCGAATCTGCCCTCGAACCAGAGGCAGACCTTACCCCTATACACGCAGAGCAACTCGTTCTTCAGGGAGTTCTCACTCACTACAACGTAGAAAGACTTTTTAAAGAAGCCGCGTTCCTCCGCAACCAAAACCTTGCCCTTACCGACAATGCCGTTGATGCGCTCGCACAGGCCGGTATATCGAATGCAACACCGGTGTTAAAAATGCTAGAGGGGTCACCTCATACAGTTGAACAACTCGCTGCGGTCCGAGAGATAGGAGAGCAAGCGGCTTGGGCACACTGTTATGCACTCGCAGCGTGCAATCTCATTGAGGCGAAACCTCATATAGCCCCCCCCACCAAAGACGCTGCCATACCAAACCAAACGGCACCAACATCGGCAGACACAAGTAAGGCCGAAGAAACAAAGCCCGTTGCGAGAGAGAAGAAAGCCTCCTCACAACCGCCGGAGCGCCAAAAAACAACGCCTCCGAACAAGAGAGCGAAAAGCCATACGCGAGTTCCGATGAAGGCCAAAACGAAAAGCAAAGGCCCAAAAAAGTCCAAGGAAGAAAAAGCGGCAATCGTTCGTAACCTGATAGACGAAAAAGCCAAACTCTTAGAAAGCCAGGCAGATCACTTCCAGCTTCTCGAGGTTGCTCGGGATGCCAAGGAGGCGGACATTCGAAAGCTCTACTTTAACCTTGCCAAACAACTCCACCCTGATCGGCTCAAATCTCTAGGGCTGGAGAACATGACGCAAAAAGCCCAGACCATATTCGGCGAGATAAACATCGCTTTCTCAGTATTGAGCGACAGTAAAAAGCGAAAAGTTTATGTGGAAGAAATAGAGGGCGGTAGCGCCGAAAGCGCTGAAGCTGAAGCACTAGCTATGCGGCTTTTGGGAGCAGAAGAACACTTCCATATGGGACAAGTTGCTCTAAGGGCTAATCAATTCTTAGAAGCCAAGAAACAGTTCAAGCAAGCAGTCGAACTCAACCCCGAAGATCCATCGTTTCAGGCACACTATGCATGGACCATTTGGTGCGGCTCGACCGACAAGTCATCAGTCCAGGGTCCTGCCAAAAAGGGACTAAAAAAGGCGATTTCAATCTCAAAAGAATGCGCCCCTGCCTGGTTGTTCCGAGGCATGATCGCAAAGCAAGAAGATAATGTTACTAAAGCGGCCAAATGCTTTGAGAACGTTCTCGAGCTTGAGCCTGGAAATCGGCAAGCAGAAGCGGAGCTCCGGCTGCTGAACCGCCGTACAGGCAAGGGTAAATCAAGCCTATTTAGACGGCGGTAACTCCTTCTTTTTTCTCGACCGACCCTCGGGTATCGTTTGTTCTCTTGGAGCATCGCGAATGTTAACCCGTGAGCAAATATTGGAGATAGCAGCCTTGGCGAGGTTGAAGCTAGACGACGGTGAACTAGACCGGATTAGGCAAGATCTCTCTGGGGTCATCGAACACATGGATTCCCTTAAAGCAGTGGAGACTGAAGGCATTGCGCCAATGATTCACGCCCTGCCTGAATCTGGAGATATTCGGAAGGATGAAATTTCGAAAACAATCACCGCAGAGATGGCAATCACTCAAGCGCCAGCGGTAGAGGGCACAAGCTTCAAGGTCCCCGCGATAATCACTGCTAGCTCATTAAAGGAATGACGACCGCAATCCACAACACTCCTTGCCACGAACTGGCCCGGAAGATACGCGACCGCGAAACGTCAGCACAGGCTGTCGCAACTGCCTTTCTAGATAGGCTTCATTCTACGGAACCCTCTATCAAGGCCTATCTTCATGTTGCAAAAGACAAGGCCCTTGAGCAGGCAGAGAGTATCGACAAGCAGATCGCCGCAGGGGAGAAAGTTGGACCTCTCGGCGGCGTACCGGTTGGTTTGAAAGACATGATCATTACCAATGACATGCCAACTTCGGCCGGTTCGCGAATTCTGGAGGGTTGGGTAGCGCCGTATGAAAGTACGGTAGCTCAGAAACTTCGCGAAGCAGGGGCAATCTTTTTAGGTAAACAAAACCAGGATGAGTTTGCAATGGGTTCCTCTACGGAGAACTCCGCGTTTCATCCAACCCATAACCCCTGGGACCTCGACAGAGTTCCCGGCGGATCATCTGGGGGCAGCGCAGCATCTGTAGCTGTAGGTTCCTCGGCAGCTTCTCTTGGAACAGACACCGGAGGTTCGATACGACAACCAGCTGCGTTCTGCGGCGTTGTTGGTCTCAAACCAACCTACGGCCGTGTCTCTCGATATGGCGTCGTCGCCTACGCGTCGTCGTTAGACCAAGTTGGGCCTCTCTGCAGAGACGTTCGAGATGCAGCGCTGTTTGTAGAAGTTCTCTCCGGCAGAGATCCAAAGGATTCAACCACAGCATCTATATCGCCCCCGAGATTGCAGAAAGAGCTTGGGCATTCGATCAAAGGACTACGCGTAGGAATTCCAAAAAATTTCTTCGCGGATGGATTAGACGTGGAAATTGCAGAGTCGGTAAACAACGCGATCAAGTCATTTCGCGACGCGGGCGCTCACCTTGTGGAGATAGATTTACCAAACTCCAGCCATTCGATTCCGGCCTACTATTTCATAGCCCCAGCAGAGGCAAGCTCTAATCTATCTCGGTACGACGGCATGCGCTTTGGAATAAGGAAGGGCGGCCCCCGTGCTGGGCTCTTGGAAACATACGAAGAAACCAGAGGGCAAGGGTTCGGCCCCGAGGTTAAGAGGCGGATCATGCTCGGAACTTACTGTCTTCGTTCTGGGTACTACGACGCCTACTACGCAAAAGCTCAAAAAGTCCGCACGTTAATCCAAGCCGATTTCCGCAACGCTTTTGAGAAAGTGGATGTCATAGCGTCTCCGGTAACGCCTACCTCCGCGTTTAAAATTGGCGAAAAAGTAAACGACCCACTGTCGATGTATCTCAGCGACGTCTTCACAATTGGTGTCAACCTAGCTGGTTTACCTGGAATAAGTATTCCTTGTGGGCAGACAACCAACCGTCTTCCAATTGGTCTCCAACTGATTGGGAGGGCCTTTGATGAGGCAACGTTGATCCGCTTTGCGCATATGGTGGAAAACGCCAGCAGTTTCCCTTCTGATTGTCCTGAGGTTTTATGAGTCAAAAATGGGAACCCGTCATTGGACTCGAGGTCCATGTTCAATTAGCTACAAAGAGCAAAGCTTTTTCCTCTTCCGCCAACAATTTTGGAGCCGAGCCAAATTCGCACACAGACCCAACCGTGTTGGGTCTCCCCGGAGCACTACCGGTTTTCAATGAGGCGGCACTTGAGGCGGCAGTGCGACTTGGGCTTGGGCTTGGTTGTAAAATTAACACCAACAGCCAGTTTGCGAGAAAACACTATTTCTATCCCGACTCACCTAAGGGTTATCAAATTTCTCAGTATGACCAACCAATTTGCGAAGGAGGAAAGGTGCCCTTCTTCTTTGAAGGTGAAGAAACTACTGTAGAACTCGAACGTATTCACATCGAGGAAGACGCAGGTAAATCTACGCATATGGGTTCCTACTCTTTGGTCGACCTTAATCGTGCAGGTGTTCCTCTCTGCGAGATCGTCTCTCGACCCGTCCTCCGGTCTGCCGCTGAAGCAAGTGCCTACCTAAAAGCTCTTCGCCAAATCGTGCGCCACCTTGGAGTCTCAGATGGTGACATGGAGAAAGGCCAGCTGCGTTGCGACGCAAATGTTTCCATTCGAAAATTCGGAACTGAAAAGCTGGGCACCAGGACCGAGCTTAAGAACATCAACTCCTTCCGGTTCGTTGAAGACGCAATCAATAGCGAGATAGCAAGACAATCACGGGTTCTGGACTCGGGTGAAACAGTCGTCCAAGAAACTCGATTGTGGGACCCAGAAAAAAACCAGTCCTTTCCTATGCGCAGCAAAGAACAGGCCGAAGACTACAGATACTTTCCCGATCCAGACCTTCCCCCGCTCGTTCTAGACGCTGCCACTCTTGAGGCAATCACCAACTCTTTGCCCTTGATGCCAGGCGCCCTGTTGAAGGAATTTGCTAGCCGCGGGATCTCGGGTGACATGGCTGACTCTTTGGTCGCCGACCCAGGGCTCGCCGACTATTTCCTGAAAGCAAGCGATGGGCAAAAACCCGACATCGCTTCCCACTGCGCCAACTGGATGATGACAGAACTCGTTGCACGTCTCAATCGCGACAGCATCGACATTAGTGAGACAAAGATAAAGCCCGAATATCTACGTGATCTCGTTCTCCTGGTAGCAGAAGGAAGTATTAGTGGAAAGCAGGCAAAACAAGTATTCGATCTTGTCTATAAATCTGGAGCGAGCCCATCCGAGGTCGTTGAGCGAGAAGGCCTAACCCAGGTTTCTGATCCATCAACGCTACTCCCAATCATTGAAAAAATAATTTCTGCGAACCCAAAACAAGCCGAACAATTTCGCTCCGGCAAGACCAAAATCATTGGTTTCTTTGTCGGGCAAGTAATGAAAGAAACCGGCGGAAGCGCGAACCCTGAGCTTGTAAACAAGCTACTGTCTGATGCGCTTAACAAGAACTAGCCAATGAAGAACGAATTCTCCCCGCTTCGCTACCAGGAAGGGGTCCTGTCGCTGATAGACCAATTAGCTCTTCCAGCAAAAGAAAAATGGATCGAATGCAAAAGCTACGGCGATGTGGCTGATGCAATCGTTGCGATGCAAGTGCGTGGAGCCCCAGCTATTGGATGTGCAGCAGCCTACGGAATAGCAATCGCTGCGCACGGAGTGCCAGAAGATCCAACGCGTTTTTCAAGCGCCCTCAAACCAGCCTTCGATGCACTGGCGAAGACCCGCCCCACCGCAGTGAATCTATTCTGGGCTCTAGAGCAAATGAGAAAATCGCTGGGAAACGCGACTTCCAGTACGAACAAAGCGGAACTCATACAAACTCTAGAAAAAAGAGCCACGGAGATCCACGCTGAGGACATTGCAATGTGCAAACAGATCGGAGCTTACGGGGCTAAGTTGATTTCTAACGACGCAACCGTGCTCACTCATTGCAACACAGGTGCCTTAGCGACGGGTGGATATGGCACAGCTCTCGGGGTTATCCGAGCCACACGAGAAGCGGGAAAAACAGTACGAGTGCTAGCCAACGAAACTCGACCTTACCTTCAAGGTGCTCGGCTCACTGCTTGGGAGCTCCATAACGATGGCTTCGATGTAACGGTGATCCCCGATAGTGCTGCAGCTTTTCTTATTCAAAGAGGCGAAGTTTCCTGCGCTATCGTTGGGGCCGATCGTATTGCTGCGAATGGGGATGTAGCGAACAAAATCGGAACGTACTCCGTAGCCTTGGCCTGCAACGCTGCTAACATTCCGTTTTATGTCGCTGCTCCCCGATCAACCATCGACATGCAAACATCGACAGGAGCTGATATCCCCATTGAAGAACGCGGCGGGACGGAAATGACTCATGTCGGAAACACTCAATTAACGCCGACGAACGTGACCGTACGCTATCCAGCCTTTGACGTGACGCCAGCTGCGCTAATTTCCAACATCGTGACAGATGTCGGTGTGCTTTCCGCTCCCTATACAGACGCCCTAAAAAAAATAGCCCAGAACCAATAAGGTCCCAGGCTATCTTTAGCTTTATTCGTTCCTATGGAGCAGGAATGCAGCCCGACTCATCGGTCCCTTGGACCGGCTGACATGTGTACCCCGGGCGACAGAATTCGTCGGTTGTACAAGTTGCAGAGCAAGTCAAACCCGGGTCTCCCATCATGTCGGCAACGTCACAGTTACTAGAGATGGTGCAATCCGAATTGATTTCGCAACTCACGGTGCAGTACCCACCAGGGAATCCGTCAGCCTCAGTCAAACAATCCCAGGTCGGCGCGCCACCGCAGTCATCGGCGGTTGCGCAGGGATCCCCCACTTCTGGGTGACGACAGAAATTGGTTCCGAAGAAGTTTGCACACCGGTACCCCTCATCCACGCGACAATCAGTGTCCGCTACGCAGGAGTCAACGCAAGTACCAGTGAGAATATCCGGGAGGGAAGGGTTTGGAATCTGGACACAGGTTCCGTCTCCGCCAGGAGCGCAGTCCTCATCGGTGGTGCACCCGGTTACCTGGCAAATACCATTGGGCTCTTGCCGTGGATCGTCAAAGCAAACAGATCCTGTCGCTGTGCAATCTTCAACACCGTCGCAAGGAGCTCCGTCAGGAACACCGCATGTTCCTGGCAGACAAGCTAGAGTGCCTATATCGGCTCCACCGGGCTGCATCCGAGAACATTCGAACCCGTCTGGGCAAAGGCCTTCGTCATCGCAGCCGAAGTAACAAGCATTTCCGACCCCTTCGATACTGGCGCAAACCGCCCTCTCTCCACAGTCCGCGTCCTCGGTGCACGCCAGTATCAACCCAAGACAGTAACCGCCCACCGGAGTGCTGCCTTGGATCCCTGTGAGGCAAAATCCATCGCCCCCCTCTTCAGAGAGATCACATTCGGCGTTCGTAGTGCAAGGTGCGCCAGGTCGACCCGCTTCGGGCTGTGCTACCTCAGATTGATCAGGACAGTCTACGGGATTCGGGCCAGGGCCGGGTCCAGGTCCAGGTCCAGGTCCGAATGGTCCTGCATCGTCACCGCAGCCGATAGCCAGCATTGCGAATAAGGGGAGAGCTAGGCGAATAAACATGACCCCAATTCTCCGCGAAATTCGGCACAAATCAATGCCTTTTGCGCACAAAACCTTGGCTGCAAAAGCTTCGGCATGTAAATGGTTTCAATTACACACTTGACCCGCGAGCCTGGATCACTATGCTAGCGCCCCTCAACGAACGAGAGTATTGGAGCACACCAATGTACGCGGTCATCGAAACAGGCGGAAAACAATATAAAGTAGAACAAGGCGCCACCATTGAAGTGGAAAAACTTGCCGGTGAACCAGGGGAAAAGGTGACCTTTGACAAGGTCCTTCTGGTCGGCGGTGGGAGCGGAGGCGTCTCTATTGGATCCCCCACGGTTTCAAGTGCAAAAGTTACCGGAGAAATAGTGAACCAGGGTCGCTCAAAAAAAGTTCTGGTCTTTAAATTTAAGCGTCGCAAAGACTACCGAAGAAAAGCTGGCCATCGACAGTCTTTCACCGCGGTGAAAATCAGTGGCATCTCTGCCTAGGAAAAGAGAATATGGCTCATAAAAAAGGACAAGGCTCTACCCGTAACGGTCGCGATTCCAACCCCAAAATGCGTGGGGTTAAGCGCTACGACGGTCAGCTCGTTAGGGCTGGCAGCATCTTAGTCAGGCAAAAAGGGACGGTCATTTATCCAGGTGCCAACGTAGGCACGGGAAAAGATTGGACATTGTATGCGCTGAAGGACGGGCACGTGAAGTTCGAACGACACGGAAGCCGATCTAAGAAGCGCGTTACGATAATCCCAGCAGCTATCGAAAATTCCTAGAACGAGTTCTCTTTCCTGATCAATTTCCCAGGGGGATCTGATTTACCTTGCGGGAGAGCACCAAAACGGGTTCTCCTTCGACGTTCTCTCTTCTTGAAGAGAGCTCAAAGTAGGTTTTTTCAGTGCAGTTTATCGATGAAGCAAACATCGCCGTCAAAGCAGGTGACGGAGGCAGCGGATGCGTCGCATTTCGCCGAGAAGCCCATGTTCCAAGAGGCGGACCTTCTGGTGGTGACGGTGGACATGGGGGCGACGTTGTCATTGTCGCCGATGGCCAATTAACCACGCTGAGCGATCTTCGTTACAAGCGAAACTACGCGGCCAGGCGCGGCGAAGACGGACGAGGACGGGATCAGTACGGCAGTTCACGGGAACCGCTCACGATAAGAGTGCCAGTCGGAACCGCGATCCACGGTCAAGACAATGGGGATCTGCTGGCAGATCTCACGGAAGACGGACAGAAATTCGTGGCGGCCAAAGGCGGACTCGGCGGACTCGGAAATATCCACTTTGCAAAGCCGTGGAACCAAGCTCCACGAGAATCCACACCGGGGACGCCAGGAGAGCAACGAGATCTCCGGCTTGAGCTCAAGCTCCTAGCTGAGGTCGGCTTATTGGGATTTCCCAACGCCGGTAAATCCACATTTCTTTCTCGAATCTCTGGCGCTAAACCCAAAATCGCTGACTACCCTTTCACTACCCTAACCCCAAATCTTGGCGTGGTTGAGTTAGGGCAAGAGCGAAGCTTCGTAATAGCAGACATTCCAGGGCTGATCCCGGGTGCCTCTGAGGGTGCCGGCCTCGGTAATCGATTTCTAAAACATGTGGAAAGGACCCGTGTCCTAATTCACGTTCTCGATCCAGCGTTCACCACAGGACCAGAACGAGATCCCCTAGCAGACTTTGACACGTTAAACCGTGAACTTCATGCCAGAGCGCCTGAGCTTGCAGCGAAATCCCAGGTAGTAGTCCTAAATAAGTGCGACTTGACTGAAGCGGATGAACTAGCGGAAACGCTGGAAAAAAAATTCGCTGAGCGCCAAATTAGGATGTTGACCATGTCCGCTGCAACGGGAGCAGGGGTGAAGGCTGTTCTTGAAGCTGCATGGAAAGCTTCACGCATTACACACGATTGTTGAGCGCTAACAACAACATCCGTTGCTTGCTGCGCTAAACTCTCAGCGACAACTCATCCCTAAACTAATCCGCCGCACAACTGTGCGAGCAAAGGGTCAAAGATTATGCGCCAACAACTTCGTTCCGCTCTATGCGGCCTAGTCGCCGTTTCTTTTTTCGTATCTTACGCTAACGCGCAAGACGCGCCTTCTTCAGATAGTGAAGCCCCTGCCGCAGCAGAAGCGACACCGACTCCTGCATCGCCTCAAGACAAAGCAGGCAAATTGCCCGAAGCTTCCGAGGACAAAGGTCCTGTTAACATTCGCTTGCGACAGCTAGAACAGCGCGTTCAAGCACTTAAAGAACGTGCCTGGCGCGCCAAGGCACGGGTGGGAATGCTGAAAGAAGCTGTACTCGGAGGCGGAGTAGGCGCACGAGCCGGGATAGTCCACGAAAATAAAATGGGCAATTCCTACCGTCTACTTCGCTTGGTGTACGCACTTGACGGCACGCAGGTCTACACACGCTCGGATGCATCCGGTGCACTTCACGAGCAGAAAACTCTCGACATTTTGACCGGACCAATAGCACCTGGAAGCCACACGGTTACAGTTCTCGCCGAGTATCGCGGCAATGGCTACGGTGTTTTCAAATACCTCAACAAATACAGGTTCAAAGTGCGTGCTAGCCACACCTTCACGGCGAGCGAAGGCAAAGCGATCAGTATCCGCGTCATTGCGTCAGAAAAAGGCGGCATTACCGCTGCACTCGAGGACCGCCCGGCTATTGAATTCAAAGTAGCTATCGCGCAGGGAACCAAATAGGAATGAAAAAAACGCTGCCCAAAATTTTAGCGACTGTTTTGCTCTGCTCACCCGTAGCATCGCAAGCAGACGTAAACAGCATTTCGAAAAAGCTCGCAGGATATGAGTCCGAGCTTAACGAACTCCGCTCTGGAATTCGTGCACCGAATAGCATTGGGCAAGCGCGAACAAACGATCTCATAACGCAGAGAATCTTGGACGCCGAAGTAAATTTCGGGATCGGTAACTACGACGACGCAGCTGTCGTTCTTTACGACATCACAGAAAAGCACCAATCACATCCGGGTTGGCCAGAGGCCGTCTATTACTTAGGCGAATCGCTCTTCCAAAAAGGAAACCTGATTGGCTCACGGAGCGCATTTGCACTTCTTGTCGAGAAGGAAGGCGCTCGAACGAAGTACTACCAACAGTCACTTCAACGACTTATCGAGCTCACGTTGAAACTAGACGACGGAACTGGCGCGGACAAATGGTTAGACGCTCTCGACCAGGTTCCAACAGCCGAGAAAAGAAATACGGTCCCCTACGTTCGAGGGAAGTACGCTTTCTTCAAGAAAGACTACGATAGGGCACTGGCACTTTTTCGCGACGTGCCTAAGTCATCCGACTACTTCCCTCAAGCTAAATACTTCATGGCTGCCTCATATGTTGGGCAAAGAGAACTCCCTAAGGCAAGTGCCCTTCTGAAGCGTTTAGTAGACTACCCAGTCTCAACCGACGAGCATCGACGAGTGATCGAGCTTAGCCACATGGCCTTGGGCAGGATTTATTACGAGCAAGACCAGCCATCACAAGCCGTTAACTCCTATCTGAATATTTCCCGGACTTCCAAGCTATTCGATGAGTCTCTCTACGAGATCGCTTGGGTTCACGTCAAAAACAAGAACAACGGGCAAGCGATTGAAGCGCTTGAGTTACTTGACCTGGCTGATCCAAATTCTGCCCAGGCTCCTGAAGTTAAAATATTGGAGGGCAACCTCAGAATCCGTCAGGGGCAGCAGCTCGCTGAAGATGGAAAAGGTAGTTCGCAAGAACAGTACGATAAAGCAGTTAAACTTTTCGATTACCTAAGAGCGACCTACGCAGAGCCTAAAAAAACGATAGAGGCCATTCGTGATGAAAATCGCGACCCTCGCGCGTACATGGCTCAAATTACCGGTCGCGAATCCAAGACATTTGATACTCGCGCCACCCTCCCCCCTGTTGCAGCTGGTTGGTTACGGCAAGAGCCCGGTGTTAGCCGAGTAGTGGCAGTAGAAGCTGACTTGGAAGAAATCCAGAGGCAGGTAAACGAAGCCGAAATCACCATCGAACGTCTAGAGAAAACTCTGGGATCGCAATCGCGTGTCAACAGCTTCCCAAGCCTTGCTGAAAAGCGCGCCCGCTCGACGGAGATCCTTGAGGATGTTGTCCGCTTGAGGATGGAGCTCAACGATATCCGACGTGCGAAAGTCGCCACGAGAGCAACTCCAGAGCAAAAATCGCAACTCGATCAGCTTCTAAAAGACAGACTGAGAATTCTTACTGAACTTGGCGCCCTGCCCAACTCGGATGTCACTTTTAGACAAAGAGTACAGCAGGAAAAAGCTCGATACGTTTCCATCGATCAAACGGCGGCCCAGGCGGCGACTACGACTGCAAATGCCTCAGCCGAGATGAGAGCACTTGAGCACTTTCTAGCGGATGCATCCGTCAGCAAATTGCCAGAGAAAGATGCCGAACTCTTCAACGTAACGATGGCGGAGCTCAAAACGGAAGTAGTCGACCTTCAAGCCGAGTTAGAAAAGGCGCAACGTGATTTGCGCCTAGCACAAGATCTCGCGGGCGTTGGCGATCCGAACGCTGCAGAAATTCGCAGCAAACGAGCACAACTGGCTGCACTGCTTGACCAGGAAAATACCGTGCTGTCAGCCGTCGGAGACGACCCTCAACTCGCCAGCCTCGACAAGCGCTCCTCCGATCTCACCTCCGATCTAGAAAGCCTCAACCAAAGGGTTGATAAAACTGTAGACGAAGCTCTATCTGGTGTTCGCTCCACTCTTTCCGAAGAAAAAACAAAGCTCGCCACATACAACCGCGAATTTCTAAATTACGAAAAAGAGTCTCGTGAGCTTGGCGGAACGATCATTGCTCAAAGTTTCGATAATGTGGCCAGAAAATTTTACGACATTTTGATTCGAAGCGACGCAGGCACGATCGACGTGACATGGAGCGTCCGGGAAAGCGCGGACCAGCTGGCTCGCCGCCTTACCCTGGATCAAGCGCGCGAACGGAAAACTCTCGACGCTGAATTTGCCGATGTGATTAAGCAAATTCGCAATGAAGGTGCTAATTGATGAAACCTAGGCTAACGAAATTAGGCGCCGCCGTATTAGCTGGGGCACTTGCCTCTCCTTTCGCGGCTTTCGCTCAGACACGCCCTCAAGGGACAAACCCGACCGGTGGAGGACCAGTGGTTCTCACCCAGGCCGAGAAGGATGTTCTTGAAGAAGTCGAGAACGACTACGAGCGATACAAGACTTCTGCCGAGAGGCACGAAAAACGAGTCCGTCGGATTCTATTTAGAGAATACGAAAGCCGGCGCACCTCTCTTGAAAAGCGCTATGAAAAGAAGATCTCCAGTGCCACCGAGAAAGAGCGGAAACGCCGTCTCGAAGCGATCGCTCTGTTGGAGAAGTTTGTTGGCGACTACCCCAACAACAAGAAATTTACCCCCGACGCAATGTTTCGTCTCGCAGATCTCCGCCTGGATCAGTCCAATGAGGACTTCGAACGCGCTTTTGACGCACAAACTTCAGGAGAGATCGATTTCGACGACGATACAGAACTCGTAGCAGACTATTCAAAGTCAATTGACCTCTGGGCAACCATCATCGAAAAATTTCCAGAATACCGGCAACGAGCAGGAAGCTTGTATTTGCTCGGCTACTACTTGAAGCAAACGGGTGAAGAAAGGCGGGCTCTTCAGGTTGCTCGCGGGCTTGCCTGTCCTAACCGTTTCGACCCAAGCGCTAAACCAATCCCTGCCCCAAATCGCGAACAAGTTCGGGCGGCACTAGCGGCCGGCAACAAAGTCAGATTCGATAACCCATATACCAAGTGCAAGGTCGGAGATGAGACTGCTGAGCTCGTACAAGATGCATGGGTTCGCATCATCGGAGATATTCACTTTTTAACTCCCGGAGAGCTCCCTTACGCTATCGCGGCATACCAGCAAGTAGCCTTGGACGTAGAGTCGAAGTTCTATGACGAAGCCCTCTATAAACTTGCTTGGTCACACTACAGAAACAACGATTTCATCGAAGGAATTAGAGCCTTCGATCAATCCATTATTTACTCGGACTCTCTAGTGGCCAAAGGCGAAGAGCCTCTCGAACTACGTCCTGAGGCCCTTCAATACATCGCTATTTCCTTCACCGATCCATGGAGTGACGAAGAGCAACCAGACCCAGTTGTCGCATACGACCGCGCGATGAAGTTCTATGGCGATCGCTTAGATGAACCACATGTACGAGACGTCTTCGTACAGTTGGGCGATACGTTCGAAATTCTCGAGACCTATACTCAAGCAATTGACTCCTGGAAAGTCGCGCTAAAGAACGACCCTCTCCACCCGGAGAACCCGCTTATCCACCAAAAAATTGTTGGAGCGTACTCGGCTTTAGGTGAAAGGGAGTTGGCGGATGAAGAAGCCGCGAGAATGGCGGAGACCTATGCTCGTGGAACAGAATGGTTCAAAGCAAACGAAACCAATAGAGAAGCCATGGCTCTCCAAGAGCGCCTCGGCGAAGGCATACTAAAGTCCGCTGCTATCAACATGCACCGCAGCGCACAGGAAGCCCGGCAAGAATATAACACCGATCCTACTGACGAGAAGAAAGCCAACTACATCGCTCTCTATCGGAAAGCAGCCACTCTCTACCGCAGGTTCATTACTGGCAACCCAACTTCGACTGATGCGTACGAGTTCACCTACTTCTTGGGTGACGCTCTCTTCTGGGCCGAAGACTATCTTGACGCAATTGAACACTACCGATGGGTGCGGGACCATCGCGAGCTCTCAGAAGGCCGCTTCTCAAAAGCTGCTCTCTCCATAGTCCAATCGTACGAGAAAGAAATTGAAAAACGCGTAGCGGCGAAAGAGATCGCAGAACCACCAGTTCCATCGCTGGAAGAACTAAAAGCAATGCAACAACCCGTTGCGGCTTTGACCATTCCGCCTATTTACAAGGATTGGCAGAATGCTCTCGACGAATACCAACAGCTTGTCAAGGACCCTAAGTCCGCCCCACAAATGGGCTACCTGGCCGGTATTATCTCTTACCGTTTCCTCAACCTGGAAGATGCTGCAGGACGCTTTGAGCACACCTTCACTAAGTTCTGTGGCGAAGAAAACGCCGTTAAAGCAAAAGACGGACTCCTTGCGATCTATGAGGCGACCGGTCAAGACGCGAAATTCAATGCCACAAACGATCGATTTATCGAGCAGCGATGCGGTTCAGAAGCAGATATCCAGCTCGCCAAAGCCCAAAACCGCTCCAAGAAGTTCAGGGAAGCAGAAGACCTCTCTGCAAGTGGAAATGTCCAAGATGCAGCGACCCTTTTCTACCGGTACTACAAAAACAGTGCGAAAGACGACGCAAATCGTCCTGTTGCCCTCTACAACTCTGCACTGAACTACGACAAAGCGGGTAAGCCCAAGACCGCTGTCTACCTCTATAAAGAATTCACCAACAACCCTTCACCAGAGTTCCGAAAAAGCGAGTACTACCTAACGGCGCTGTACCTTACGGCCGTTTCATACAACAACGCGTTCGACTATAAGAATGCAGCAAAAAAGTATCTTGAAGTCGCCGACCTCTCGAGCAGGAAGAACACCAAAGCTCCTCAAGGGATCGAACTTAGTCTGAAAGAGATGCAGTTGACTTCTCTGTACAACGCTGCCGTCCTTAGGGAACTGGACCAAGTCTACAAAGACCCTTCTGGCGGTCGGGGAACGGGCGCTCTCGCCCTCTACAAAAGATATGCAAACTTGTCACCAGACAAGAAAGAGCAAGACAAGGCGCTCTGGGCTATCGCCAGGATTCACAAGTCTAATGGCGATCTGCCGGCCCTAAGCAAAGCGTACGGCAACTGGCGCAAAAGCCACGGGAGGTCTGCAGGTAACGAAGACAAATACGTTTTCAGTTTCTACAGCATGGCCGAGGAGTACTCGAAAAAGTCGCAATCTAGAAACCTCACCAAAGCGCGGAAAGACACCATCAATGCATGGAGGACCGTTGGTAGTCCTAAGAAGACACCAGCCGCCGATATGGCTGCCGAGTTTGCCTTCTTACAAGCCGAGGACGTGAAGAAAAACGGCTTCGACAAATTCAAGATCAATAAGCCACCCAAGACAAAGAAAGAGGCTGACCAGACACTGGCGGCTCTCGATACTTCTGCCGAAAAAGCACGAACCGAGTACAAGTCGTTGGCAAAGTACGAGTCTGGTATTTGGGGACTCGCATCTCTCGTTCGGATTGGCGATACGTTTTTCTTCCAAGGGCTTAAGTTGAAAGAAGCACCAGTGCCGAAAGAAATTGAAAACCTTGACGCCAAATACCCGGAGAAGGATGTACTTCTCCAGTATCAGGACGCGATCGACGGAGTCGCACAACCACTAATCGATCAGGCTTCCAAGCAGTGGGAGAAAGTTGTCACAGCTGGACGCCAGCAAGGCGTAGCGAACCAGTGGACACAGCTGGCGCAAGAGCGCCTTCATGACTTTATCAGCCAGGAAAGCTTCCCGGTTCTCCGCCAAGAACTCATCGAGGGCACAGAACAACCATGACAATGACGAATTCTTTTCTAAATATCAGTTCAGATCTTGGGCTGAACTCGAACGTTTCAGGTAGAAGCATGTTTTTTCGGGGCGATAGCAAGGCTTGGCTTACAGCACTAATCCTTTCGGCTGCAGCATGGGGCGGGAAATACGAGGGAAGCCCAGCCCCCCCCGTCGCCGCAGGACAAGCGCAAGTTGGGGATACCCTTGTGCCAACAACCGACGGAATTCCGTCTGACCAGCCTGGTGTGGCCGCTCCCCCCCCACCCTTTGTTTCGACTCTTCCTCCGGGTGAGCAACCACCGGGATTGGATCTAGACCCAAACGAAAAACAAGTTCGACTCTCCGGGCACACCCAACGAGCTCAACAAGCTCTTAGCGGTGGCAACAAAGACACTAACCTTGCAATCCAAGAAGCAAGAGCTGCCCTACAAGTAGACGAAACCAGTGTGGAAGCCATGCTTCTGCTCGCACAGGCGAATTACAAGAAAGGCAACCTTTCTCTAGCTGAAGACATCCTTGGAAAAGCGAAAATTAGAGGCGGCGACCAGAGAAAAGAACTCCACTTTCTGCAGGGCCTTATTTTCGAACGAACAGACAGAGATCCTGAAGCGCTCGAGGCATTCCAAAAAGCCGTCGCGATTGATCCAGATTACCGTTCCGGTCTCCTCAACCTTGGCGTTCATTTCTTGAAGAACAAGCGCTACGACCAAGCTGCCTCACTTTTTGAGAGACTTACCGGGCCCCTTGGCTACACAGGTGCCGAGGCTTGGAACAATCTCGCCTCTGCATACAGGGGACGTTCAGCAGAATTCGCTGGCACAGACATCAATCTCCGCAATGAACTCGTACTGAAGGCGGAAGCAACGTACAAACGAGCGCTCGCGGTATCACGGGGATACGGCCCTCCTTATTACAACCTCGGACTGCTTTATCTGGATTCCGATCCGTACCCAACTCCCAGCGGAGATATGGACAAGCTTGCGCGTCTAAAACAAGCCAAGACCTATTTTGAGGAGTACCGTTCTAAAACCGGCGCCAAGAGCAAACTAGCCTCTGAACAAATCGCTCTTGCTCAAAAGCTCTACGACCGAGAGCAAAAAGTACGTCAGAAATTAAAAGAAGCCGAGCGGCGACGAAAAGAAGCCGAGAAACGCGCCAAAGAATTCGAAAATAGTGATGAAGGGTTTGAATAGTGAAATCTTTTGATTCCAAAATACGTTTTCTTTGTATAGCAGCGTTTGCATTTTTCCTAGCCGCGCTTTCCCCTGCTGCATCGGCGCAGGAAGACGATTGCGACGATTCGGCTTCTGAAGATTCAGACGAAAAAAACTACAAAACCGTTATCGACGAAAATGGGCAAAAAGTGTTTGTCATCGAGAAAGCCTTCGTTGTTTGCGGCAAGGTGCCCAAACCGAATGTCATCTACGTATTGCAAGCATCTACCATTAACTATGAGTGGGAATCCCTAAAGAAGGACTTTCTTCCTAAGGTTTTGCGCTCTGTGACTGAGGCACCATTCTGATGGCAAAGAAACCACAAAAAAACACTGGCGGGCGTCCCCGCATTCTACGTATTGGTGTGATTCTTGGTGGAAACATCATAGAAGAACGGCTCGTTCGGAATCGCGAAGACATCACCGTCGGACAGTCAGCGAAAAACACCTTCTCGGTACCAGTCGAGGGATTGCCAAAAACTTGGTCGATGTTTGCAGTGGAGAACGGTCGCTACCATCTAAATTTTTTCGAAGGAATGGACGGTCGAGTCTCTGATGGCAAAGGTGTTCACACCCTCGACAGCCTAAAGAACAAAGGCGCTACGAAGAAAGGCGACCGTTGGAGCGTTCCACTATCCAGTAGTTCCAGAGGGAAAATCGTCGCGGGTGAAATGACGCTTCTCTTTCAGTTCGTGGCCGCGCCTCCTCTTCAACCACGACCGCGTTTGCCGGCATCGGTACGTGGATCTCTGGCTGATCGAATTGAACCGCAACTCGCCATTATCATGGCTATCTCACTCCTAACACACGGAATCATTGCGGGGATCGCCTTCAACCACGATCGCGTGCTCTTAACCCGAACGGAGAAGCTCCATAAGCAATTTGCGGAAGACCGAGAGGTAACCGACATCAAATTCGATGTCCCATTAACTCCTGAAGATCCTCCCGAAGAAACAACAGCCGAGAAAAAGCCATCGACCAAGAAAGCGGTCACCAAACCTAAAAAGGCAAATGATGGTGGGGGACCAAAAGATAAGCCTAAGGACAAACCTCCTGGCGATGACGCCGGAAAAGACGATGGAGGCGCCGCGGACGCTGCAGTACAAGAGGCAATTGAATCGAACCCTTTCATTGATACTCTGACGGGCGGAGAAAGCGAAAAAGGTCGTTACGCTGACGTAAGTGATACTGATCAAGGCGCTGGACTAAACGAATCGATCAAAGACGTTCGTAAAGGGGGCGGTAAAGTAGAAGCTGGTGCCGGGCGCGCTGGCGGAACTCGAGGTCCCAAAGGCGGGAAACTGGCCAAAGGCAAAGGCGGCGGCGGTGTTAGTGGACCAAGTGCTGGTGGTGGCACCGGCACCAAGGTCGAAGAGAAACGTTCCCTCGCAAAATATGACGTTCTCGATGTTGGTAGCGACACCACACTAGATCCCGGCGCGGTCTCAAGACGAATCAGAGAACGATACCTAACGGGCATCAAGAGCTGTCACCAGCGAGCACTGAAACTCGACCCAAAAATCGGTGGACGAATCAATATTCGTTTCACTGTTGGTGCTTCCGGCCGAGTCACCAAAGCCAACGTTAAAGGCTTTGACTCCACTGTTGACACTTGCATCCAGAGGCTCACGCGCGGCTGGCGATTCGGCATTCCCAAGGATGACAGCGGAAAGCCAAGCTCGGCCGACTTTCAAGTTCCGCTCATTCTCAAGCCTGGTGGGTAAGAACAACCCCCCAAGCTATTTTGGGGGAGCACGGCTCCCAACCTCCTGTATTTGTTGAGTAGTCCTCATAGCGGTGAGAAAGGGGGTTTGGCTCCCTCAACAATTGCTATAAACCGGCTTCGATGTACCAAGTTCGCCTGAATCCACTGGTTGCCGCGACCCTCCTTTTATTTCTGGGCGCATGTGGCGGATCTCCGCAAACTCACTACCCGACAACAGCGTCCACAATTCAGGAAGCCACTCTCGGACCAGAAGACGTCATTGAAGTCAGAGTTTTTTACGGATCAAAAGAAATCAACCGGGGCTACCGGATCGCTCAAGACGGTTCTATCGCTTTTCCTTATATTGGTAAGGTAGAGACAAAAGGACGCCACAGTCGGGCAGTCGAACAAGAAATCCAGACGCGTCTTGCAGACGGTTACCTAAACGATCCGATCGTTTCCATCGACGTCAAGGAATACAACTCTCGTAAAATCGCAGTATTCGGCCAAGTAAAAAGCCCTGGGACTCAAGCCTATTTCGACGGCATGTCGATCCTAGAAGCTATCTCTCAAGCAGGTGGCTTCAATCCGATGGCGAAAACAAACTCAGTTACTGTGACTCGTTCCCTCGACGGGAAAAAAGTTAACTACACGGTCCCCGTAGGCGCGATTGCAGAAAATCGCGCCGAACCATTTTCCATGAGACCGGGTGACGCCATCTTTGTTCCAGAAAGACTCTTCTAGAATCGCGTTGAGCTGAGGTTTGCGTTGCCTCTCCTACCTTCATTCGGAGTAAATCGGCTTAACCGGCAAATGGAGAGGCAAATTCTCCGCCGCTCTCTCGCTCTTCTAATTCTATTTGCCGCCATTACTCTATCTCCCGGCAATACGAGATGGAGTTACATCCTAGTCCTGGCTCTCGGCGTCCTCGCGCTTGTCACACCTGCCCTGTCCGGACGAGTGTTGAAGAAAACACCCCCGTTGCTCTATTTCTTAGTAGCTATGATCGGGTTAACGGCAATCCAGTTGTTACCCATTCCCACGGTTTTAGTGGGAGCAATTGCGCCGGACGTTTTTGAGACAAAGCAAAGAAGCTACGAGCTTGTAGGAGACCCGACGCCTTTTGCGATGGTGTTGTCTCTCGATCCGCACACCACCCTTTCCGAACTAGCAAAACTATTGGGTTATGCCGTCGCTGCATTCCTTTTTCTCCATGTTGCCGCCCGTAAAGGCGGCCCGCGTTTCTTAGTGAGGAGCTTGATTTGGGTTGGCGCCGTATCCGCGATAGTCGGCATCGGCCACAACATCTTTGGCAATCACAAACTCTTCGGTTTGCTCGCTGTAGATAGAGGAGAAGCTCAACCATTCTTGAGTTTTCTTGTTAATCGAAACCACTTTGGCCTTCTCATGGCGATCAGTGCCTGCGCAAGCGTCGCGGGTTTCAGTGGCTCGAGACGCAAAGAACACCGGCTGATTTTTGCAGCGACAGGACTGGCTTTCGTTGGCCTAGCCCTTTTATGCCGATCGCGTGGCGCAATTATTGGCTGCGGCTTTGGTCTTTTGATCACAAGTTGGGGGCTTTCCAAACAGATCAAACCTAAGGCGTTTTTTAAGCGATTCGATAAGTGGTTACCCAGGCTCTTAACGTTTCTTTGCTTGGCTCTTTTGGTTTGGTCAACAGCAGGTACCGCGTTACAGGACGAGTTTGCTTTCCAGCCCCTCGAATCTGAACTGACAGACTCGGACGGCCGTCTCGAACAATATCGACAAACAATCAGGCTTATAGGTCACCATTTTGGTACTGGCGTCGGTAAGGGAGCCTACGAAGCTGTGATTTCACGCTTCCATCCATCCGCTTCCCACTCGACTTTCGCTTACTCAGAAAGCATGCCGCTCCAATGGCTTGCAGACTGGGGGGTGTTTGGCGGCGCGTTTGTTCTACTCCTGGCGTTTTTCGTTGTTGCTAAAGCCTTTCGGGCCATCAGTTTGTCCCCGGAACACTCGGGTGCAGCAGGAGGAATGGCCGCTATCGCTCTTACTTCGTGCTTTGATTTTGCCTTTGAAATAACGGGGATAGGAGTCGCAACGATGCTGTTGGCTGCCGTGCTCTCGCAACCCTCTCTCAGGAAGACCACAAGGCCACGTACTGCACACCGTCTTGCCCTGTCATGTCTTTTCCTTGCTTATGCGGCGCTGGCGGCCTCCCCCATCGGAGCAACAATCCGCGAGAAACGAAATTCGTTATCCCCGGCGGCAATAAAAGAGCTTCCTTCCGGGCGACTGCTCGAAAAAGCAAAAACGTTAACGCTTCGTCATCCAGCCGACTACTTTCCACGAGTAGTTGCAAGCTCTGCTCTCTCGCAGCTCAAGAAACCGACCGCTGTCCGGTATGCAAACCATGCCCTCTGGTTGCATCCGACTAACGGATACGCGCATCACCTTGCTGCACGCCTGCTCCTTAACGTTGACAGAAAGAACCAAGCTTGTGGCGAATTTAAACTCGCGATCGCGTACGCGGCCGAACCAAGCACTCTCCTAGAAGAAATTGTTTCGATCTACGGAGATGGCCCCGCGGCGTTATGTATTCCAACCTCGTATGAAAGTCCTATTGCGCCCACCCAACTACTTCTATGGAAGAAGCACGACAAAACAGCATTGCGACTCGCCAAGAGAAACGCCGAGTTGACTCCCAGTAACGTCAAAGCTCCCCATCTTCTCTACGCCACAGCGGCCCTCAGACTAGGCCATCACCTCGAAGCTAACGAAGCACTCGATAAAATCTCACCCAGCATGCAAGGGGTAGAGACCGCACGCATACGCTCAGAGATTTTTCTCCGCTTGGGAAAACGCCAAGAAGCTATCAATACACTCACAGAACTCTTGACCGGCCAAACCAACAACGAAACCGCTAAACTCCTGAACGAGATTGCGCTCCTGCACATCGACGGAAAAGAGTACTCGCAAGCCAAACAAAAGCTTCGGGGCGCTCTCCGTCTAACGGACATCTCGCCTAAAGTTCTTCGTCAAATCCGCAAGAATCTCGCAACGGTCGAACGGGCCCTGGGAAACCACCACAAAGCGGACTGGGAAGAGCAACGTGCCCGAAGCCTTTGATCTTGACCGTCACTCGCCACCAGCCTAGTTTCCTTGAACTCGTAGACGAGAGCCCGGATTTCGGGGTCCATCTCAGTGGGAGTAAAGTCGATGCCAATTCAACGTAGCTCATTCAGCCCTGAAGATTCTGAACAAGATCGCGACGCGCGCATCGAACTTCAAGCATTTGCGAACCGTATTTGGAAGCGCCGCTGGGTGCTTCTTTCGGTTTTGATTGTTGGGCTCGCTCTAACGATTTTCTCTACTGTTAGGCAACAGAAAATATATTCGGCGAGAGCCAGTATCATCATTGATCCGAAGGCCCCTGAAATTCTCGGCGCTCAAGTCCAGGAAGTTGTCCAATTGGGTGCGGGGCAAATGTGGTGGAACCAAGAATACTACAATACCCAGATCAACATCCTCGAGAGTCGAGCACTTGCAGAAAGCACAGTTCGGCGAAACTCGCTCCACAGGAACAAGACCTTCTCGAAGCCCATCGCAGACATGGAATCCGACGAGCAAGCGATCGAGAAAGCGACGAGCCTCCTCCGAAATATTCTCTCCATTGCTCCAGAGTCTGAGCAGAACCGCATCCACTATATCAAAGCCAAACACCCAGCCCCGAAAATGGCTGCTTTCGTCGCAAACGCGCACGTAGACACCTATATCAACTACGTGCTGAATCTTCGCCTAACCGGAACCAGCAGCGCTACAGAATGGCTATCTGAAGAACTTGATGCGGCCGAGAAAGCAGTAAGCCAAACGGAGACCGCACTCTTCAATTTCAAAAAAGAGAACGACATCCTGTCTGGCTCCATCGAAGACAGACAGAGCTTGGTTTCTAGCGAAATCCAGCGAAACACAGACGCTCTCATAGACGCCCGTCTCAAACGACTAGAACTCGAAGCAAAGCGAGCTAGAGTCCGCACCGCCTCGAAACTACCTGTTCTCGAATCCCCGATATTTGCGTTGGTCGAAAATGAAACGGGGCTAACGCTCAAAGACAGTTACTACCAAGCCAAGCAAAACCTAGCAGAAATGAGCCTTGAGCTCGGCCCACGAAACCCAGAACTCATCCGAGAGAAAAAACGAGTAGAGACGCTTCTTTCCGCTGTGCAACGCGAAGCCAGAACGTCACTTCGTAGTATCGAAGAGCAGTACCGTATAGCCGCCTCAACCGAGAAGCTCTACGAGGAAGAGCTTGGGAAGCACAGGAGCGTTGCGTTCACCCTTGCCGAAAAGGCGAAGGACTTTAACGACCTCTCGAGGAAAGAAAAAGACGCGACCAAAACCCTGGATGTCATGCTCGGCCGACTCCGTTCGAGTGAGCTTACGAGCCGTCTGAAGACGGTTAACATTCGCCGACTCGATCCCGCCCTGGTTCCCAAGTCGCCTTCGTCACCAAAGATGGGGATCAACCTAGCGATGGGACTTTTCGTCAGCCTGATGGCGGGACTTGGACTTGTCTTCCTCTTGGACTTCTTGGACCGCACTGTCAAATCCGGCCAACACGTGGAAGAGGCCTCTGGAGCTCCACTCTTGGGGATCATTCCAATCGTCGAAGAGACCCAGGATATGCGTGACATGCACATCATCCGAGAGCCAACATCTCGAGCCGCCGAGTGCTGTAGGTCAATTCGAACAAATCTTCTTTTCATGGCCGCCGACGAGGACTTCAACACTCTTCTGGTCGCAAGTCCGAACCCCAGAGAAGGCAAAAGTACTACAGCAATGTACCTTGCCACGACCATGGCGCAGAGTGGCAAACGAGTACTCGTTATTGACAGCGACATGCGGCGGCCACGCCTTCATCAAGCATTCGGCATTTCTCGAACCGCAGGCCTAAGCAACTACATACTTGGGGATGTCACTCGAGAAGAAGCCGTCTTTGACACCGATATCCCGAACCTTTCTGTTCTTTCAGCCGGGCCTACTCCACCTAACCCTGTAGAGCTCTTGATGACTGATCGCTTCGATCAGGCGATGGCTGAGCTACGCGAACACTACGATCGCGTTATCTTGGACTCTCCCCCCGTTCTTGCGGTTACCGACGCACTCGTTCTTTCTAGGAAAGTAGACGGTGTCGTCTTTGTAGTGAGAGCAAATTCGACAACCCGCGACGACGTACGCCGCGCGTCCAAACAACTTCGAGACGTAAACGCTCGAATCGCCGGGGCAATCCTGAACCATCTAGACCTGAGTCACCAAACGGGCGGTTACTACTACGGGTACGGTTACGGCACACAAGACAGCGATGACAAGGTGTCAAAAATCGCCAGCTAGTTCTGGCAAACACCTTACGAACTCGCGAATCGTCGCAAGCAACCTCCGCCTGCTTCAGCTGGGCGACCTCCTTGCTGCGCGATTTGAAGAATTGAAAGTACCGTACGCGCTGCTCAAAGGAGCTGCTTTCGTAGACACCATATACTCCGACATCTCGACGAGGGCGATGACGGACGTCGACATCCTTGTTCCCTTTTCTTTCCAAGCACGGGCTCATGAGATCTGTATAGAAAACGGCCTTTCGTTTATCCCTCCTCCCACAAACAAAAAAGCGGGTTGGAAAGAACACTACAATTGGCAATACACAAGTTCCGATGGAGCTCTTGTCGAAATCCATTTCGCCCTTAGCCCTAAGGGCATGTTCAAGATCGACTACAGCGCACTGCTATCGCGCTGCATCAACTACGAGACCGCGGCAAGAAACGTTACTACCTTGTCCCCAGAAGACACTTTACTCGCTCTTGCTATCCATGAGGCAAAACACGCCTACCTACTCTCCCCCCACTCCAGCCAGGACATAAAGCGGGCTGTAGAGCACTGGCCCCCAAACTGGTCCGTGGTCGTTAAGAGAGCGGGCTCCTGGGGGTGCACATCTGCGCTCTACCTCGCGTTCAGTCGCGCTCTTTCCCAAGGCGCTGCCATTCCTCAAAATGTCATCGAACAACTACGCCCTGGAAACACAAAACGGGCAGCGCTCTGGATGCTGTTCGGCTTGGCAAGCAACGCCAAACCGAGAATCCCCTCTTTGCCTACCTGGTTCAAGTTTGCTGCTACCCTGGGGGTTGTCGATGGTTTCAAACAACGCAAAGACTTCTTGGCTGTGTACACAAAACGACGACTAACCGATGCATCGGCTGCGCTGGAAAAAAAACGGAACTAGACAGTTTCGTCCAAATAGGAAAGGCGCTTTTGCACGTAAATTTCCACGTTAGCAATTGCTTCTGCAAGAGTCTTAGAAACGTTGCCATCACCGTACAGCGTGCTTGGTTCGTAGCGCCCATGAGCCAGCTGCATCCCAAGAGCTTCTGAGATTTGGCGAGTTTCTGCTTCGACACGAGTTACATGCTCTGCTGCCTCTCGGCCCGCCTGTCGGTTGCCCACAAGAACCACTGGAGTACCAAAAAAGCCGGCGTCACGAACAAAGCTACTCGAGTTCCCGACTGCGCATGCAGCACCCGCGAGAACTTTCATGTAGTCCTCAGGCGTAAAATTGGTAACCGCCCGTAACCAACTATTGTCGCGTTGGTCCCGGAACACACGAATCGCTTTGCTAATGTAGTCCGCACCAGCATCAATGTTTGGCCAAAGCAAAAGAGTTTGTTTCTTATACCCTTCAAGCGCCAACAGGAGCTTTTTCATCTGGTCCCTTTCGTCGCCAAACTCTGTTGTCGTTGGGTGAAAGACAACCAGCAAATACGGTTTGTCCGGATCGATCTTCGCCCCGCTCCCGTGACTATTGAACAAGTCCGACGAAAGAGTTCGATCTAACTGTTTCGCGATATCGCTACTTGGACATCCCACCCCTAGAATGTGTTCCGCTGACTCTCCCATGCGCATTATGTAATCCGCTGAACGTTTCGTTGCCGGGTAATGAAAGTGAGCGTACTTGGTCATCGCATGGCGAGTACTTTCGTCGATGGAACCACTCACTTCCCCACCTTGCATATGAACCACAGGAATATTCATGAATGCGGCAGACACCATTGCAGCGAGTGCCTCGTAGCGATCTCCAATCATCAAGACCATGTCCGGGTTGATCCGGGCAAATTCGCTGGAGAACTCGACAATGCCGAATCCAACAGACTTTGCCATTGTTGATGGAGTAGAGCCCTCAAGCTCCATGTAAACCTCACCAACTACCGGGAAGCCATCAGCCCGCACGACCTCAACCGGTTGGTCAAACCTTTCAAGAACCATGGTCCCAGCGCAGAGAACAGAAAGCTCAAGTGCCGGATGGTCCTTGACCGCCTGCATCACCGGTTTCAGTCGACCGTAGTTGGCACGATCCACAAGAACAACGCAGATTCGCCTGGCGTTACTCATTGCTCTCCAGGTCCTCCCAAACCACACATCCATCTTTGGGAATGGGCTTCTTAAGAGTTCGACCAATCAGCGCATCGAGTTCGATGGGAAGTAAGCCCTCTCCTGGTTTTTTTAAACCCAAGTCTACTTCAGAGAGTTGGTGCCCTGCAGCGAGAGGTCGACTTGCTACGACACTTTTTCCGAACATCGAACGAAGCTTTGAAGCACGAACCGCCTCTTCGTTCTTATCGACTGGGTTGTTGAGAATTTTTTCCACGTGACGAACATCCGCGACCATTTTCTTTAGCTGCGGGACCGAAAGCGATGCGCTGGTGTCCGGACCAAAGCACTGGTGAGAAAAAACGACATGGACTTCGAGCATATTGGCCCCCAATGCCACAGCGGCTATACAGCTCGCCGACTCAGCAGAGTGGTCCGACAGCCCAATAGGGCAATTGTAACGTTCTCTAAAATCGGCAAGGACATTTAAACCGATTCTCTCTGCGGGGCATGGATAGGCAGTCGTCGTTTGGAAGACACCAAACGGCGCGTCTTTGATCCAACCAACAGCTCTATCGAGCTCTTCCAGACTGGCCAATCCACTAGAAAGGAGTACAGGTTTTCCCGTCTGTGCCATTCGCTTTAACAACCGCGGATTCCCGATTTCACCGGACGCTACTTTCCAAGCCGGGATATTCAATTTTTCCAGTAGCTCGACAGCTTTTAGCGAGAAAGGAGAAGAAAGAAAGATTAAGCCTCGCTCCTGAGCGTGCTTAGCGAGGCCCTCCCAAGCTGACGGGGGGAACTCCATGCGCTTCCAGTAGTCGTACCTAGAGTCGTCCTGGTGACTAAATTTGATCCGCCAGGGCTCTCGTGCAGTCGACTCTTCCGAAGCGATGTGAGTTTGAAACTTCACGGCGTCGACACCGGCGTCAGCGCACGCATCGATATACGCGTGAGCGTTGCCAAGGCTACCATCGTGAGCCTGCGCAATTTCAGCGATTATGAAACAAGGTTTCCCTTGTCCCACGGCGTGCTTTGCAATCTGAAAAGACATCAGCGTCACCCGCTTCTACCACGGAGAAAGAACACCTATCGGGCAAAAACCTACGGCTCGGCGCTCCGCATGAAAGAAAAAGCTATGCCGGAGAAATCTCGATAGGAATACCACCCTGATCCAACGAACTTTGAGCTGCCTCTAATACTGAAACGATACGAACGGCGCTGTCGGCGTCTGCGCGGGGAGGCTCTCCGGTTCTCACGCCATGCAAAAAGGCTTTGGCTTCCATAGAAAGCGGCTCCTTCATCGGCACATGAGGGATGTAGACGTCTCCATGACGAAGCGACAAATACTCGGCGAATTCAGTGAACTCAGGTGGGCGTTGGTAGCCCTTGTCGTAAATACGCAGTTTCTCTGCAGACACGTCGTCGAACTCGACCATTTTCTTAGAGCAGACAAGGGTCAGACGGCGTTCTTTCCGGGGATCTAACCAAGACAAATGAACGTGTGCCATCCGCCCGCCGGAAAACTCGAGAGTGACAAAAACAACGTCTTCAATCCCCTTCTGCAAGTAGCTCTGCCCTTGTGCATGCACTCGAAGCGGAGCCTCACCCATAAGGAAATCGATGATAGAGAGGTCATGGGGGCCAAAGCTCCATAGAGCATTCTCATCGCTTCGCAAGCGACCCAAATTTACTCGGCTTGCGTATAGATAGTAGAGCTCCCCTAAATCACCAGACTGTAGCAGTGTCCGCAAGTGTTCAACGATAGGGTGATAGACCATTAGGTGTCCTACAGACAACATCACACCCTTCTCGTTTGCCAAGTCGCGGAGTTCCTCGGCCTCTTGTCTGCTATGAGCAAGCGGCTTTTCTACTAGGACGTGCTTGCCTGTTTCGAGAGCCGCCTTTGCCAGGGACGCATGGGTGCCACCTGGAGTTGCAATGACAATTGCTTCAACGTCCGACGATTCCAAAACCGCAGAAAATTCACTCGTCTTTTGGGCAGTGGGACAGAACCGACCTGCGCGGTCCAAGAGACCTGCGTCCAAGTCACAAATCACCTTTAAGTCGGCGCCCGGCTCGCCAGCCATGACTCTGACGTGGTTAATGCCCCAGTATCCGGCACCAACGACCGCTACCCCTACCCGACGTGGTTGTTCCGACATCCTGTTAGAACGAAACGGTCGCGCCCAAAACCGCTTCGTGTCGAACGTATGACGGGTTCTCTAGCTGCCCAACGATAAACTGGAATCGAAAGTCAGTCTCGACAGCTGCTAGATTGTAGCGACCGTAAATTTCAAGCCAGTCTAACAATGCATAGCGAAGCTGCCCTTCGGCAAAAAGAATCTGGTCTTCTCGAACGACACCTGGTGCGCCACCAACAAGCTGCACTTCCTCATAGCGCCGGAGGTGACCTCCTGCTCTACCCGTAAACAGAACTCTTCCGAGCTGCTGGTTCAAGGTTAGCTGGACTCTATGCTCCCGATAGAAGTTTGCCTGAATCGAATCACGGAATTCGTAGTGATAACCAAGTCCGATTCTACCTACGGGGCTGTAACGGTAGCCCAACTCAACCGCGCCTATTGGTGACGAATAATTGGCCCCTGTTCGGTAGAAACCATTCGCATAACCGCCGCGTAGTTTGACGGTCAAACGCTCTGTAATCGCAGTATTGATACCTGCCTGAATCCGCAGAGGCGAGGAGTTTGACTTGTTGAAATCCAGCGTTTGATCATTAAAGTTCGTGAAGAACCCAAGAGAACCGTCCAGGTACACCTCACTATAGGGGAAGAAACGCCAAGTAAGTCGAAGGCGCCCGATGTGTTGCAGTCTATTTGCGAACGCAACCTCGGAATCTTCGAAAACGTCGACGACATTTTCGTAATGCAGCCCCGCACTAATTGCGCGCCCTCCAGGTTGGTAAATGATTCCAGCTCGGAAATTGTTGATGTCGCGATTTAACTGCTGCGAAGTCTCAAAACTTCGTGGGCGAAGAATTCGGCGAAAGGTGTCTTCCACTTCGAATCGAAACGTTCCTTGAGGGAATAGTATTAGATTCAAGTCGGCGACAAGGCCTAAGTTTCGAAGACCGCGTGCCGACGAGTTTGTCGACAGGAACTCGCGGTACGAAGCGCGAAGCCCCGCGGTGAATTTCCAGACCGGAGTTGCTGCGCCTTGAAACTCGCTTGAGTTCGTCTGGCGAGTCGCAAGTCGAAGTCCACCTATGACTCGAAGAACACCCGCACCAAGTCCTGACTCTTCGGCGAAGAAAACATTACTAACGTACCCAGTCTCAGCCCCTAGCGTTGGCTGTAAAACCAGGCCGGAAGAAGAAAGTGAGAATCCGTCTTTTTGGCCTTCCTCCGCCCGAGGCGGAACCCACCCTGAGTACTGGGCAAAAGCCACAGAAGAAAAACTTACGCAGAGGACTGCAATTAGGAGTGAGACACGTTTCATGCGGAATCGAATCGTTGGGAGATTAAGAGAGTTTTCGATGTTACGGAGAATTAGAATGCTGATCGGTTAGGAGGGCCTTCTGGATTGATCGGGTCAAATCCGCCAGCAGCTCCTGGGTCTTGGTCTGTTGGGTCGTCTACAACGTCGGGTCCGCCAGTCTGTTGAGTCGTGGTGTCACCAACAAGGCTTAATTCGTCTCCAACACACTGCTCCGCCATTTCGTAGGCCGCTAGGGCACCTTGATGACTCAGATAGAGCTTTCTGTAGGCGTGATCTGCCTCGGCTTTTGCTGCTTTGTCACCGTCAAGCGCTCCCAGATCAAAAGCTGCTTCGTCGGCCGCTCTTGCTCGAGATTTCAATGCAAGCAATTGAGCGTTCACGCAATCGAGTTTAATAACGTCCTTCTCGCGCTCTGCTTGTTTTCGAAGCTCGCGTAGCCGTTTCGCAAACTCGGAGATCTCTGCCTTGAAATTCTTCGCGCCTTCTTTCTTACCCGATGCGCTAGGCGGCACGGGTATCTGACTAGACGGTGCTGGTGGAGGTACAGGTGCGGGGTCGCCGCCGGTTTGAGCCACCAGCAAACCTCCACCGAGAAAAACGATTGATAACGCCAATATTGAGAGCAACTTCGAGTTCATTTACGTGTGCCTAAGTTTGTATTGCGTCCAGTTAACACAGAAGCAAAAACGGAAGAAGGTAAGTCGTGGTTTATAGAAGATCAGCGGGAACGAGATTCTCGGTAGTTTTCGCAGAATTAGCGAGACGTTATCCACATAAAGCAGCCGTGGCTTACCACGCGTCGCACTCTACCGACCTGGGAAAACTAGTGTCAACTATAACGCTTTGTTGAAAAAACCTCGCTCACTCAAAGTGATTTGAATCACCGTCAAAGGGGTCGTTAACCCCTTGTTGCTTCATGGAACAAGCTCCGCTAGCTTCGGGAGTCGCCAAAACAGAGGAAACATGAATACGTATCGTCGGAATCCCAACACAGCAGGTCGTCTACTAGGCGATCGAGCATTCATCATAACTGCTGATCAAAACCGTCTCGTCACGCTAAACACAACCGCAAGCGCGCTTTGGATGCTAGCTGAACAGGGTTTCACCATGGAGCAAGCTGTGAACACGCTTACCACGCGCTTTGAAGTAAGTGAGGACCAAGCGCGTGTTGATCTACCAAGCTCTCTCGATGACCTGGTTGAAAAGCAGGTTCTGGTCACGGATTGAACTCGCGCGTAAACACGTCAACCGTTCGTCGCGCCTACGATGAAGTTGCGTCTAAGTCTGCTGAACTCCCAACTCGGTTAATTGAGCGCTTCAAAAAGATCGATGCTCCCTTCCTTAAACTTGCGAAACAGGCCAACAGCATTCTGGAGCTTGGATGTGGGACAGGACGGTTATTGGAGCAACTCCCTTCCACTGCGGTTGGGGTAGATATCTCAAGATCGAGCGTAGCAGTCGCTCGGGCAAAGGGCCTGCGTGCAATCCATGCCGACGCACACCATCTGCCGTTTTCGGCAAACAGTTTTGACTTACTTGTTTCCGGTAACGGTTCGTTTCGATACTTCGACTACACGCGCATATTCGCAGAAAGCTACCGCGTATTGCAGCCAGGCGGCGTTCTTACACTGCACCACTACTCACGCAACACATGGTCATCTAGCCCCAACGTCAATCGTTCCGCACTTCACCTTGACGGTATTGGAGAGTTAAACCGACCAGCCCGCAACAACGGGTTTCGGCCCATAAAGACCTATAAATGGCGCTCTTTTGGGAGATTCCCTTACGCAATTCCCCTACCAGCGATGAGCCCGTCCGTCATTTGGAGTCACACCGTCGTCTGCTACCGCTCAACCAAGAGACCCTCTTGAAAACCACCACCTTCATCGTTGCAGGCGCGAGGATCCATCTACGTTCCGAAAAGCCAATAACGCTTCCCGAGAGTTATGACGCCACCCCCCTAAGCGACTCATACGACCCCCCGCATCTAGTCATCGACGTTTCGATAAAGGAAGGTTTCGCCAAAGGGAGAGAGCCAAACGAAAACTATCCCGGCTTTGCAAGTTCCGTGGACTCTGAAGGTAGGACCCAAGTAAGCCGAACGGACGCTGCCGGTTGGATATCAAACAGCGCCCCAGAAGCGAGTTTCACCGTTGGTGAATCGATGTTTTCTCTTGAGGCCGCTATCAGAGTCGCATGCTCAATCGGGCTTCTTCGCCAGGGTATCCTTCTCTTTCACTCTTCGGCGGTTGAACTAAATGGAAAGGCACATATGTTTGCCGGAGTGAGCGGCGCCGGAAAGTCGACAATAGCGAGACTGCTAGCTGACAATCACCCCGAATTCATCAAACTTTCAGACGAACTCTTGGCGCTCCGTCAAAACGGCAACCGATGGGAAGCAGTCGCATCTCCATTTTTTGCGCGCGAAGAGTTACCAGTTGGGCGCACCGCACCACTGGCAGGGATTCATCTCATTGCGCAAGCACCTGAGCACTCGCGAACCACGATGGAACCAGAAACAGCCCTTCCTGAGCTTCTCCGTCATATTTTGACTTATTCTAATACTCCAACAACCACCGAAGTCGTACTTGGCCTAGCAGCTTCTTTAATTACAAGCACTCCTGTGTATAGGCTGGAATTCGCCAAGCGTCCTGATGTAGCTTCCGCTCTTAGATGAACTCAAAAGCAATGGAACAAGTCGGTGCCGCGAACCTGCTAGTCAAAAACGCGGATACGGCTGGAGCGCCGGTTACGGTGACGTTCCAGGTTACCGACCGGTGCAACTATGAGTGCGTCCACTGCTACCAAGAACATGTCGACAGAGACGAGCTCAGCTTCGAGGAGGTTTCTCGGATTTTGGGGGAAATTGCTGACCTCGGCGTCCTCTTCCTAACCTTGGTAGGCGGCGAATTTTTCATGCGCCCCGACGCAAACAAGATTCTTCAACGTGCCCACGATCTCGGTTTTGCTATCAAGCTTCTCTCAACAGGCCACCACATCCATGAGAAGCGAGCTGATTTCTTGCGAACGATACGACCTCTACAGGTTGACCTTTCTCTGTACGGTGCTTCGAAAGACAAACACGAAGCCGTAACAGACCACCCTGGCTCCTGGGAACGGACCATTGCCGCGGCGAAACGGCTCATTGAGCGCGATATCCCGGTCCAGCTCAAAGCACCGGTGATGGAACAAAATGCTGCCGAGATCAATGACCTCACAGAACTCGCCAGCAGCATGGGTGCTCTTTTTAGTGCCGATGCAAAGATCACGACCATGGAAGACGCTGGTGCGGATCCCGTGTGGCTGCGAATGCGGGGCGACACGCTTCAGACCTTTTACCGTGATAAAGAAAAAGGCATCGCGACCCAAATGCACACTTTGTTCGAGGGGTTCGACCCGAGCAAACAATGGCGCAAACTAGATCACACACCTTGCCGTGCCGGTCAGGAGTCCTGCTCTATTGACCAGCGTGGCGAAGTGAGGCCTTGCCAATCTCTCAACGTTTCTATGGGGAGTTTGCGAAAACAGAGTTTTCGTGAAGTTTGGTTTGGCTCGGAGGGCCTCGATGAAATTCGCAATCTAACCTGGGCCGACATCTCAGAGTGCAACCGTTGTGAGGTCCGCAATTACTGCCAACGGTGCCACGCTATGGCTCTTCTTGAGCACGGCGAAATGCGCGGCCCTTCTCTTGAAGCATGCCGCCACGCTGTCGCGGTACGCGACTCACTTAGAGATGCCGGCATTGTACCCGCTGACCACACAGCACTCCCGCCCACGTGGGATCGGGTAGATCCGGATGGTTTGCACGAGCAAAGACAAATTTCCGGGCAACCAGGCATACGCCCCAGCAAACTTCGCGTTATTGTCTAAAAGTACAGAATCTACTAGCTAGTTACCGCTAGCTGGAGGCTTGGGGGGAAAATGAGAGTTCTGGGATCATTGGGCGTTGTCGCCCTGGGTGTGAGCGTTTTGGGTTGCGGCGACGGACCTATCTGTCCTTCGGAAATCGTCATCCAGCTATCAGTCCCCAATGGCGCAGTGTTCTCGGCCGCGGCAGATCGAAACCCCGAACTGGCAGGCACTCAGGTAGATATCGGTATACGCAGCAATCTCCGTGCTGGCGACCTCGTCACGTTAGCTGTAGAAGGCGAAAACGAGACGCTAGTTAACTACGACGGATTGGTGGGCGAAGACGGAAACTTCTCTTTCGAAGATATTACAATCCCCGAAGGCTCAGTAACTCTGAGCGTTTCAGGAACCACGGGCAAAGGGTGCGGGGCTGGACGCGAAACCATCGACGTTGTTAACAGAAACGATTCCGGTTGCACCCTCGCACTCGTAACAGAACCGGTAACAACCCCAAACTACCCTTACCCCGTCTTCAACGCCGAGGTCGACGGAAGTCCGGCCCCTGGCTTTCAAACCCAAGTAGACTTGCGTGGGCAACCAGGCACCATCGCAAGTTTACGACTTTTGGACCTCGCGACAGGTCGGGAGACCTCTTCTCGAGGTGTCGAATTGGATACAGATGGAAATGCTTCCTTCGACATTACCCTCGGAGAGGGGACACGAGCTGTCCGTGGAATTTGCACTCAAGCAGACGGAGCAAGCCTATTTTCAGAGATCGTTACTGTCTTAATCGACACGACGCCGCCGACAGGTTGCACTCTTGAAACCCCAACGACATTCGTAACCGCAGACGACGACGAAGATGGTGATTTGACTAACGGTGTACAGGTCACCCTAAGCGGAGCTTTTGCCGCTGGATCAGATATCGACAATTCGTCAGCGATGTTCAACGTCGGAGACACTAAGATAGCAGGGACCCTTGAGGGCGACTCCAAGGCTATTGGGGCAGCTGTGTTTGGATCTCCTGGCAATTTCGACGTCGGCTTTACTATCGCAGATCTCGCGGGCAATACCTGCGAGTCCACGAATGCAGTATCCGTAGATCTCGACGGCTGTGGCATCACTCATGTTTCCCCCGATGCCCTGGCATTCGTGACCGACGACTCAAGTCCTGCCTCTGGTTTCCAGACGGAGATCAAAGCCGCAGCTGATCCTGCCTGCACCGGTAAAGAAGTAACTACGACCTGTGGCGGGGGAGCGACCGGTGTCGTTGGTCCCGCAGGCGAAATCCTCTTGGAGATAACGCTTAGTAAATCCGACCTAGCAGAGGGCGAAGAAAACTGTAGGACCGAAATAACCGCAGACTCAGGTTTGACGACCTTCGCCAACGCGAACTTTCTATATGACAACCTTCCACCACCGCTAAGTCTACTTCTCAGTCCGGAACCCATCTCGTGCGGCGGCACAGTCACCGCAAGCAAAGACGCAAACGGCGACTTATCTGACGGCGTTCAGATAGATGCACAAATCATTGCACCCTTAGCAAACGAGCTCTCCTTGCAGGTAAATGGAAATACGCCTGAGCCGTTAATATCCAACCAAATATCCAGAGTAACCCTTGTGAATGGCGCGAACACTTTACTAGCGCGTGGCTCGGATGAAGCTGGCAATGAGGGTGTTTTCTCTTGTGATCTAACCCTCGCCGACATAGAGGTCGGCTTTTCGGGATCAGTCGCAGACGGGACCGTCGGCAAGGCTGATGACAACGATGGAGACGTAAGCGCAGGCGTTACAATTGATCTGACCGGCACTGTGTCCGATGCCACGGCCAGCGTAACTGTGGCAATCGACGGCGGTGCGCCAGCACCGGCTATCGTAAGCGGCGGGACTTGGACCTTGAGCAATGTCACGCTGACTGAGGGGCCGCACACTGTTGTGGCAACGGCAGTCTCTGGTTCAAGTACAGGTACCGCAACCATTCTTCTCGACGTCGATACCACTCCTGGCCCGATGCCAACGAATTTGGAGGTTATCGCTCTAACACGCCAGAGCGTTCGCATTCGCTTTACGGTGCCAGACGAAGCCGACTCCTACGTGGCCCGCTACGCCAACGAACCTATCGATGAAACCAACTTTGACACCCTTGGAACGGTCATCGCCTTACCTAACCCTTCGACGCCAGGATCGACTGAAGATACGGTCATCAGCCAAATAAGGGCTGGCGACCTCTTCTTTGCGGTAGCGGCGGTAGACGAAAACGGCAACCGTTCGGAAATAGCATCGGAAGGTGTCATCCCTGTTCACTTCGATCAAACAGGGGCCCTACTCCCACCGAATTCGGGAGATGGCACCGGAAAGGCTTTTGGGTTCAGAGTTATTAAGGGAAACTTTAACGATGACGGTTTTGAAGACCTGGCCGTCTCGGCTCCCACTACGACCAATCCCGGCGGGGTAACCGGTGGCGGAGCTGTACATGTTTACTTCGGCTCTATAGACGGAATTTCAGACATCCCAGATGTAACGATCGCTGGGACACTTTCAAACAGCATGTTTGGGCAGAGCCTCACTCGTATTTTTTGGAGTGATGACAAAATCGATGACCTTGTCGTTGGCGCCCCGTTCGACAACGGGATCAACGGGCGAGTGTATATCTTCGAAGGTGGCCCGGGGTTCAACCCCTCGAGCTTCGCAGATGCGGACGTCGTAATTGAAACCCACCCAAGCAATCCCGGCTTCTTCTTCTTCTCCGGCCTTGGATGGAATCTCACAACGGCTACATTTAACGAAGATGATAGCAGAGAAGACCTTGTTATCGCGGCAGTCGGAGCTGGCGGAGGCGTTGGTGGAATAGTAATCGTCTACGGTGGCAAAACCGACGAAACCACAATCCAGTTAAGCGACATCGAGCCTGCAGGGGCTAACGCTGCAGCCGTCCACCTTCTCAAGAACCCAGACCCAGGTTTTACATTTAGAAACTTCGGCGAAACCTTAAGCAACGTCGGGCCGACCCAAGGCCCTTCCGACACTCGTGACGACATCGCGATTGCTCACGCAAACGATGACAGCCGGGTTGGTATGCCCGAAGAGCTCTATATTCTTCGAGATCGGAGCTCTTCTCCTCCCCCTGGTGTTCATGAAATCACGCTTGGAACGAACGACTTAACGATCGTAGATTCCAATGTAGACCGTACCACCGGTTTTGGCTCGAGAGTCGCGTCGACACTGGACCAGAACGGGGATGCCGCCAGAGATCTCTTAATCTCGTCGTACCGAAGTGGCGTCAACGCCGGGAACGTTTACTTGGTTTCTGGTGCTGAGACAGGAACGATCAATCTCAATGACTCCGGTTTTCAGATTTCCAACTTTGTTGGCCAAGACTCTTCCTTGTTTGGAGTTGAGATTCTCAACAGCACGGGGCAAGAACCCTTCGACGTCGACAACGACGGAATCGAGGATATCGTTATTGCTGGGGGTACAGGCGACGACACCAAACTCTACGTATGGCACGGAGGCAGTGTTCCTACCGGCACAGTCGCAGCATCGGATGCTCCTTACAAAATCGACTCGCCGCCGGAATTCGTCAACGCGGTAACGGTGAACACCAGGGCTTCGATCGTCGCAACACCGGTCGATATAAACGCCGACGGTCTCGTGGACATATGCTGGGCTGACCATGGTGCGGAAAGCCTCGAAGGGCGAATTGAAGTAATTTGGGACGCCCCAAACGACTAAAGCCCTAACAATATCGAGGTATTTCCAAACAGGGCGAACACTGAATGACGCTCTGATGTAAGCTCTCGTCTCCTATTATGAGCACGAAGCCAACCACTCAAGACGAGACTCCAACGGAAAAGCTTCCGTACGAAAAGCCAAGCGCTGTCGCCGAAGAGACCTTCGAGACCCTTGCGCTTTCCTGCGCGAGAGAAAACGGGTTCATCTGCCCGAACACTGTCCCGAATAACTCGTAATTGCTCGAAGTTCTTCGTAGAGATCTTTCTTCTACCCCCCAGGGCCTCAAGGTCACGCTGGGAGACGAAGCTGGATCGATGAAGCCAACGCTTCAACCGGGCGCCACCATTACCATCCACGCTCAGAACCAGGCACGCCCTGGGCAAGTGGTCTTAATGCAACTGGGCAGAAGCCTAGTGCTCCACCGAGTACTGTGGTCTCACCGACTCTCCCCCTGGCTGCTACACAAAGGCGACGCCCCCGAATGCAAAGCTGGACTCGCGAGAACAAAAAGCATCATCGGCGCGGCGCGGCTGCCTTCCAAAACTCCGAGTAAGCGAGCCATTCTTGCCGGGTTTCGAGAGCTGCCCATTCGGACCCTTGCGAAACGAAGTATTCAACGACGCTTGAAGAAACCCGCTTGACTACTTGACCAAGAACTCTTCGATCGTTTCAACGATATAGTCTTGCTCTGCGTCGCTAAGCGACGGAAAAACAGGAAGAGCGACACTGTCTCTGGCCACGGTTTCAGAGTTGGGCATCTGGCCCTCTTTGTAGCCTAGATACTCAAGACAAGGCTGCAAATGTAATGGCAGTGGATAGTAAATCTCCGTGGAGATACCCTTTTCAGAAAGGAATTTTCGCAAATCGTCTCGTCGTGGAACCCTGATTACGAATTGATTGTAGACATGGTTTGGTGCGTCCGAAGGGAGCCGCAGCATGCTAGCTGCTCGGCTATTTCTAAAGCGCTCCCTGTACTTGTCTGCATTTTGGCGTCGGGCTTCGGTCCAAGCGGCGAGCTTGGGCAACTTCACCCGGAGGAGAGATGCCTGTAACGCGTCGATCCGAAAATTTCCCCCGATTACTGGGTGGTGATACTTGGGGCGCGACCCCTGTGTCCGCAGCAATCTGATCTTGTCTGCGAAGGCCTCATCATTGGTTAGGACTGCTCCTCCGTCGCCAAGCGCACCGAGATTCTTCGTCGGAAAGAAACTAAGGCATGCTGCCAACCCTCTTGGCCCAACAGATCCAATGCTCTGCGCTGCGTCCTCTATTACAGGGCAATCTGTTTCCGGGAGGTCTGCAGGGCGTCCGAACAAATTAACAGGAAGAAGCGCTTTGGTTTTAGAGGTAATTGCCGCTTTCGCTGCCGCTGGGTTCATGTTGAACGTATCTGGATCGATATCGACAAAAACGGGTTTTGCCCCTAGTCGCACCACACACCCTGCCGTCGCGAAAAAAGACATGGGAGTCGTGACCACTTCATCACCCGGACCAACGCCGTGAGCCATAAGCGCAGCTAGAAGAGCATCCGTTCCCGAGGAAAGGCCAATCGCAAAATCGGCGCCAGTAAACTCTGCTACTTCTTTTTCGAGAGAAGTAACCTCCGGCCCTAAAACGAACCTGCCGGATTCGAGAACGCGAGCAAAAGCCTCCTTCATCTCAGCGGCAAGGGGCTTGTGTTCACGGGAAAGATCAACGAGAGGTATCTTCATGTGCCTTCGGCAAAAGATAACACTCGTGGCATGTTATAGGCGAGCGTGACCGAGGACATCCGCGACGCAGCAGCCATCATACTTTGGCGCAAAGGCCCCAGAGACTCCAAACAGATCTACCTGCAGCGGCGTACAAGCGGTGCCTCCTTCATGGCAAATGCATCCGTTTTTCCTGGCGGTGCCCGTGACCCCAACGACTCTTCACTAAAATACACAGCAATACGGGAGTTGTTTGAGGAGGCTGGGATACTGTTTATCAACCAAACGTCAACCGACGACGAGCGGGCCCAGGCTAGAGCCGAACTTCTTGGTGGAGGTAACTTCAGCGAAATCCTTAACAAGGCAAATTGGACTATTTGCGAAAAACCGTTGAAAGAATACAGCTCGTGGATCACCCCCTCTGTAGAAAGCAAAAGGTTTAAAGCTACCTTTTTCATTGCAGAGCTCCCTCAATCCCAGACTCCGACTGTCGACGACAACGAAGCCGTTCACCAAGAATGGCTGTCGCCGGAGGAATGTGTCGACGAGGCCTGTGGACTGTATTTGCCGCCCCCGCAACTACTCACCCTCTATCAGTTGAACAGAGAACCCGCGCGGTTCGAGTCCGAGGAAGCTCCTGATCCAGTAATACTTCCGAGAGCTCTTTCCGAGGGCACTAGGCCAAGAACTCTACTTTTTCCTTGGGATCGCAATTACTCTTCGGGGGTTGGCGAAGCAATTCCATGGACGCGCCCCCGTCCCCCATGGCCAAGCCGAGTAAACGCGACCGCTACTGGGTGGTCATTGGGAGGGGACTAAAGCACCGTCAACTTCTTTATACTTGCTATTGCAATGCTCACATACTGGAGCTAACTCGGCGGGCAATCGTTCACCACACTTACACATCCAACCAATTTGGTGCGCGGGCACCCCGACAACCAACGCATAAGCAGGAACATCACCTTTGACAACCGCGCCAGCGCCGACAAAAGCGTAGGAACCAATCTCCGCTCCGCAGACTATCGTCGCATTCGCACCGATACTCGCTCCTCGCCGAACAACTGTTGGTAAATACTCGTCCTTTCTCGAAACTGCAGATCGAGGATTTAGAACATTCGTAAAGACACAAGACGGCCCACAGAAAACATCGTCTTCAAGAACGACACTGTCGTAGATAGAAACATTGTTTTGAATCCGAACGCCGGAGCCTATTTTTACGTTGGCAACGTAACAGCCCTGCCCGATCACGCAGTCGGCGCCTATTTCAGCGCCGCCCATTACATGTGCAAAGTGCCAAATCCGAGTGCCCTTTCCGACCCTTGCTCCCTCATCGACGAATGCTGAAGGGTGCGCGAAGTAGCCAGGTTCTTCCATGCGTTGTAGGATGGCGAAAGAATGCCCAAGCGTCCACCGAGACTGCGCAAAGAAGTGCCAGTCCCCAAAGATTTAGCGACCCCACTAAAGGGACCGCGCCTTGCCTGGAACGCCCTTGAGCACTCCAGCGCTACAGAGACAACGGGGCGAATTTGGCAATCCGATGTCTTGGATTTCCTTTCAGCAATGGAAGCCGAAAGCGTGGATCTCGTCGTGGCAGACCCCCCGTATGCGATCGCAAAAGACAAGTGGGACGAATTTGAGTCCCTCGAAAGCTACACGGATTGGTGCGACTCATGGTTGACGCATGTGGAGCGTGTCCTCAAGCCAACAGGTAGCGCCTACATTTGCGGTTTCTCAGAGATTTTGGCACGAGTGATGGTAACAAGCGCGGATCGTTTCAAAGGGGGATGTCGGTGGCTCGTTTGGCACTACCGCAACAAAGCCAATTTAGGCTCTGACTGGGGACGATCTCACGAGTCTATCCTGCATCTTAAAGCTAGTAAATCGGCAAAATTGGATGTCGACTCCGTGCGGGTTCCCTACAACAACCACACAAAAAAATACCCTGTACGAATCCAGGCCGTCACTTCTCAATACGGAAAAGGCAAGCGCCGAGACAAATGGACTCCACACCCTCTTGGCGCGAAACCGCGGGATGTCTTTGAAATCCCCGTCCTCTGTAACGGCACCGGCGAAAGAACCGGGCACCCCACACAAAAGCCTGAACAGTTAATCGAAAAATTCATCAAAGCATCCAGCCCACCAGGTGGGCTCGTCATAGATCCCTTTCTTGGATCCGGAACCACAGCGATAGTCGCCGCGAAGCTGGGCAGACGATTTGAGGTGGCAGACCGCGATCCTCGCTATGTTGGAATGGCGAGAGAGAGACTGAACGCTTGGATCGCTAGCTCTCAGCCAGCAGCGCAAACAGTTGGCTAACACTGTCGGGATCGACCGGGCGACGCTCTTCCTCTGCGAAGTCCCTTGAAACCAGCATCTCTGTAGGGATTTCACAAAGGAAGCGTGATGGAGTCCGTGGAACTGCGCGACCTCTTGGACTTCGATGAGTCGCCCTGGTGAGAAAGAGTCGCTTCCGTGCCCGAGTCATTCCGACATACGCCAACCGTCGCTCTTCGCTGATATCTGCAACGTGATCAGGGTCAAGAATATCGTTGGACTTCGGCATAAGTGTCCGTGCATGCGGCAACAATTCTTCTTCCATCCCAATCAAGAAAACATTATCGAACTCTAACCCCTTAGCACCGTGCAACGTCGTAAGAACGATTCGATTTTTTGTATTCTCCTCCGCAGAATCAGAGCCCATATCCAGCGATAGTTTTCGCAAAAAGTCCTCAAAGGCTTTAAGATCTGGTTTGCTTTGTGCAAAACGCTGGAGCAGTGAAATAAAACCTTCAATATTGTCGAGCCGGCGGCGGGCGGCACTAGAACTTGGCGATGCCGCCCGAATATCAGCTTCCAGTTTAATTGCATCAACAAGCCAGCGAACTGCTGCTACCAGGTCACCCTCCTTCAGTTTGGAGCTCAACTCCTCGATCAACTTATGGAACGCTTCTACTGCTGCGACGGAACGGGGCGGCAACCCATCTGCCACCGCCAACGCTTTCCATAAGCTAACTCGATGAGCTTTTCTCCAAGCTGTTGCTCTGGCGATTGTCTGTGCACCAATTCCCCGTGCAGGGTAATTAATTACTCTGCGTAGAGACATTTCGTCGGATTGGTTGCACCCCACCCGCAAATAAGCGAGAAGATCTTTCACTTCTTTTCGCTCGAAGAATTGTTGGCCTCCATAGACGACATACGGGATGTCGTGTTCTCGGAATGCAGCTTCTACATTTCGAGTTTGTAGATTGGAACGGTAAAGAACGGCAATCTCCCGATGCTCAGTGGTGCCGTCTTCAAGTAGGTCCTGAATTTGCTGGACCAGGAAGCGCGATTCCGCATCCGGATCGGAGCACCTAACCGCAACCACAGGCTCCCCCACAGCGCAGTCGCTCCAAAGCTTTTTACCTCTGCGCTTCTTATTGTTCTCAATGACGGCGTTTGCTACCTGCAAGATCGAAGGCGTTGATCGATAGTTTTGATCCAACACCACCACCTTGGCGCCTGAAAAATCTTTTTCAAAATCTAGAATCTGCTCCGAGTTAGCCCCTCGCCAACTGTAGATAGATTGATCATCATCACCAACGGCGCAGACATTCTCATGCCCTTTACAAAGAGCCTTGAGAAGGTGGAGCTGTGTTTTATTCGTGTCTTGATACTCATCAACCAACAGGTACTGAAACTGCTCAGCCCAGCGCCTCTCCACCTGCGGGTTCTCCCTCATTAACCTGACCGGTTCGACAATAAGATCGTCGAAATCTAGTGCTCCGAATGCCCGCATCGCCTCCTGATACTGCGGATATACCTCTTGGCAAATGACGTCGTATTCGTCGTGTTCTTCGGGCTGAAATTCCCCAGGCGCAATAAAGCTGTTCTTAGCTAGAGAAATTCGGGCGTGGATAGACTTAACGTCAAACCGCCTCCCATCCTTCATTTTGTCGCGGAGTATCTCTCTGAGTACCCCCATCTGGTCGGCGGAGTCGTAGATGGTAAACCCGCGTGGCAAACCAAGTTCTGCTCTTTCTGCGCGGACCATTCGCAGGCCCAAAGAATGAAAAGTACCAACAGACAGATCCGCAGCTAGACTTGAATTTGGCAACAGTCGGGCGACGCGCGCCCTCATTTCAGCCGCTGCTTTATTGGTAAAGGTAAGCGCACAGATCCGCGCAGGGGGAACGCCTTCCTTAACCAGGCGGGCCATGCGATGAGTGATTACTCTTGTTTTTCCGGAGCCCGCTCCCGCCAACACCAGAATTGGCCCCTCATCGTGAAGAACCGCCTCTCTCTGAGGATCATTTAAGCCGTCAACCATCCCGACTGGAGAACACAGTACACTAGACGCGCACTCACCAGCATCAAAATACGAGTCTAGTTGTACAATCCCTTTCAGGTGACGAAATACGATGAAAAGTATCGAGAGCTCCTAGGGGAAATAGAGCGCGAGTTCCCGCGATTCCAGATCATCCCTAAAGATGAAGCACCAAGCCAAAAACTGATTCATCTGTCTCTCTGGCTCCTGACATTCGGTGCAATGAACAGTTACTTGTCCGGGTACCACACAACTATCGGACAGAAAGTCTACGTGGCACCTAGCTGGAAAACTCTACCCCCAGAATCGCAGTATCAAGTGTTACGCCACGAGCTAGTCCACATACGCCAATTCCGTAAGTATACGTTTTTCGGTATGGCGTTCTTGTACCTACTAGTTCCCTTTCCTTTTGGTTTGTCGTTTTTTCGCGCCAAATTTGAAAAGGAGGGTTACGAGGAAAGCATTCGAGCCGCTGCGGAAATACACGGAATCGAATATGTTGCGAGTAGGTCTTTTCGCGACAATGTCATCCAGCAGTTTACAAGTTCTGCATATGGATGGATGTGGCCTTTCCCAAAGAGGCTTTCCCGTTGGTACGATTGTATTCTGAAGGAGTTAGAAGAAAGTGCCCACACCAATAGTCGGCATTGACCTAGGAACCACCAACTCGGTCATCGCGCGTGTAAACGAACACGGGGACCCATCCGTAGTCGAAGATGAGAACGGCGTTGTCGTCCATCCGTCGATAGTATCGTTCCACCCAAATGGCTCGGTTGTTATTGGAGAAACCGCTAAAAAGCGGCGGGTAATCGACCCTCGCAACACTGTACATTCAGCGAAAAGACTTCTTGGGCGCACCTTCAATTCACCTGAGGTTGCAGAGGCTCGGTTGCGTATGCCCTACCTGATCAAGGAAGGACTCAACGAACTTCCCGTTGTCATTACGCGCGCCGGTGAATTTGCCATCCCAGAAATATCGGCTCTTCTCATCGACAACCTCAGGTACGTCGCTTGCCAAAGCCTTGGCACAGCTATAGACCGTGCTGTCGTTACAGTTCCTGCGAACTTCAACGAAGCCCAACGTTCGGCGACCGCAACAGCTGGAGCCATCGCCGGAATTACTGTTGTACGAGTTCTCAACGAACCGACTGCAGCCGCCATGGCCTATGCTCAAGAAAAGGACCTCAATGAGACCCTCGCTGTATACGATTTTGGTGGAGGTACTTTTGATGTCTCGATCCTCCGCATTGAAGGAGAACGGTTTGAAGTTCTTGGTACAGCCGGCCACACCTTCCTAGGAGGCGAAGACGTTGATGAAACCGTCGTAATACACCTTGCAGATCGCTTTTTGCAGGAGAACGGTGTCGACTTACGCCTAGACGATATTGCGATGCAGCGGCTGCGTGTCACGGCGGAAAGAGCGAAAATTGAGCTAGGCGTTCGCAACAAAGCAAGAATTTCTATGGAGGAAATCGCCTACGGAGCCGGCGGGCGACCACTGAACTTCGAGACAGAGCTCTCTCGAGAGGAGTTTGAAGCGCTTGCGGAACCAGTGATCGCGCGGACGTTTGGCGTCTGCGATGAAGCCCTAGCAACAGCCGGGCTCGACCGGACCGCTTTGGATAACGTTTTACTTGTAGGGGGTACGACCAGAATCCCTCTAGTACGTAGCCAAGTCGCAGATTACTTTGGTCGGAAACCGCGAACAGATATACACCCAGAAAAAGCAGTCGCCCTAGGCGCAGCCGTCCAAGCCCGTGCACTAGAACAAATCCTAGATGGCAACACCGAGGTAACTGCAATGGCCCCCGGTCACTTCGAAAGCCCAGAACCTGAGCAAGAAAAACACACTGAGGCGATCACCGCTGACGATATTCCAACCAGTCAGCTTTCCCTGGACAGCATTCCGGAGAACCTCGACTGGACAGCCCCAATTGCGCCTATAGAAGATGACACGGCGGAAGAGCCGCCTTCTCCAACCGATAACCGCGCGCCGTCACAGGAGCCCGCACATCAAATCAAGCCGGAGCCCTCGAAACCGCAACTTGAACCTTCTGCAGCTACAGCTGCGGCTGAACCTCAGAAAAGGACCGAGACTCCAGCAGCGATCCCAAAGAAACCAATCAGTTTCTTTGACGACTTAGAAGGCCCTCCCCCTGGCAATTCAACAGCACTTGGAATGCCAGCGATGAAGGCACCCTCGGAAATCTTTGAGACCGCCGGCCAGGCCCTCACGACAGCAGACCTAGGGGGCTCTTCAGCATTCTCGCCCAACTCAGGACCACAGGTTTTTGACGTCACGCCCCATAGCCTTGCTCTTAGGACGGTAGGCGGCTTCTGCGAACCTGTTATGCAACGAAACCAACGTGTGCCGGCCCGTAAGAGCCGGACATTTTCCACCTCCAAGGACAACCAAGAAACCGTGCGAATCCAAGTTTGCCAAGGCGAATCAAGGCGGTTCGAAGACAACGAGATTTTGGGAGATTTGGTTCTAAATGGACTCCCCGCACGCAAGAGAGGGGAGGTAACGATTGAAGTCACTTTTGGGGTGAACGCAGGAGGGCTTCTTAGCGTTCACGCCGTTGACACCGGAACAGGCATCCAACAGCAGGCGAACTTAGAGCTTCGTGGCGCGTTGAGCCCGGAGCAAATCGAGGCTTCAAAGGAACGGTTGCGTAACCTCTCCCATTAAGACATGGTCTTACTATGGCGGCCCGCCAAAGCAATCAGCACCGACAGACCAAGGAAACCGACATCCTTCTAGAGCTCAACGTGGATGGATCTGGGACCTCCGACCTCAAGACTCCTGTCCCGTTCCTCACTCACATGTTAGATGCTTTTGCCAGGCACGGGATGTTTGATTTGCGCGTGGTGGCAAAAGGCGATGTTGAAGTAGATCCTCACCACACCGTAGAAGATATCGGACTTACCCTTGGCGATGCATTCACCGAAGCTCTCGGGGGGAAAGCGGGCATCGTGCGCTATGGGTCCGCAACGATTCCCATGGACGACACCCTAACAACAGTCGCTGTTGATTTTGGAGGACGGCCTGCTTTTGAATGGCGAGTTCCCGGCCTGCGAGGGAGAACCGTCGGAACCTTTGACTGCGAACTCGCCCATGAGTTCTTTGCTGCTTTCGCCAACCGTGCAAACTGTAACCTTCACTGCCTGCTTCACTACGGCACCAACGCCCATCACATCTTAGAAGCCAATTTCAAAGCATTTGCTAGAGCCTGCGATGCCGCTACTCGAACCGATCACAGACTTGAAGGGCAGGTCCCATCGACCAAGGGCACGGTCTCAGGCTAAACCATGAGCGCCAATGTCGTCGTCGTTCGGGCCCAAACGGGTAACGTCGCTTCCGTTGCGAAAGCCCTGACGCACGTAGGAGCAGCCGTAAATCTAACTGACGACCCAAAGGTCATCCGCTCTGCAGAAAAGCTTGTTTGGCCGGGTCAAGCTTCGTTCGCATCACTGCCAGCCTTGAAGCAAAAAGGTATCGTAGACGCTGTCCTCGAACAGATTTCGACAGGAAACCCGTATCTGGGCATATGTTTGGGTATGCAGTCGCTTTTCGATACCAGCACCGAAGCGCCGGAGGCGGAAGGTCTTGGGGTTATCTCGGGAACTGTTTCCCGGTTCTCGTGGGCGGAAAAACATCGAAAAGTCCCTCACATGGGTTGGAATACTGCGACAAAGACCGGTAATGACCCACTGCTTAAAGGAGTTGATGACAATGCCCATTTCTACTTTGTGCACTCATACTTTGCTTCCCCGACCGATCCAGCCAGCGTCGCGTTAAGCTGCAACTATGGCGTATCGTTTGCCGCAGCGGTTCGAAAAAACAATGTATTCGCATGCCAGTTTCACCCGGAAAAAAGCCAAAAACCAGGCCTACAGATCCTAGAAAACTTCACGCGTTCTAATGGATAACAAATGAAAATCTTGCCAGCCATAGACCTTCTTGAGTCCTCGGCGGTTCGCCTTCTTAAAGGGGAACGAGATAAAAAGACCGTATACAGTAACGACCCTGTCTCACTTGTAAGTCAATTTGTTTCACAGGGGGCAAAACGGATTCATGTTGTTGACCTTGAAGGGGCCTTCGAAGGGCATCCAGTACACACGAGTTTGATTTCCAAAATCGTCGACAGGTGCAAAGTTCCCATCCAAGTCGGCGGCGGCTTTCGAACAATCGAACACGTCAGGGCTACTGTAGACAACGGCGCCAGTTTTGTTGTGCTTGGCACTTCAGCGCTGACTAACCCGAGTTTCGTACGCGCTGCCTGCGTTGAATTCCCTGGGAAAATCATAGTTGCGGTAGATGCGGTAAACGGGAATGTCGCCATCGAAGGTTGGACAGAATCCACAGGAACATCCGCCAAGGAACTTGGGGAAAAAGCGCGCGACTGGGGCGCATCGTCCCTTCTTTTCACAGATGTAGGTCGAGACGGAACAGAGGACGGACCAGCCGTTTTGGCGACGGCGAAGTTGGAGAGAGACGTAGGACTTCCGGTGATCGCTTCGGGGGGAGTTGGTTCGCTTGAACACTTAGAATCGCTCCGCGATGCGGGTCTCTCCATGGTGATAGTAGGACGCGCAATTTACGAGAAGAGGTTTTCTCTAGAAGAAGCCACCGGGCGGTTTCAAGGGGAGTCGGATTGCTGAAAAAGCGCATCATTCCGTGCCTTGATGTTCAAGACGGACGCGTGGTTAAGGGCGTTAGTTTTTTGGAGCTACGCGACGCGGGCGATCCCGTGGAGCAAGCTCTTACCTACGATCGCGAGGGCGCCGACGAAATCTGTTTCCTAGATATCAGCGCATCGCCACGAGGCAAATCGACAGTGGTCGACATCGTAGAAGCCACTGCAAGACAACTTTTTGTGCCGCTTACTGTGGGCGGAGGAGTTCGCGCTGTTTCAGACGCAGCAAAACTTCTTGAAGCTGGCGCCGACAAGGTTGCAGTGAATTCAGCGGCACTTTCGAGTCCCGAACTAATTGACGCACTCGCGTTGGAATTCGGCAGCCAAGCTATCGTGGTGGCGGTCGATGCGAAAAAAGACGGGGACTCCTACCAAGTTTTCAGCCATGGAGGAAGAACTCCAACCCCCCAAAAAGCGCTACCCTGGTGCAAGGAAATAGCCGATAGAGGAGCCGGTGAAATCCTTCTGACCAGCATGGACAGGGACGGAACAGGAAAGGGCTACGAAATAACCCTGACCCGCCGCATCGTGGACAGCGTTCCCGTACCGGTAATCGCATCGGGTGGCGTTGGTGAACTCGACCACCTTCGTGAGGGATTGGTAGACGGTGGGGCAAACGCAGTCCTTGCAGCTTCTATTTTTCACTACGGAACCCACTCCATTAGAGAGGCGAAGAGCTTTTTACAAGAATCAGGCGTCCCTGTTCGCCCCCTCTGATACCCTTCCTCCGTGGAAATTGCCTGGAACGAGAATGGACTGGTGCCTGCGATCGCTCAACACGCGATAACAGGTGAGGTGCTAATGCTCGCTTGGATGAACGAGGAGGCACTGGCCCAAACGAAAGAGACCGGTTTCACTCATTTTTTTTCACGCAGTAGAAACAAGCTTTGGAAAAAAGGAGAGACGTCGGGGAATTTCCTCTCTGTTGTCGAATTGCGGACAGATTGCGACAGCGACGCGATTCTGGTGTCGGTCGTTCCCAAAGGGCCCGCCTGTCACACGGGCGCAGATTCCTGCTTTTTCAAAATTGATGGTGAACAGGATGACAAAGGTCCCCCTGGATCAATTTTGGCAAAACTAGAAACGGTTTTGAAACAGCGTGCAACATCTGACGCGAGAAAGAGCTACACGAAAAGCCTCCTTGACGGAGGTGTCGGAAAAATCATCGCTAAGATTAAAGAAGAGCAGAACGAATTCACAGCAGAGTTGCCAACGGGCACAGAAGATGACGTCGTCCACGAAGCAGCCGACCTACTTTTCCACGTAATGGTCGGGTTTTGCAGCCGCGGCATCTCCTTCTCGCGAGTTCTTTCAAAGTTAGCAAGCCGCTTTGGTGTGAGCGGGCACGAAGAGAAACGTTCGCGTGGATAAGATTTGGGAAGACCTAGCTAGCGGGATTCCTAACTATGAGAACCGCCCCGGGCAACAAGAAATGGCCCGGGCCGTGGCGAGTGCTCTTGAATGGAAACAACCGCTTTTAGTTGAGGCTGGCACAGGCACCGGAAAGACGCTTGCCTACCTGCTCCCCGCTGCTCTAGCAGGAAAGAAAACCGTCATTTCTACCGCGACGCTTGCACTTCAAGAGCAACTCCTGGAAAAAGACATCCCCACCGTGCGCAAAGTGCTGGGTCGTCCTCTCCGTGTCGCGAACCTGAAAGGCATCTCAAACTACCTCTGCCGCCGAAAGATGCGGCAGCTCAACGTATTTGACAGCGTCAATGCTAATGGCAAGCTGCAGAGCTGGCTACTCAAAACGGAAACCGGTGAAATCTCGGAATTCACCGATATTCCCGCGAACTCCAGAGAATGGGCGAGCTACACAACAACGGCGGATTCACGAATTGGACCTCGATGTACAGAATTTGAGAAATGCTTCGTAACCAGCGCGAGGCGTGCAGCTGAAAGGGCGGACATCATTGTCGTTAACCATCATCTATTCTTTTCAGATCTCGCGCTACGGGAGTCACATAGGGGGGCACAGGTTCTTCCCGAATACGAAGCGGTCGTGTTCGACGAAGCACATCATCTTCCCAATACTGTGACTCAGCTTTTCGGACGAACGGTATCCCTCCCCTGGTTGTTGTCCATTGCCCAGGAGTGCCGAAGCAACGGTGGACTGCATGGTGACACTTTCGCCAATAAGATTGAAAACGCGGGGAAAGACCTCTTTTTTCGGCTGCAGCAAGGAATACCTGCACTGGAAAGCCCAGGAGAAACCAGGCTCCCGTCTGCGATCTTGCGCGAACGGGCAGAGGACGCATGGCACAAATTGGATAGCGCTCTGGAGAACGTAACCATCGAGCTCTCTGGTGCGAGCGAGCCTCCGTCTTGGGAAGCGACCTCTCTCATCGACAAGGCAGAAGCGGCTCGTTCGAGCTTAGCAGTGTTCGGAGATCCGACACCCAAAAGATATACGACCTGGGCTGAGAACAAATCCGGTTCTCTAAGGCTTCATTGCACCCCTATTGATAGCGGGCACATACTGCGGAAAGAGTTACTTAGCCAAACACCAACCGTCATCTTCACGTCTGCGACGCTTTCCACAGATCAGTCCTTCGCCTACAGCCGTACCAACCTTGGGCTCATTCCCGAGCAAGCGGAAGAGATACGAGTACCCTCACCGTTTGACTACAAAAACCAGTCCATTCTCTATCTCCCGCGAGACCTTCCAGAACCGAGTCACCCAGCATTCGGTGCAGCAAGCGCGGAGCGAATCCGGGAACTTCTTGAAATTTCCCAAGGACGAGCATTTCTGCTCTTTACCAGCTATCGCGCAATGTTGGAGTGCCGGGATTGCCTCGCAGATCTGCCCTATCAGCTTCTGATCCAGGGCGAAGCCACAAAACATGACCTCGTCCATAGGTTCAGAGAAAACGAATCAAGCGTCCTTTTGGGTACAAATACATTCTGGGAAGGGGTTGATGTTCCAGGACCAGCGCTCTCCCTCGTTGTAATCCAAAAACTTCCTTTCGAACCGCCAACAAGACCTATTGTAGAGGCAAAAATCGAGGCCCTTCTAGAAGCAGAAGAAGACCCTTTTCAGGCTTACCAACTACCCACGGCGACGATCAGGCTCCGACAGGGACTGGGACGCCTTATTCGAACCCAAACCGATAGGGGAATCCTATGTGTTTTGGATAAGCGTGTGGTAACCAAACGCTACAGTAGCGAGTTGCTTTGCAGTCTGCCCGAGTCACTCCCTCGTACATCCGCGCTAGAGCTTGTGCGAAGGTTTTGGCGCAAATAAATGAGAACATGGAATCTAGCCTTCACATTGCGGTCGTTGTCTTCGGATACTTCTTGGGGTCGATACCGTTCGGACTCCTCGCCGGGAAACTGTTCGATGTAGACGTAAGAAATGCGGGTAGTGGCAATATCGGCGCGACCAATGTTGCCCGGACTGTAGGGAAGCGTATTGCAATTCTGGTTTTGCTTCTCGACGCCCTGAAAGGAGCAGGAGCGGTGCTCATCGCTCGCCAGTTTTGCTCTTCGGTTTGGGTGCCAGAGTTGGCGGGTTTAACTGCCGTTTTGGGGCATTGTTTTCCGATATGGCTTCGTTTTCGAGGCGGGAAAGGTGTTGCAACCTCTCTGGGCGTATTCCTGGTTTTGGCCCCAATAGTCGCAGTATTCGCTATGTTTTTTTGGGTGCTTAGTTACGCGATTTTCAAGATAGCGTCAGTCGGCTCTATTTTGTGCGCGATTGGATTTCCCTTGGCAATGTACAAAACAGGAAAACCCGAAGAGACGATCGCAATAGCAACACTAATTGGCGCCGTCATTATTCTCCGACACTGGAGTAACCTTCTTCGGTTACTCGGCAAATCGGAACTCAGAGTATAGCTCTAGAGTTGAGTCCATCCGTTTGGCCAGCTGACAAACTGTCTCAGCCTCCCCCGGTATGCAGTAGTCGCTCGGAACAAGCTCGGACCAAGGAACCATAACAAAGTCTCTGACTTTCGCCTTTGGGTGCGGCAGCGTCAAACCTGTCGAGACTAAACAACGTTTTCCGGAGGCCAGAAGATCCAAGTCTAGAGTGCGTGGCCCTTGACCGCCCTTCTCTACACGACCAAATTCCTTTTCTAGTTCCTCCAAAACACCTAATACCCACTCGGCACTCCTTTCGGTATCAAACGCCAAAACCCCATTGAGGAAGGAGGGCTGGTTTAGAACGGGGCCGGACGGCGGTGAAATATAGAGCCGCGAAGTCGTTACCGGACCAACCAGAAGCTGCAATTCGTCGACGGCACAGCCGAAACGGGCTGCAATTGCGCTCTTAGAGCCTACGTTACCGCCGATGGCCACGAAGTTCCGATGCCCCACGGCCTGCTAGCCCTTTACTTTATTCTCCAGGACACCGATTTCGCTGATCTCGACCTGCACAACATCACCATCGGAAATGGGTCCTACACCCTCTGGAGTCCCCGTCGTCACAACGTCATGAGGTTCAAGCGTCATCACGAAACTAATAAACGACAGCAACTCATAAACCGAGAAGACCATGTCTGATGTCGAAGAGTTTTGGCGAACTTCACCGTTCACTTTCGCTGAAATAGTCAGCTTCCCCGGGTCTATTCCACCTACAATTCGCGGTCCTATTGGGCAAAAAGTGTCAAAGCCTTTGGCTCTAGTCCACTGACCGTCACTTTTTTGTAAGTCTCGAACGCTCACGTCGTTGACGCATGTGAAGCCAAGAATGCGTTCAGCGATCTCGTCTGGCGAGCGGCGTGTGATCCGTTCACCTACCACGACTCCTAACTCAGCTTCGTGGTCGATTCGGTTATATCCCTTCGGGAGATAAACTGTCTCACCAGTCCCCACCAACGCAGAAGGCGGTTTCAAGAAAATCAGAGGCTCCTCCGGCAGCTCCTTGCCCATTTCGCGGGCGTGTTTTCGATAGTTGACTCCCACGCCCACAATCTTTGTAGGCAGCAACTCCATCGATTGTTCCGGCTCGGTTGGTGTGGGTCGCCGTAGGATACGCACACTTAGCTTATACCTCTTTCTCGCGAATAATCGCTCTAGCACTTATCGGCGAGTTGCGCGTTCATAGTTGAATTCGTTACACTTGGATTGGGGAGCGATTAGCGAGCAAACGGCCTGCTATTCGAGATTTTAACTTGCAAAACGGTAACTTCGACCGATGGGGCGGCAGCCAAACTGCTGGAGATTCTGATGCGCTTGATGAAAGCGTAAATGACTCTCGTGAACTCACAATTGAGGCGGGAAATACCAACCGTGGGGACACCAACCGTTCTCACCCAATCATAGTCGTTGCGACCGGACGAGACGAAGGGCGTCGATTCGAACTCACGGGTGCCCTTGTGTCCTTAGGCCGAGGCATGGACAACGACATCGTGCTAACCGACCTTGCCGTATCAAGACACCACCTCCGAATTGAAAAAGAAGGAAGTGCATACCGACTTCAGGATCTTGCAACAGGTAACGGAACCCTCGTAAACGGGCGTGAAGAAGACGGTCCATACAAGCTTCAGCATGGCGACCGTGTGGAAGTAGGCAATACAGTCCTTCGATTCGACAACCCCAACTCCACGCGACTCTCCGATGTTTTAGATTCGGTTTCCGAACCTGTACCGGGCGACTATAGGCCTCTCTCGGAGCGCGAACGAAATGGCGCAACCATCCCTGCCCCCTCCGGCGCCGCTGCGCTCTCCGGCAGCTACGCTCCAAACTCGCACTCCTCTTACCAACCACAAGGTGGGCCCCAAGATTTTCCTTTCCAGACAAACGCTGCACTGACAGGTGCGACCAAGGCAGAAGTTAACCTATGGCCAATTGCGACAGTGCTTGGCATGGTAGCTGTTGGCGTAACCGTCTGGGCAATCATGCGGTCCGGCGACAAAACGGCTGCAGAAGAAAACAACCTACAAAGTGCTGATTCTGTTGCTGTCGTTACCCCAGAAAAGGTCAATCTTCCTCCAAAGAAGACCACTGCTGTCGCACGCCTTCAAACAACCACCGGAAAGAAAAGCTTTGCTGACATGCCCAGAGACACCTGGGGACACGATGAAAGGCTTCCCGGCGAAGATACGCCCCCCGAGCTACCCCCGGAAACTACTCGTACCAACACCGGTAATATCGTAACCAGTACGGTGGAAAAAGCCGTAGCCCCCTCACCCGTCGCGATAGTGAACGTCGACGTCGAGCCAGGTAACCCTGATGCAGGCGATGCTATCGCTAGTGCAAAAAAACTCTATAAGAAAAGAGACTTCTCTGGTGCGGCGGAAGCCCTTGCCGACATCGATGGAAACAAAGAGGCTACCTCTCTTCAAAGGAGCTACGCCGCATTGCACGCGCAAACCAGACGGGGAAAAACAACTCGAAACGATGTAACCGCATTAGCGGCTTACAAAAAGGCAAAGTCCATAGACCGAAAATTAGGTGGGCGACACCGAAATTCTCTCAATGACAAAATTCGCGAAGTTGCCCCTGGGGCAGCGCAAAAGCACCTCGCCAACAAAGATTACCAACTTGCGAGAGAAACCGCCGCACTTGCCTCTTCAAGAAAGGCCAAACCGATCAACGATAAGCTTGAAGCGCTGGCTAAGGAGCGCCTTGACCGAGCGAGAAAAGCTAACTCGGAGGGTGGAGCAACAGCCAAACAGAAGGCTCGCGTCCTACTCAAGCAGGCAAAAAGCATAGCGCCACGAAGTAGCAAGACGTACCGCGAAGCAATAAAACTACTCGCCAGGCTGAAGTAGTTTACTCACCAAGCCTTCGAGTTCCGAAAATTCAAAAGGCTTATCCAGGTGTGCATCTGCGCCGTACAGCGGCGAAGTCATTTCGTTTACTGATTCACCAATTGCGGTAAGCATTAAGATTTTGATGTCCGCAGTTTTGGCGTTCTGTTTGAGGGCCCGGGCGACCTCCCAGCCGTTCTTGTGCGGCATCATTACATCCAAAATAATCAAGGCGGGCGCGCATTCAGAAGCCTTACGAAGAGCAATCTCGCCGTCTTCCGCCGTTTCGACCGTATAGCCAAGCCCTTCAAGTCGCGCCGATACCATTGCGAGGATTTCCGGGTTGTCATCTACTACGAGAACGGTTTCGGCCGCCATTTCCAGACTATGAGGCCCACACACACTTTTGGTCAAGGAAAGACGCGTCCTCTTACCCACTGCTTACATCTGGAAGCTATACTCCTGCCACCATGATTAGTATGGACCTCGACTTCTCCACTTACATCGCTCACCGACGCGGTCTCATTGAGCAACGAGCAAGAGACGGAGCGGCCTATGCGTATCTGGGAGAACGCAAACTTAGAAGAGCTTTAGTAAGCGCCAAACCGGTGGCAATCGCTCTCGAAGCAACATCTCGGCTTTGGACCGGGAAAGCCAAAAGTGAAGTACTGGGAAAAGGCGTAAAGGCAAATGATGTCGCTCACAGCCAAGTCTTTAATGCCGCTAAGACTGCAGCGGAGAGACTGGGGCTACCTGCGCCGGCAATTATTGTATTGGATGATTTTCCAGAACCCGCCCGAGCGTTGGGGATTGACGACGACCCAATCATCGTTTTACGCGCGAGTACTGCCAAAGACCTCAGTGTTGAACAACTCATTCCAATCATCGGACATGAACTTGGACACATTCAGAACGATCACGTTCCCTACGCAACAGCTCTTTTCTACCTTCAGCACCAAATGACCACAACGGTAAGGTGGATTGTCCAACCAGCCACGCTAGCCCTTAAAGCCTGGCGCCGTAGGGCCGAGATCTCCTGCGATCGAGCAGCCCTGCTCGCAGCGAGAGATCTACCCACCGCTTTGTCCGCAGTAACAATGCTAGCGCTGCCAAACGCAAACGAAGCTGAGCGAAACCAAGCGATCCAAGATTCAGAAGACACGGAAAAACCTGGTTCTAAACTGTCATCTCTTTTGCGCGGGGAACCAGACCTAGCCACACGCTTGATAGCGATGCGATGGTTCGCAGAGTCAAAGTTGTTCAATAAAGTAGCAAACAACAGTAATAGCGGGCTCAAGACTGAAGACGTTGACGCAAAAGTCGGAGAGAGGATGGGGCCACTGTAATGTCGAACTTGCTCAAAGAACACGAAGAAGCCAAGCAATCCATCGTTGACGCTCTGCAAAAGCTTGCGGCATGCGCAGACAACGTTGGGATGAATACCCTCGCCGCTGAAATAAAAACAGCACGGATCCCTAAACTCAAAGGAGAGCGATTTCATCTTGTAATCTTGGGTGAATTCAATCATGGCAAGAGCACATTCGTGAACGCGTTACTAGGCGACTCCCTACTCCCAGTCGGAATCACACCGACAACAGCGACAATAAATCATGTCGTTTACTCGAAAACACCATCAATGCGGGCTGTACTCCAAGACGGGAAAGAAGAACCCCTTGAGGTCGGCCAACTCGCCAATTGGGTCACAGCGGCAGGCGACAAAGCCCAGGACGTTTCCTACGTAGAGGTTGGTTACCCAGCGGACCTCCTAAAGGCCAACATCACGCTCGTAGACACCCCCGGGGTGAATGACATGAACGAGCAACGCGCCGAAGTAACCTACGGCTACGTTCCGCGTGCAGATGCAGTCCTATTTCTCCTTGACGCAGCGCAAGCGCTTAAAGACTCGGAAAGGGAGTTCCTTTCTAGCCACGTTTTCGAGGGGTCCCGTGACCGAATGATTTTTGTCCTCGGCAAAGTCGACCTTCTCAGCGACGAAGAAAAAGACGCAGTTATCGAATACGTTAGAGGCGGTCTCGCAAAAATCGCCCCAGAGCCCAAACTCTTTCCACTGTCTGCGAAGAAATTTTTGGAAAAAAAGGCCGACAGTGGCGTAGAGGAGTTCTTATCTTACTTAACTGATTTTCTAGATACCGACCGAGCTCGCGTCGTAATTGATAATGCCTCCGTCGATGCTGTACGAACCGCCGCCTACCTCCGAGAGAATATCGGCGTACGCTTGCAGTCATTCGCAATCGATGTTGGCGAACTTGAACAGAGGGTTGAGTCCGTTAGAGCACAGCTCGATACCAGCAAAAGAACGCTAGACGACCTGTACAAGCGCATCGAAGTTGAATCCGCTGCGATAAAGAACCAAGTTAGCTTGGACCTTGACCAGTTCGTGAAAACATTTTCCGAGTCCCTTCCAGAACAGCTGGACGGCATTGATGCGGAAGATATCAAGACCTACCTCGGCCCTTTCGTTGAGGATATGTTCCGGCAATGGTCCCAACTTGAAGGGGATAAACTTGGGCGCCTTCTTGAAAGTCTTGCGGAAGACGTGATTGCGGTCACGAACGAGAATGTAGAAGCAGCAGGAGATGCTTTGGCCAGCCGCCTCGGCCCTACTGATGCACGAGTTCAAATCGACGTAAATAGCTTCAAGTACGATGTTGGCGTTTACGCACTGGGCGCCCTTGGCACCACGCTCTTTCTCTTCGTCAATACTCTTGCCGGAGGGCTTCTCACGCTGGCAGCGCCGGTACTTGCCATTGTCGTCAAATCAAAAGTGGCTGGCGACATCCGTGAACAAGCAAAAGAGCGCGCACCTGCCGCCATTGTCAAAGCAGGCAAGGTCATGCAGCCACACTTTGATTCATGCATCGACGACTTCTGTGAGCGCCTGAAGGACTTCGTACTTTCTGCGGGTAATACGCTTTTCAAAGGCATCTCCGAAATCTTGGACCAGACGATCGACGAACGCCAAAAGGCATCCACAGATGTCGCAAAACTCCGCGAACAAGCCGAAAAACAAGCGGCGGAAGTTGACCTAATCAGAGAGCAGATGGAGCGACTACGTATAGCTGCATGGAAGGATGCGTAAGGTCTACTCTTGTCTATTTGGTCTCGAATTGAGCAACGACTCACCAACTTCGCCGACGAGATCCTCCCGGACGAATACAAGGATCAACTCGAAGGTGGCTACAAACTCCTAGAACGAGGTCGCCCTAGTGAGGCGTTACGAATCGCCAGTCGACTTTTGAAACTGCGCCCCGGCAACGCTGAAGCCTCTGGGCTGCAAGGTGAGGCCCAACTTACTCTTCGCGACTTTGAAGCGGCCCGCGACGCATTTGCGTCAGCTCTGAAAGAAAAACCAGGCAAAACTGATGCGCAGATAGGCATGGGTAGAGCACTGAGCGCTCTGAAGCGTTGGGAAGAGGCGGAGGAGGTTCTTCGCAAGGCGTCTCTCTCTCCAGCCCAAGCCGAGGTCCGAGCTCTTGCATACCGCGAGCTTGGCAGAGTTCACCTAGAACAGGGTGCATTCGACAAAGCAATCAGAGAACTCCGTAAGGCAGCCGCGGAGAATCCCGAAGATCTAGTTGTTCGTGCACTTCTCGGAAGGGTTCTCGCAACGCGCCCTTCTCCAGCGGAAAACGAAGCGCAGGCACAACTTCGTTTGGCCTTAGACGGTGGACTCGAAGGGCCACAAATTCACCTAGCAATGGGGAAGATTTTTAGGCGAAGAGGAGAGTTTAACGAGGCAGTTCAGAGTTTCAAAAACAGCCTCGATACCGCCGAAGACGACGACACTGTGCTGGCGGCCTCCCTTGGAATCACTGCCACGCTTTTGGCGCTCGAAGAGCTTGAACAAGCCAACAAGGCGTTAGATCGGGCCGTTGCAACGGCACCCGAGGGAGTCAAAGACAACATCAAAATAGCTACGCTTTTCGAACAGCTGGGGAAAAAACAAGACGCCTTTGCGCTCTTTGCCAAATATTCTCACTCGGATAAAGAAGCTTGCGAACGAGCACTCCAACTGTCACTTGAATTGAACGATTGGAACAATGCCAGCACCCTGGCAGAACAGCTTGAAAAACAAGACCCGACCAACGGAAAGATCCCACTCGCTCGGGCTCTTATTTTTGCACGCACCGACAGAACTGAAGACGGTCTTAAAGAGCTCTCCAAATGTCACGAAATTACAGCATGGGAAAAAAGTATGGCGCACGCCAACTTGCTTCTTTCTTCAGCTATCAACGGGGAAAAACTACGAGAAGCCTTAGAAACGGCTCGAACGGCATCAGACGAAGCTCCTGCCTCCCCCGGCGTTTCCGAAGTCTTAATGCGAGCTTCTAAGCTATCGTTCCCAAGCACCCCACAAGCTTCTCTAGAGAGTATTCACAACAGGCTCAGTGTGGCGCTCCTCGACTTCCCAGAGGTCCGCACCGAATCCAGCCTAGCGCAACACGCAGTTTCTCTCCTTGATGCCCCTCTCTCCATCGCCATACTTGGGGAATTCTCCAGCGGGAAATCCTCGTTTATCAATGCGGTAGTCGGGCAAAAAGTAGCAGCCACAGGGGTACTGCCAACCACCGCAACAATCAACGTCGTCAAATACGGACGCAAACAATCCGGCAGGATCTGTTGGACCGACGGAAGAACAGAGTCGATACCATGGGAAGAACTGTTCGAAAGGATTGCCTCCCTCGGTGAAGACGAGGCCAGAAGAATTGACGTCGTAGAAATACTCCTTCCAAGAGACGACCTCCAACACATCAACTTTGTGGATACACCTGGTCTCAACTCTATTCAGGCTGAACACGAACTCACGACCCAGAATTTTATACAGCGTGCGGACGCCATCGTCTGGCTTTTTTCAGCAGGGCAAGCGGGTAAAGCAAGCGAAAAGAAAGCGCTAAAGGCCCTAAAGAATGCGGGGAAACCCATCGTCGGGGTCATGAATAAAATGGACCTACTCAACCAAGAAGAGTCCGAAGAGGCCCTTAAGTTTCTGAAAGAAGAGCTTGGAAACCTCGTAGATACTGTGGTCCCTTTCTCGGCTGTCCTCGCCAGTTCAGAGAGCGGAAAAGGAAACAAAGACCTGCTAATGGAGGAGCTCGACAGACGTTTCAGCGCAAAAGCTCAAGAGCTTAAAGCTGGTGCCTGTAGGCGTGCACTCAGTGGACTCGTCGGAGCCTTCCAAGCCGCGTTAGATAAACAAAAACACAACCTAAACTCGGAGCAACAAGCTCTACTAAACATGAGGAATAAGATTGAGTCGTGGCATACCTCCAAGAGTGAGGTCTCCATCGCTGACTGTAGAAAGGCAATTCTCGACGGAATAGCAAAGCTATACGAGGCGTCCGCCCAAGAAGTTCTAGAGCTTGTCCAGCCAAGGAGGATTCCTTTTGGCTCTCACAACACCACTGTGGCAGACCGCGATTACCTGCTCGCCATTCTCGACGACGGTTACCAGGAACTACTTGCCAAGGCGAAAGCATACTTCCGCCCCCTCCTTAGACACTCAATACAGAGAGAACCTTCTTCAGAAATTGCCCCAAAGACCTCCGTCGAAATCCAGCATCTCTTAGACGAGCAGCTTTATCTTTTAGACGCCGAAGTCATTGGCAGCACGGCGTCATACCTCCGCGGTTTCCTACGGGGAGGCTATGTTGATGGCTTTTTCAGAAACGACTTACCAAAACTGGAGCTTAGCCGTGACAATGTCTATCACGCCCTATTCCGCGGAGCGCCCAACCTAGACAAAAGGCTCTCTACTCACTTCAGCGATTTAGTTGGTCGTTCTGTAGACCGAGTCAAGACGCTACTTACCAAAGCCGAACAACGAATTGAACTCCAACTAAGAAGCTACGAAGAAGGAATGCAACCAATGTTGGAACAGGCAAAGAGCGATATCGAGACTGCCCAATGACGTCAAAAAAATTAACTCTCGGGATTGACGAGGCAGGGCGAGGGCCCGCGATAGGGCCGATGGTGATGGCAGCTGTTGTCCTCGACACCGCAGCGGCCAGGCTGCTTTCTCGCGCAGGGCTTCGGGACTCGAAGAGCTATGGAGCTTCCGCCAAAGCAAAAATTCGGCGCAAAGAATTGGCGAACAAAGTCCGAGAGCTTGCTGTTCATGTTCAAGTCTCGGTAATCGACGTGGTCGAGGTCGACAGACGCGTAAAGCGAGGGGAGCTCAATAAGCTCGAAAGAGATGTGGCGACTCACTTCCTAAACCGTGCTCCTTCAGTTGACCGGATCGTTGCGGACGGAAAGACTCTCTTTTCGGCGTTAACAAGTGAATTCCCGCACCTTGAAGCACTAAACGATGGCGAAAGTCGGCACGCGGCCGTGGCGGCAGCATCCGTACTCGCGAAAGATAGACGGGACACTCTTTACCGAGCCATCGCGAAAAGGTACCAGGCAGAATTTGGGGAGATTCGCGGAGGTGGGTATATCAACACCCCAACAAAAACATTTTTGCGAGCATACGCTGAAAAGTACAAACGGCTTCCTCCCGAAGCACGGCACTCATGGCCATACCGATACCTAGACGATATTCTTGGACAGGGTTACAACCCTTTCGATGAGGTCCCGGTTGAGATGTGTGGGCAATACGATCTTTTCGCTAAGCAACCACCTCACCGTTCTAGTAGAGCAAATTAATCAGTTGGCTTCGTAAGCGCCGAGATCCGCTCGACCGCCCAAAACTCGAGGGTTCCCCGCCAGGTCTAGAGCTGGTGGTTCAAGATCGTTGGCGGAATCAATGGCAATAGAAACCGGTGACAGGCGTGCGTTCGGCGGTTCCGCGAACTCGTCTAAGAACAACGGATCGTCAACTAAATTACCGAGGCCCTCTACACCGTCAACGTCAAAGAGACTGTGAGACCAGTTACATTTACCGCGGGACACCACCCCAGAATTCCCTCGCAGGATGTTGTTGGACAGCTCAACGACTGAAGAACATGAGAATAGAGCCTGCCCCGTTTGGTTTCCAACAACTGTGTTCCACAAAAACTTTGCAGATTCAGCTGAGAGTTTTATCGGTGCGTCGTTTGAAGAGCTTGAACCGTTCGACCAAAAAAGACTGTTTTGAACCAATATTTCCTGGTTGGCATCTGTAGAGAGACCTCCTGCTTGATTACGCAAAACCTCGCTTCTTCGCACCTCAAGCCGTCGACAATTCTCAGCTCGGATTCCGACTCGGTATTCCGAAACAGAAATTCCGCGGAGGACGAGTTCTGTAGCACCAAACCGCCCATCACACACGACGCCATCCCCTTGCTCACCATCTATGGGATGGAAGTCGAGGTTCGCCACCTCCACGACGGCTCCATCATCCGCAATGAGCCCACGAAGAGTCGATTTTTTCCCCGCTCCAGTCGGCCCCAGAAGGGTCACCCTACCTGCGCCGTGCCGGGCATCTATTTTAATTCGTTCGTCATAATTGCCATCCAAGACCCTAATTATTCGTTTTTCTGAACTTGGCGCGATTTGGGAAAGGGCACCCTCGATCAACGCGCACGGATTCTCCGCGGTTCCACAAGGGGACTCCATCGAACCTGCTCGGCTCACAAACAGCACGTCATTTTCAGGAAGGCAGCTTCCGTCTCCGCCGCATACATTACTTAAACACTCGGTATGTTGCTGACAACCTCGACAAAGACCTAGTTCACAGATCGGCTTCAAACCGTTGCAGTCTTCTCCGACGGTGCACTGGGAGCACGCTCCGCCCCTGCAAGTTGTCGCATCATCTCCCCGCTCGGCGCACAATGCATCACCGCCCCCCCCTTCTTTGCATGGAGAACAAACACCCTCCTGACACGCAGGCAACGTGCGAGGGCACTCGCTGTCTTCGGTACACGAACGGCAAGATCCCGCATCGCAAACACCCAATGCCGGGTTTCTCACGGAACAATCGAGATAACTTCGACCGCATCCTCGGCACAGGCCAAATTCTCCGCAAATAGGCGCTAGCTTGGTTCCGCAATCAACGTTTGCACGGCATGGCGCGACAGCAGCACAAGCGTTGCGCGTCAAATCACAGGCACCCTCAGCGCAAGGTCTTGTTTCATCACAGAAAACTGGATTTTCCTGAGTGCACCCAATAACCAAAAGGGCAAGTGCCAGAAGCAACCTCGCAATCACGACAACACTCTAAGAGAGTCCCTGTGGAGTTCGCAAGAATTCCCTCAATGTGGAGCCACATTTCTAAACTAGAAAGTCTCTTTAGAGAGTTCCTTAAACTCTGCTAGCTCGATCCGAAGTTTTTCCAACGCGTAACGCATCCTACTCTTTACTGTATTTTCAGAAGCCCCAACGACAGATGCAATCTCTTTGAAAGGCATTCCATGAAACTCACGCATAAGAAAGACCTCTCGCTGATCCTCCGCTAGACGAGAAAGAGCTTCTTCCAATTTTTTTCGAATCTCAGTGCTTGCGGATTCACGATCAGCACCGATTTGATCATTCGGCAGGACATCCAAAAGGGTGCCCGAATCATCGCCTGCACCAAAATTCGCATCGAGCGATCGCGTCCGCCGATGGACCGCCCTTCTGGCCTGATCAGTACAAAGATTCCTCGCAATAGTATACAGCCACGTCGTGAACTTTGCCTTGGGTTGATATCGCGATGCGGATCGTACAACGCGAAGAAAGGTCTCCTGTAGGAGCTCTTCTGCTATTGGCGCGTTGCCCACGTATCGAAGAATAAAATTGTAAATGGGTCTGCGATGCCGAGTCATCAGAATCTCAAACGCGCGAACCTCGCCTCCCTGGTACTTTGCCATCAGGGCTTCATCTGCTTCGTCCTGCAGCATCGTGGGTATTGCCGACCAAGATCAGCTTCGAGAACCTACCGCATTCCCAAATCAAACAGCAAACACAGCACCTTCTGTCACCGACCAACACAAGCAGGACAGTGGAAAGTCGAGCGACCATGAAGAACAGTCTTCTTTATCTCCCCACGGCACCCCCTTCCGAGACAAGGCTCTCCCCCCCTCCCGTAGACGCGCAAGTAGCCGGCATAACCTCCAGTCTTGCCGTCGGCATACACAAAATCCTTCAAAGTCGTTCCGCCTTTGTCTAGCGCGTGGTCGAGAACCGATCCAATGGACGTGGCCAGGCGTTTTACCTGGATGCCGTTCAGCGAAGAACAGCGCGTGGTGGGTCGAATTTTTGCGAGCCAGAGGGCCTCACTTGCGTAAATATTGCCTATTCCGGCAATGACCCTCTGATCGAGAAGAAAAGTTTTCACTGCTCGTTTGCTCTTTTTCAGCAAAGGCATGAGGTACGCATCATCTACAGTCTCGAGAATCGGATCACGTCCAAGATTTTTGAGAAGGCTGTGACTACGAAGCCCTTTGTCTTTCGTTAGGTCCACAACACCAAACCTCCGCGGGTCACTGAAACAAAGCCGAGACTTCGAATTCCGGTACTCCAAGTCCCACCAAACGTGAGTATGTGGAGGCATCTCCGACCGCTCGGAAAAAATCCGAAACCTCCCCGACATACCTAAATGAACAAGCAGTCGAGGCTCCATCCCTCCAACGTCTAGTAAGAGATATTTCCCAATGCGCGAAGCTTCTTGAAATCGACCGCCAACCATGAGGCGACTCATCCTTTTGACAGGAATAGAGCTTCCCAATCGAAGCGATTTGCCGCTTCCGAAAACGCCCACAATCTTGTGGTTTTTAACTGCGGCAAGGCCTGCCCTCACCGTCTCAACCTCTGGTAATTCAGGCACCGTCCCGCTCCAGTCGGGAGAAAGAGTTTGATAGTCTGGCAAATTCTTTGACCGTTAAGGTCTCTGCACGGCGAGCTCCATCAATACCCGCTTCAGCTAGACTAGCAACAATAGCAGTTTTCGAAAAAGCTGAGGTGAGCGAGTTGGACAACCGTTTTCTCCTTTGCGAAAAGGCCGCCTTAACCACCGCACGGTGCCCAGAAAAGTCCACAATTTCCTCCCGTTTTTCAGCAGGCAAGAGACGCAATCGTACGACTGTAGATGACACTTTGGGCGGCGGCAAAAACGCGCCTGGAGGTGCTTGGACGACTTTTTCGACCACTGCAACGGTCTGTACGATAACCGACAACAATCCGTATTGCTTTGTGCCTGGGGAGGCGAGGAGCCTATCTGCGACCTCACGCTGCACCATAAAGACAGCCTTACTGACAACATCGACTCCACAGTCGATTGTATTGACCAAAATACGGGAAGCGATTTGATAGGGAAGGTTTCCGCATACGCAAATCGGCTCCCCCTGCGCCCGCGCGACAGTCTTCAAGTCGTAGGTCAGTGCATTCCCTGGCACAACTTCAACGTTTTCTAGATGGCCGAGTTCTGCCTCTAGCACTGCGACAAGCTCTCGGTCTCGCTCGACACAGAAGACCTTCCCTTCTGGCACCCTTTCGGCCAAACGCATCGTAAGAGTCCCGAGGCCAGCGCCAAATTCGACAACCCAATTGCCAGACTCCGCGACTGAAGCGTCAACAATCGCGCGATACACTCTTTCAGAAATGAGAAAGTTTTGGCCCCAGGACTTTTTCGCAAAGAGACCATGCTTCGAAAGCAACTCCTTGGGGCTCGGGAAAGGAACCTTCATCCCGGCAGCACGAGAGAAGACGAGACCGACAAAGAAAGATCAGCAAAGTTCCCGGACTGGTATCTCAAAACACCCGCTGCCCCGATCATCGCCGCATTGTCCGTGCAGCGTTTCTTTGAGGGAATGAAAATGTCGAGCCCATCCTCGGTACCAGCCTCCAACAAACCAGCTCTGAGTCCAGAATTAGCAGCAACTCCTCCACAGATTTGAACACGTTTGATCTTTGATCTTTTGGCCGCATATCTTGTCTTCCTTACCAACTGCTCCACAACGGCATGTTGGAAACTAGCGCAAAGGTCGTTAAGACCCTCGCCCTCAGCTGGTACCCCATGAGCCCGTACGTGTTTCAGAACCGAGGTTTTTAGACCGGAAAAAGAGAACTCGCACTCTGTCCCAGCCTTCGTCATCGCTCTTGGGAATGGAATGGCCTTTGGATTTCCCTTTTCCGCTCTGCGATCGATCTGAATGCCCCCGGGGTATCCGAGTCCTAGTAGCTTCGCTGCTTTGTCAAAAGCCTCCCCCGCTGCGTCATCGCGAGTTGCACCAATTTCTCGAAAACGCCCAGGCGCCTCCGCAACGACCAAAGAGGTGTGTCCGCCAGAGACCACAAGGGCTAAGTGAGGATATGAGGGGCTTTTTTCTTCCAGAAGTATGGCGCTAAGATGCCCTTCTAGGTGGTGCACCCCTATAAGTGGGCAGCCAAGCGCAAAAGCTAGGCCTTTAGCCATCTGTACACCAACGAGTAAAGCTCCGACTAGTCCTGGCCCGCAGGTGACAGCAATCGCATCCAGCTCGCGCATCTCCACGCCAGCTTTTTCCAGAGCTTCATGTACGACTGGGATCATGCTCGTCACATGGGCTCTAGAAGCTATTTCTGGTACGACGCCACCAAACTTGGCGTGGATGCTTACTTGAGATGCCACGACCTCACCCAGGACCCGCAACTCTCCGTCGACGACGGCTGCTGCTGTCTCGTCGCAGGAACTCTCTATCGCCAACAATTTCACAGATCGGCGTTTAACCCGTTACACAGCCTGGAGCAAATGACAGCTTGAACGTTGCTACTCGAAACTCTCGAGAAGTATTCGTACGTCATGAGTATTCGCAGCATTCGGCTCTAAAACTAAATATCGCCGCAGGGCTGCAGATGCGCGCAACTTCTGTCCACGCCCAAAAAAGATTAGGCCCTTTGTGAGCCAAGCCCTTGAGGATGCCGGGTACTGCTCAAGAACTTGGTCCGCCATCTCCAAAGCTTGCTCCTCCTCCCCCACCTGATAGAGAAGTTCGACTTTCAAATTTCGCCCCCTAACGGTCGGCTCTGAAATTCGGCTAAGTAGGGCGAGCGCTTTTTCCGGGTCTCCCTGGCTTATTGCCTCCTCGACGTCGACGAGCTCCGGCGGTCGGCTCGACGGAATAGCAAGAGCTGTCAGTCCCAAGGCTCCTGCAAGCAATACAGCCGCGGCCGTAGCAAGGCTCCAATTGCCTCGTTTTTCCTTCCGCCCTTTTGGGCCCGCCAGGGCTTTGGGCACCTCACCGGCTTCGTCTGCTTTCGCACTGTCTTCCCCAACGGGTGACAAACGGTCGTCGGCAGGAGCATTTGCTCTAGCGATTAGGCTGAGCGGAGATTCTTCTGTTCCCAGATTCCCGTAACCCGAAGAACTTTCGCGTCTCGAGAGCCGAGTGCCTTGGCCTCGCTTGGTATCCTTACTCGCGCGACGTTCAACTTTGCCTTGTGAAACAGAGCCCTCCGGCGATGACTCTGGAGCATCGTAACTGCCTTTTGCAGGAAGCGTCGGCTCTGCACTGGGCGGCAATGTCTCTGACGGCGACCGTTTTCCAGCACGTGAGATCTTCTTTCGAGAGACGTTTTCTTGTTTCGTTTTTTTGATGCTCGCTGGAATCTTCGATTGTCCTTGCGGTCTTTTTAACGGCCCTTCCCACACGGGCGTCGAGCGATCAGCCCGCCGCGCGTCCCCCCTTGACGCTGGCTTTCCTACAGTTTCGTTGCCAACGGTACTTTCTGTTTTTCTTGGCACCAGGGGCGTGGGGAAATTCTTTTCAGTGTTGCCCCGGCGTCTTGTCCCAAAAGTCGGTTCCACGAGGTCTTTCTTTTCTTGCCTTACCTCTTCGCGGACCAAGACGCCACTGGTCAGCAGTGAATTGATCAAACAGATGTATTCAGAGTCCGCGAGCTCAACAAGATCAGAAATCTCGCCGATCGTTCGTCTTCCATCCACAAACCGAAGAATTGAATTTGCACTATCTGGGAGGTCGCCAAGGCGGCCACCCAGACTGTCCAGATTGATCGAAAGTGGGGCACGGAAACTCGACAGCTCCTCTGACCATACGACCCCGGCATCGATCAGCAACAAGCCTTCGAGGAGAAGAATGTCTAGGTCATAGTCAATCGTGTCGGGACAGGAAAAGTCTTCAAAAGAAACCTTGTACTCTCCCTCGGTCCAGCTCATAGCGCGATAAAAACCAACCCGGCCAAGGTGATCCTCCACCTGAACGTGTCTCAGGCCGTGTTTTCCGACGTACAAAACCCCCGACTCGATTTTCGCAGAATCAGGGACGGTTCTGCGAACCTCAATAATCGCGGGACGACTCTGGGTGGAGAGCAACCTAACGATGTCAGAAACAGGGTGGTCCGCAAGGCCTCCACGGAAACCTGTAGATTCTGGCAGTACCGCCCAAGAGCGAAAAACATGCCCCATAGCCGACTTCGTTTTCCTCACGAACTCTGCAATGTAAATCGGCTCCCGCCAAACCTCGTTGATTCCAAGTTCAAGAGCAAGCAGCTTATCTACCGGTTCGATATCGTCTCCGAAGACGACAACCACAGCATCTGCATTTAGCTCAAGCTCGATAATGGCTTCACAAAGCTCAAGACCACTCCGATCCGATTGCTGAAAATTTGCGATTACCAGCTCCGGCTGTTGTGCCAAACAAGCTGCTAGCCCGTCATCGGCAGAAGCAAAAATTGCCACCTCAAAGCCCGAACACTGAAAAGCCAAGGCCAAAACACTTGTCCGTATTCCCCGGTCGTCGACCAGGACGAGCCGTGGCCGGCCCGTTGTATTTCCACCGCTTTCCAAAGCCCCTGACGCATATTCTATCATGGTTGATTTCCGACAATTACATCAGCTATACCAAGAATGAACGAATGAGTGAACTATCTTCACAGTTCTTGCTTCTGCTAACGAAATGGAACCGGACCCACCGATTGGTTGGTGCTCCGGAGCAGATTCGTGAACATTGGGATGATGCGTTGACCGCGAGCCCTCATCTAGAAGCAGTGGATACACTCGTCGATATCGGCTCGGGCGCTGGTTTCCCGTCGATTCCGTTGGCATGTGAGCATCCAAACATTCAGGTGACCGCCGTCGAGCCCAATCATAAAAAGTGGTCGTTTCTACAGGCAGCGAAACGGGAGCTCAAGCTCGATAATTTCGAAGCCCTCGCAATAAGAGAAGAAGCTCTCCCCACACCGCATCAATTCGACGCAGCAACTTCTAGGGCCACGTTTAATCTCACGACATGGCTGGAGCGAGGTCTTCGCCTGGTTCGACCCGGTGGGATTGTCATAGGTTTCGAAGGCGGGGCACGCACCGAGCTTCCTAGAGGAGTCCAACGCTTTCCCAACCCCGGGCAAAAAAGTAGAGCAGTCGTTGTTCTCCGCAAACCCAAACCAGGGTTGTAGGTTCTTTTCTCCTGTTCGGTTCTAACCTCAGGGGCTAGGTTTGGGGCGTGTCTTTTTCTGAAAAACTCCAGGCGATCGAGGCGGTCAATCAGCTAAGGCAGCTGTCACCCCCACTACAACGTCGAGGTGCGATGCTGAGAATCGAGAACTCTCTCCTGGTCAACTTCGCGTCCAACGACTACCTCGGCCTCGCGGAACATCCCACAATCCAAGACGCGGCCACTAAAGCAATTTGCAAATTCGGGATGGGCGCTGGCTCCGCTCGTCTGGTGACCGGCAACCTCGTCCCGAACCAAAAACTCGAGGCACAACTGGAAGCCTACTTCGGCAGATCAGCACTTCTTTTTAACTCTGGATACGCGGCCAATTCGGGCATCATTCCCGCCATCACCGACGAAGATTGTGTGGTTTTTTCAGACTCTCACAACCACGCGAGCATCATCGACGGGTGCCGACTAAGCCGCGCCCGAGTCGAGATTTTCGCTCACAATGACCTCGTTGATCTAACCAAGAAGCTTTCCCAGTGTGAACCTGGAAAGCAAAAATGGGTAATCACAGAGAGCGTCTTTTCCATGGGAGGCGACCTTGCGCCACTAAGCTCTCTCGACGCTTTGGCAAAGAAACACAGCGCGAAGCTCTATGTGGATGAGGCCCACGCTATTGGCTGGGCCGGAGGGGGGCCCGGTCTATCCGAGGCTTGTGGAGTCACTCCAGAGGTTGTTGTAGGTACTTTTGGAAAAGCACTCGGAAGTTACGGAGCCTTTTGCCTTGGCCAAGAACCCCTCATAAAACTACTCCTAAACCGGGCCAGGACATTTGTTTTCTCTACCGGTCTGCCCCCAAGTGTCGTTGCTGCCTCCTCCGCAGCACTGGGACTAATCGAAAACGATGGCAAAAACCTACAAGCTCGGCTGTCCAGAAACTGCCGGTTACTTGCGCAGCGCCTGGAAGAACTAGGGATTCCCAGCTCAGCTGACTCGCCTATTTTCCCGATTCCCACGGGGACGGAAGAGCGAGGAATGGCAATTGCTGCTGATTTGCAAAGGTCGGGGTTCTATTGTCAGGCGATTAGGCCACCAACGGTGCCGTTAGGGACATCGCGACTACGGGCCACAATACGAGCGGATCACGAAGAGGGCCAAATCCATGCATTTTGTGACGCTCTGGGTAGGTCTTTGTTCCACGTGGAACACTTCGCCACCCCATAACCCACATTGTTCCACGTGGAACCCCCAATACCCGCAAGTGCACCATTTCCCTTCCCTTGCTCAAGGTTTCCATTTTGCGCGAGCCCGCAATAACGTAGGGTTCCCACTCCGGCATGACCGACCTAGAAAACCTAGACAAGCTCCACGTCTGGCACCCTTTTACTCAAATGCTGGAATGGAACAGAAGCTCGCCCCTTGTTATCGAGCGAGGGGAAGGCAATTACCTAATCGACTCCAGCGGCAAACGCTACTTAGACGGAGTTGCATCGCTCTGGGTGAATGTTCATGGGCACGGGCACCCACACATTACTGAAGCCATAGCCAAACAAGCCGAGACCCTCGCTCATTCCACTCTACTTGGCCTATCAAACAAGCCTTCTACCCTGCTCGCCGCAAGGCTCTCCAAACTGACGGGGTTACCCAAGATCTTCTACTCGGATTCCGGTTCCTCAGCGGTCGAAATTGCCTTGAAAATGGCCTACCAGTTCTGGCAACAGACCGGTTTTCCGCAAAAGCAGCGTTTTCTGCATCTCGAGAACTCCTACCATGGTGACACCTTGGGGGCAGTTGGCGTGGGCGGCATCTCTTTATTTCACGAAATCTACGGTCCAATCGTAACGCCAGGCATTAAGGTCGACGCCCCAGTACCGAAAAAGAACGAGACCGCGGCTCAGGGGACGCAACGCGGAATTCTGGCGCTAGAGGCCGCCTTGCGTGAGAATTCTACGGAAACTGCCGCTCTGATCATTGAACCTCTCGTGCAGGGTGCAGCAGGGATTCACGTCTATGACGCAGACTACGTTCGACAAGCAGCCGAACTATGCCAGGCTCACAACGTCCTTCTGATATGTGATGAAGTAGCAACCGGCTTCGGCCGAACAGGCGCCATGTTCGCCTATGAACACGCAGCCGTTCTTCCGGATCTAGTCTGCGTTGCGAAAGGCCTTACAGGTGGGACCCTTCCCCTAGCCGCGACTCTGGCCAGCAAGAGAATTTACGAAGCATTCCTTGGCTCAAATACAGAAAGGAAAACTTTTTTTCATGGACACACGTACACAGGGAACCCAATTGCCTGTGCTGCAGCGCTGGCTTCTTTGGACCTCTTTGACCGCACAGACGTACTCTCAAGCGTAAACAATAAAGCGGACCACCTAAAAAGATTGTTGGCAGACCAACTTTCTGACAATCGCTTCGTTTCCGAAATCCGTCAGTGCGGTTTGATGGTTGGGATCGAACTAGTGGAAAAAGACGCAGCTGAGTTGTGTTTTGGTCTCCGAGAAAAAGGAGTGATTCTTCGCCCATTGGGTCCTGTCATCGTCATAATGCCACCCTTATCGATAACCGATAACGAGCTCGACTCTTTGGTGAAATCGCTTAGTGACACGTTGGGCAACTGAGAATGTCCAAAATCTTCGTCTCAGGAACCGGAACGGATGTGGGAAAGACGTTAGTCAGTACCGCGTTGATCCTCCATTTGCAGAGTAAAGGAGCGTTGGTGGGCTATGAAAAGCCTGCCGAAACCGGGTGCAAGACCGTCAAGGGCTCACCATTTTGCCCTGACGTGGAGTTCGTCAAGACGATGACGCAGTGCGTTACCGCTTTACCGGAATACTACTTCGATCCGCCAAAGGCGCCTTACGCGGCCGCGCGCGAATCAGGAGTATGTATTTCTATGGAGGCTCTTTGTAAACGCGTCGACGCGCGCTTCGCGGAACTCGATGCACTGGTCATAGAGGGTGCCGGAGGACTTCTTGTCCCCTTGACGGCAGAGAATTCATTCGCGGATTTTGCCGTTGCTCTTAATACTCCGATGTTGATCGCTGCTGAAGCGGGGCTCGGAACCATCAACCATTCCCTCTTAACGATTGAAGCAGCCCAAGCGCGCTCAATCCCAATTCTCGGGATCGTCCTCAGCTGCGCTTCCGCGCAAGACCCTGTTTTTGTTGAGGAAAATGCGAAGGAAATTTCAAGAATCTCAAACGTACCCGTGCTTGGGACCCTGCCGTACATGCCCGAGCTAAGTAAGGAATACCTTCTGCGAAACTCACAGAAAATCAACTGGCCGCTTTAGGCGAGTTACTTGCCAATACAAAACTCTCGGAAAAGAGCGTCGAGCATCTCGTCCCGCGAACGAATCCCCAATATCCCATCTAGGTGTTCCGAGGCAGCCGCAATTTCACTAGAAACAAGTTCCGTCGCTTTGCTCTTTTCAGCCATCTCGTAAGCTCTCGTTAGTGCGTCGCCTGCTTGCCGTAGCAAATCTCGCTGCCTTTCCGTCGTCACAAGCACGGCTTCAGCTGAGCTCCCGCCGGCACCAACGCGACGAATCACCTCTGCTTTTAACTCCTCTAATCCAAAACCCGTTTTCGTGGAGATGGAAAAACCTTCCCCCTTCTCATCTGCCAAATCTATTTTGCTAACCACGTTTATCTGGCGGCCCTCGCCCTTTGGAACCCGTAGCCCTTTTGACCATTCCGTTAAGTGAATCTCCACATCACACTCCGCCGACCGCCTGTCTCCTAATGCGATTCCTCTCGATTCCAAATCGCAATCGGTAGACCGCTGACCTGCCGTGTCTACAATTTCAACTGGAACACCAGACCACTCCGTCGCTCCCTCCAAAAAATCTCGCGTCGTGCCAGGAGCCTCCGCAACGAGGGCTCTCTCCCTCCCATATAAGGCGTTGAAAAGACTTGACTTTCCGGCATTTGGCGCTCCCCGCAAAGCAACCGTAATTCCGTTCGTTACTGCTTTCCCTACCGAGTACGTTTTCTCAAGTCGCCTGGTTTTCTCGCGGCAGTTTTGTATTTGCGCCTTCAAGCTCTCATCCTTCGAGCCCCACGAGACATCATCTTCTGGGAAGTCGATTTCTTTCTCATACCGTGCCATCAGCTTGTGGCAATCGGAGGAAAGGTTCCGAATTTCCTCTCCGAGTTTCCCGGCCAACTGACTTTGCGCTGCTCGCAACCCGGCCTCACATCTAGCGGAGACCACACCAGGAAGCGCCTCTGCTTGCACCAGGTCTATTCTTCCGGCGTTAAGTGCACGCCTTGTAAATTCTCCGGGTTCCGCAGGTCGCGCACCTAATTGGTAAATCCGCCGCAAGAGCCTTCCCATATTGATCGCTCCGCCGTGACCGTGGACCTCTGCGACATCTTCCCCTGTGAAGGACCGCGGCCCCTTCATTACAAAATACAAAATTTCGTCCAAAACACCGCCAGACTCGTCGATCGCTCGACCGTAATTTATCCGACGATCCTTAACGGGTTTGGTGCGCCCTACTAATGCTTTTACGATTTTAGTCGCGTCACCACCGCTTATTCGAATGATGCCTACGCCACCAGCCCCAGCAGCCGTGGCGATAGCAGCAATTGCCGGTTCCCCGACAGAAACACTCATTCTGACGCGCTAGAGTTTTCAGGGTAGATGACCAAACGACGGTCCTCGCCCTCACCTTCACTCTCGGTTCGAACACCTTCAATATCGACGAGTGACATATGGACAATTCTTCTGTCATAGGCCGACATCGCGCGGAGCTTCACTGGTTCGCCGCTTTCTTTACAGCGCTCTGCCATTTTCGCTCCTAGATCTTCAAGACCTTTGATGTGCTTCGCTCGAAAACCACCTGCATCAACGAGAATCGGGCGCCCACGTTCCTCTCGGGTTTTTGACAGCATTTTGCCGACTAGATGCTGAAGAGCATCTATTACCTGCCCTCGTCTGCCGAGAATCCTATCTAGGTCTCCTTCGTCGCACTTTATATCGAGACAAATCTGGCCTTCCTCGTCCTGTGCTTCGATGCCACCTTCAATTTTCATCCGCTCTAGGATTCCTGTCAGGAACCCCTTCGCATTTTCAATTTCTGTTGCGCTTGGCGCTGTTTGTTGTTCGCTCATTGTTTCTCCTAAGATTTCTTGGTTTTCTTTCGCTTTTTTTGTCGTTTCTGATTTTTCGACTTCTGACCATTTCCGTCAGCCTGCGAAGGTTGCCTATTCGTTTTTGGGGTTTCTTTGGGTTCCGGTTGTTCTGATCGTTCCCCCACCGGTCCGTTTGTTTTGGGGCGAATCTTATGCATATAAAAATGATGGGTAGCCGACAGTAAAGTGTTCGTGAACATGTACAACGCCAAACCAGAAGGAAAAAAGAACGAGAACAGGCCAAACATTAGTGGCATCCCGTACTGCATCATCTTCTGTTGCGCTCCGGTCGCAGTTTGTGGTGTCAGTCTAGACTGAACAAACATCACAACCGTGACCGCTATTGGAAGAATGTAATAGGGATCTGGCGCAGTCAGATCATCAATCCAACCTTCAACAAATGGCGCCCGATAGAGTTCGGCAGCGACCATAAGGCTCCGGTAGAGCGCAAACCAAATCGGCATTTGTAGAAGCATTGGTAAGCAGCTCGCCATCGGATTTACATTGTGAGCCTTGAACAGGTTCATCGTCTCGACCCGTTGACGTTCCTGATCTTCTGCGTACTTTTCCTTAATCTTATCCAGCTGTGGCCGGAGCTTGGCCATCTCCTGCATCGAGACCATGGATTTATGGGTCCAATAAATTGTTGCCAGTTTGACGGTCAGAGTCATCAGGATGATCGCAACGCCCCAATTGCCAACAAAGCTGTAAAACCATTTCAGCAATGAGAGAAGCGGTCGCGAGATAAAGCCCAGCCAACCTAAATCGACAGCCTTTTCCAGATGCGGATTCCTTGGTTGGGCCCTAGAAAGCCGTTCCAGGGTATCGAGATACTTTGGTCCCATGTATGCCAGTACCTGCCGCTGATTCACTTCGCCTGAACGAAGTCGAACGGCGGGGAACCGGAGGTTCGCGTGCATAACGCCCCGATTAGCGGGAACCACATCGCGCTCTAGCCATCCTCCGCACCTAACTCGATCGACACCGTTTTGCTCTCCGCCAACGGTAAGCGCAGTTAAAAAGTAAGAATGAACCAATCCCGACCAGCGAGCGCCGACATCGCTGAGTGCACCATCTTCTTTGAGTTCCTCGACAGTCGCTTGTTGGAGCTCCCCCCCTGCGTAACAGTTCACAGCCCAAACCTGTGGTACGCGGCCTATACCTCCACCACTATCTTTTTCTGGGTCTTGGACCCCTGTCACAAAAACCGCGAGAGACTGTTTCAACTCGTTTGCTGAGAGATTCTCCACAGAAACCTCTAGGGTTATCGTGTAGTCCGCTTTTCCGAATGTATAGCGTTTCTCTACTCGGAGGTTCGCCGAGGACCACTCGTAGGTAATACCGTCTTCTCGTTTTTCTTTGAGCTCCCAAACTGCATCGACTGGGATGGAAGCCGTGGAATCAAGAAACTCGACACGGAGAGCTCGGGCGTACTCTTCCTCAACTGGCGACATATTGAGTGGCTTTTCATTTTCTTGATCCACATATCTGGAATCCAGAAGCCGCCAACTCTTAATGCTGCCTCCCCAATTCGAAAATGTCACCTCTACCTTCGGAAGTGCGAACTGAGTGATTTCTTCACTTTTTCTCGCTTCGCCAGTCTTCTGTGGTGTGGCCCCAACAACATTATTCGTCGCCTCAGTGTTTGCTTTCTCCGCAACCTCTTCAGACGGCGGCGGAATTTCTGGCGGAAAGAGGGCCTGCCAAACCACCATGATGCCAAGAGCTAAGCCTACCGCTAGCAGAACACGCTTGCCTTGGTCTTCCATACTCTACCTTCCTCGTACAGGGTCGATGCCACCTTGCGATAGCGGGTTACAACGCAATATTCTCCAAAGTGCGGAAAGGGAACCCCGAATGCAGCCCTGCTGGCGAACTGCATCAACCGCGTATTGCGAACAGCAGGGCAAGTAGCGGCAAGTCGGATACGGCTTGAAAAAACCTAAAACACCGCGAGACAGGCGTATTGCTGTGCAGAGGAACTCTCTCATCGCATTTCTAATTGTCTCGTTGCTTTGCATAAATCATTTTCTACAGCGCTACGGCTCCGCAGTTCTTTTGCCTCCCGCTTCGCAATAAGAACCACGTCAAAACGGCTAGGCGGCCATCTGGACTGTCTAGCAAATTCTCGAAGATAACGCTTCACCCTATTTCGAATGACAGCGTTTCCGACCTTTTTACTTACAGTGAAACCTACCCGCCCGGTCCCGGATCTATACGCAATGACGAAAGCCTTCGAATGAAGTCTCGTAGGTGATCGTTGAATCGCAAGATAATCAGCGCGCTTGGTAATACGTGCTGTTTTTGGGAATCCACAATCGCGTGGTGGGTCGCTACTACTTGCCACCGATGCTAACGCTGAGCCGCTTGCGACCCCTCGCTCTGCGTCGGGCTAATACCGCGCGGCCGCCACGAGTTTTCATCCTCTGACGAAATCCATGGGTTCGCTTACGACTCTTGTTGTGTGGCTGGTAGGTACGCTTCAATTTACAATTCCCGCTCTTAGAAGATGCCAGGGATATCCGACCGCGGTCCTTAGGTCAAGTACACCTGGAATACTGCGTCCACATTCGCGCAAACCCCGGTGTAGTGCGGGCCCGCTCAGGTGTGGTATCGCAAATGCCCAAGCAGCGCGGGTTTGCTTAACCCACCCTGTGAACAACGAGTTTTTCCCCTTTATCTACAAGTACTTAGGTTAGATAGCCACAAGCAACCACTCGTGAGTCATATTTAGCGGTAAATTTATTGTTACACGGGAGTGAAATGAGATCCGGGGGTTCCAAGATCGATCCCTGCCGACACTTGAACTCTAACTCCCCCCTCTGATAGAGACATAGCCCCACGAACGAAAAGAACCCCCAAACTCCGCGGCTTTCGAACCCCCAGTACTAGACCGCAAAAAAGTTGAGTTTTTTCTCATAAGAAACAACTCTTCGGTCCTCCTCCAATCAGTCTGAAAGCACCCCCCTGTGTCTCTGCTCCTCCCCCGAGTAGGCCAAACCCTATCCACAACCTTGCGCACAGCATCCCTAGGATAGCACTGCAAGACACTGTTATGTTTACCTTTTTCCTCATTCACTGCCTGTGGAAACCCTGTGGCAAGGAATGTTTATTCGTCCCCCTTCAACCGGAGTAACTGTCTGTGACTGAGATTTGGAGCGATGCCGTCGAGCGTCTTGCGAGCCGAATAGCGCCGCAAAATTTCCAGATGTGGCTACAACCCATCCAATGTGTCGGGATCGATGGGAAAGTCATTCGATTGCGAGCGCCCAATCCCTATGTACGTTTGTGGTTTGAGTCGAATTATCTCCCTGCCCTATTGGACGAAATAAAAAAAGACCTACCCGAAGAGTTCGACGTAATTTTTGAGGCCGAACCGATTCCTGAGCCCCCCCAAGAATCCGTTACTGCCGGGCAGATTACCGCTGGGGATCCCACCAATCCAGCGGTCGAAAAGAAAGCGTTCGCAGACGCTACCCCTGTCCCCTTCCCTAACCCCCTTTTCGTTCAGCCCCCCCCTACTTCCGTCCCGGTGGTAACTCAGGCGATCCCCGGGCGAAATTCAGATTCTCACAATCCGGAATTGGAAATG